>CBDUST010000014.1:0-30092 GCA_965369945.1 uncultured bacterium | reverse complement strand
GTACGCTGCTCGTCCGACTCTTGAGCCGTCCGACGACTGTACCGATGTCGTCGCGCAATCGACCGAACAGTAGATGCACATGCGTAAGCTCGATCGTGGCCGCGTGAACGTTCCACATAGCCCCCGGCATGCCGGGGGAAAGCTGCCGGCCGATTTCACCCGCCACGATCTCCGAATCCTCGCCGGACAATGTCTTGGCCGGTTCTTTCATGATCGAGCGCGCATGACGATGTGTTTCAGAATCGGGAAGATTCAGTTGATGTCCAACTCGTTTGAGTCGCCCGTAGAAATCGAGCAAGGGCGACCAATGTCCACGGGTGTCACCCGGTAGCCATGTACCGTAGGTCGTCCACACGACATGGATGGCGCGAGTACGCGACATGAAGTACTCAGGAGAGTCCATCAAATCTTCCGTGTTCCTGTCACCTTGTCACATTCGACCAGTAGGTTGTCGTACAGAGCGCTGACCTCGGCACTTGACTGGCGGCAGTCCGCCCTGCGCTGCTTGTCAGCGATCAGGCACGATAATCCGTTGTGGAGATCACGAATTGCTTGCATGATTGGCGTATGCCGACGGAAGCGACCTGCGTCCGATTCGAGGCGCCTCATTGCGAGTGCTGCGTCTTGCCGGACCTCTTCGGGTGTGCGGTAACTCCCAACCAACTCGGCGAGTTGTCCCGCACGTTCTTCCAGGTCGACGATTCTGTTGATTTCTGTCTGCCAGACCTGCTGACGACGCTCGCGACCTTGAGTGAGTCGCGAGTTCAATATCATCGCGAGTACTGAGAACAGGCTGCCGACCGCTGCACCCACACAAGTTGCCCAGAGAGTTACTTCAAGCTCTGTCATCGAACCACCTTACGTCGTCTTCACATGCTCCGCATTCAGCAAGCAGGGAACGTGGCCTGGGAATCCTCGACACCGAATTCGATCGGATCGAGTGTGTTTTGCAAGATGCTCATAGTTGTTCTTTCACTCGCCTCCTGCACCCGCTGGCTGCGCGTGCTGCAGACTCGAAATAGCCCCTGGATCCATGGTGGGATGATAGCAGGCGAAGCGCCAGAAAAGATGAAAGGAGACAGTTGAACAGGTCGTATTCTCCGTGTCCTCTGCTGCTTTTGTGATCTCTCGTTTCATGGTTTGATGCGTTTGAGTTCGGTGGTGCAGAGGGATTCGGTGCGCTCGATTAGTTGGCGTACACCGTCGGAGAGATAATCCAGCTCCTCAGCGGTGATGGTGTATTTGGGGTCATAACGCGCACCGATGTAGGCGTAATCGAGGAGCTTGAAGAGCCGTCCTTCTTCTCCTTCGTCCGTTTCCTGAGGGATGATCTCGAGAATCGACTCATCGTGCATCGCGGCCATTCGGGCCAGTTCCGCTAGCCAGTGCTCGTTGGGGCTGTAACCCGTGAAGACGAGCAGAATCGTTTTGTATAACGCTTCTGCGGTCTGATGAAGATTGAAGGCGGCCAATGCCAGATGATCCCGTCCACACGAATCGGTATAACTATCGAAGAACTGATTCGCCTTTGTGGACCAGTGATCGTAATACTCTTGCGCAATGCGAAAACGTTCCTCGGCTGACAACTCCTTAGTTTCAGCGAGTGTGTAGTTCCCGGAATCGTACATCATGCGCCCTTCCTTCTTGATGTCGGTGTAGAAGTACCGACCGTCAGCGAGACGCTCGTTGAGCGAATTGATGTCATATGCAATGAGGCGCGGATGAGTGCTCAGGCCAAGGCTTCGCGCCTTCTCGGTAACGTGATTCCAGAGGTCTATAGAGTTGGCAGCTTCGGGTATGGTAGTAACGACAAGGATGTCGTAATCAGAAGCGTGTCCCGATTTACGATCGGGCTTGAGATCAGCTTCTTCTTTGTAATCGCCTCGGGCGTAAGAGCCATAGAGGATGATCATTTCGACATCGCGGCAGGATTCGCGGATGAGCATGCTGAGCCGTTTAAGTTCGGCTCGTTTGTCCTCCGGAAGATACGCAAGCGATGAGTCCATGTGTAGAGAACGTAGTGTACCATTCCGCTTGCGCCAACGTGTCGGGGGGGACGCGACACGTGTAACTCGTTATAGGCAACCCACAGAACCGGGCTCGCCTACACCAGGAGGTCGATCAGACTGCCTTCGTTGCTGATCTGGAAGTAGTTGATCATGTGCAAGGTCTCGGCGACGTCGGGCGGGACCTCGCGGGGCTCGGCGGGTTTGCCGATCGGGTCGGGGGCGTACGACATGCGCTCAGTGGGAGGTGATGATTTTGGATCGGGCGGCGTGTCCAGATTCAGCCAATCGCGCGACGGCTCAAAAACGTCGCGGATCGGCGGGCGAAACGTGTGCGCCAACTCCTGGCGGAAATGCGAGATTTCTCGTTCGGTGGGATGCAAGCGAATATGGCAAATCCGGGGGTCGCATCGACGCGGCTCGGCGGTGATTTCGCGGGCTCGGTTGAAGCGCCTGGCCGAGTCGAAGCTCGCTTGCGTCAGGTAGACCAGCCGATGAACGGGCTCAGCCGCGGCTGTGGTGAATCGATTCCCAATCTCCATACGGTTATGAGAGGCAATGGGCGTACCGTGTCCCGTGGCGTTGGCGGGAGCTACGATGCTGCCGATAAGAACGCCGACGATGATCGCTTGAGTGCCTATTGATGATCCAGCGGCATCGGCAGTGGATAATTGGTTCGTGCGACATGTTGTGCTGACTCAACGATGCACGAGTCGGGGATGTGCCTCTAACGCAACAAATGCAACAGATGCAACAATCGCTTCGAGTTGACGAACTGGATTACGCGCTGCCTGCGGAGCTGATCGCCACCCGCCCCGCTGAGCCGCGCGACTCGGCGCGACTGCTGGTCATGCGACGTAGCGACAACGCAATCGAGCACCGCCATGTGCGCGATCTGCCTGAATATCTATGCACGAACGATCTGCTCATCTTCAACCGGACAGCGGTGATGCCGGCGAGACTGGTTGGACGGCGCGCCGACACCGGCGGTCGTGTCGAAGGTCTGTTCCTTAAGCAAGTTGAACAAGACCATTGGCTGGTGATGTTGCGCAGTAATGGGCGGTTGCGCCCCGGTCACCAAGTTCAGTTGGTGAATACTGACGGTGAACCACAGGAGCGTCCGCTGGAGCTGGTCGAAAAGCGACCCGAGGGGTGGCTGGTGAAGGTCGATCAATCACAGAGTGGTTCGGCCATGCTCGACCGCGCCGGGTGGACGCCCTTGCCGCCGTATATTTTGCGAGCGCGTGGTGAGGAGAAGTTTCGCGACGCACAGGATCGGCAGTGGTATCAGACAACGTTTGCCGATTCCAGGGAATGCCGGTCCGTGGCGGCGCCGACTGCGGGGCTGCACTTCACGCCGCAACTCCTGTCAGCAATCGACGCCAAAGGAGTGCGGCAAGCAGACGTCGTTCTCGACATCGGCCTCGGCACGTTCAAGCCGATTACCGCCGAGACGCTTGATGAGCACCCGATGCATGTCGAGCGGTTCATGGTCGAGCCGAGCGTTGTTGAGGTGATTCAGCGATCGCGCGATTCTGCCACGGGACAAGGGCGAGTTATGGCGATCGGTACGACGGTGGTGCGGACGCTCGAATCGCTCCCAGCGCCGCTCCCAGATCATACATCGCTGACTGATACGATCATTGGCGAGACTGACCTGCTGATCGCGCCTCCGTACCACTTTCAGCTTGTGGACGGATTGCTGACGAACTTTCACCTGCCGCGATCGACCCTCATAGCTCTTGTGGCTGCGATGGTGGGGCTGGATCGCATCAAGGCTGTGTATCGTGAGGCTATCGCCAAGAGGTACCGGTTCTACAGCTATGGCGACGCGATGTTGATCCTGCCTTGATGGGGAATTGGCGCGGTCATTTGTACGCGCCAGGGTGCGACCGTCCCGATATGTGTTGCAGAGGGCGATGCTATTTTGGCGCGCATGAGAATCGAAGAACTGATTGAAGGATTGCCGATCGCACTCGTTCGCGGCTCGCCGCAGACGGAGGTTTGCGCGGTCGTTGAGGACTCGCGGGTCGCCTCAGCGGGCTGCTTGTTCGTAGCCAGGGCAGGCACGGAATCCGACGGCTCGGCGTTCATCGAAGAGGCGATATCAAAGGGGGCCGTCGCTGTGTTGGGGGCCAACACTACCAACATCCCAGAGGGAGTAGTCGCGCTGACTGCGGAAAGCCCGGCCGAGGCTGCCGCTCAGTTGGCTGAACGGTTCCACGGTTCTCCGGCCACCGCCCTGCGAATCGTCGGCATCACCGGCACCAACGGCAAGACAACGATCGCCCATCTGGTTCAACACATGCTGAACCGCGCGGGGGTGCGTTGCGGCCTGATCGGCTCCGTGCGGGTCTACGACGGGGCAACGACCGCGGCTGCCTCGCTCACCACGCCTTCAGCAATCGATGTCAGTCGGCTTCTACGAATAATGGTGGATAACCGTTGCGCCGCTGCAGCATTGGAAGTTTCCAGCCATGCGTTGGATCAGGGTCGGGTGGCCGCTGTGCCGTTTGACATCGCGGTGTTCAGCAATCTCTCTGGCGATCATCTTGACTACCACCGATCGATGGATGAGTATGCGCAAGCTAAGGCGCGTTTGTTTGAATCGTTATCTGCTGATGCGTGTGCGGTCGTCAACGTCGACGATCCGAGGGCATCAGAAATGATTCGTGATTGTTCGGCTCGCATGCTAGGAACAAGTCTGCTCGATCCAGATGCTGATTGCTTTGCCAAGTGCGATAACCGAACGATCGACCACGTTGATGCGAACTTTCGCGGGCCGTGGGGGCAGTTCAGTGTGTGTTTACGGTTGGTTGGTGAGCACAATGTTGCCAACACACTTCAAGCTGCGGCCGCGTGCTGGGCGATGGGGCTGACTGAAGATGCGCTACGCGAGGGACTGGCATCGTGCGTCGCACCGCCCGGACGCCTTGAGACGGTCACGACACCAAACGATGAATTCACCGTCTTAGTGGATTACGCCCACACAGACGATGCGCTTGACAATGTGCTTGCGGCGTTGCGGCCACTGGTGCCGGAGGAGGGGCGATTGCGCGTCGTGTTCGGATGCGGCGGTGACCGTGATCGAACCAAACGTCCTCGCATGGCTCAGGTCGCCGCTCGTTACGCAGACGAATTGATTATCACTTCTGACAATCCGCGGACTGAAGACCCGCAGGCGATCATCGACGATATCCTGGCCGGCGTTCCGGAAGCGCGCCGTTCGGACGTCATGGCCCTCGTGGATCGTCAAGCGGCGATCGAATACGCAATCGAGCAGTGTCGTGCCGGTGACGTCCTACTCATCGCCGGTAAAGGACACGAGCCGTACCAAATCATCGGCGAACAAAAACGACCTTTTGACGATCGGCGCAGCGCTGCCGACGCCATCGCGCAAAGCGCAGCAAAGGTAGGCGTTTCGTGACGTTCTTTTACGCCAAGAATTTGCGCCGTATGAGCAAGGGACGCTGGGTACGGCCACCGGAAGCGCCGGTAGACGTTGACGGTATTGGGATCGATTCGCGCGTGGATCTGACCGGCAAGGTTTTTGTGGCGATTCGCGGCGAACATCATGATGGACACGATTACCTTGACGAGGCAACGCGAGCCGGCGCAGGACTTTTGATTGTTGATCGACAGCCAAGCGAGGAAACACTGTCAGCAGGGCCTGCGGTCTTGCTTGTGGACGATACTCGCACGGCGTTGGGGCGATTGGCGACGGCGTATCGTTTGACGCTTGTTGATACGACGGTCATCGCCATCACCGGTTCGGCTGGCAAGACCACCGTCAAACACCTGATCGACTCGGTGTTGTCAACGAAAATGCGCGGCACGGCCGCTCCGAAATCTTTCAACAACGACATTGGCGTGCCGCTGACCATCCTCAGCGCTACCAGTGATGACAAATATCTCATTGTCGAGATCGGCGCGAATCGGCTGGGCGAAGTGAATGCCTTGGCACGTATCGCCCAGCCCAACATCGCTGTGATCACGTCCATTGGTCGAGCGCATCTTGAGGGATTCGAAACGATCGAAAACGTCGCCCGCGAAAAGGCGATGGTCCTGGATCACCTCCAATCAGATGGCGTAGGCATCATCAATGTCGATGCGCCGCAACTGCGCAACTACCCTGGCCAGGCGCAGTCGATGGTCTTGTTCGGCCGAGCAGAAGATGCTGATTTTCGCCTTACGGATCGCGGCGCAAGTGATGGAGCCTGGTGGTTTGAGGTGAACGGGAAGGATCGATTTTCCTTGAGATTGCCCGGTGCGCACAATGCTACTAACGCTTTGGCGGCCGTCGCGGTAGGGCGTCAATTGGGTTTTTCTAATCAAAAGATCAAACGAGGACTCGCCCAATGCGAGCCGGTCGCGATGCGGATGACGTGCCACAAGCTCGACGAGATAACAATCTACAACGACGCCTACAACGCGAATCCGGATTCGATGCTCGCGGCCCTCAACACTTTCACCGAACTAACGATTGATGCCGATCGGCGTGTCGTGATTCTGGGGGACATGCTGGAGCTCGGGGCCAAGGCCGAAGCGCTGCACGCTGAGATTGGTCGAGCGGTGATCGACTTGGACCAAATGTTGCCGATTGCCCACGCGGTGCTGATCGGGCCGTTGTCTAGTGCTACGGCACGAGTGCTTACGGAGTCGTGGGGCCCGGATCGGGTGACCCACTTGGACGAACTGGACGAAGGCACTGCTGCAGTCGCTGCGCAGATCGTTCAGCCGGGCGACACGGTGTTGCTGAAAGGCTCCCGGAGCGTTGGCTTAGAGCGGATGCTCGACGCGCTGGAGGTTGCGCAAACTGTTGTCACTTCCTCCGCCTGACCACTCCCGGACTGGGGTCAAAGTCGCATGCTGTACTACCTGCTGACAAATTCCAGCGACTGGCTCGATGAGATCGGGCTCTACTCGCTGTTGCAGGTCTTTTATCAGCTTGAGTTTCGCGCGTTCGTCGCCGTGGTCTGCAGCTTCCTCGTGGTGCTGCTGTTTGGGCGTAAGACGATCCGTTGGCTGATCAAACAGAAAATCGGCGACTCGCCGGAGTTTTATCACGCGGACCTCAACGAGATCATGGCCTGCAAGGCCGCGACGCCAACGATGGGCGGCATCCTGATTTGCGGATCGATGTTTGTGACGATCCTGCTGTTCGCCGACCTGACGAATCGGTTCGTGATGCTCGCAATGATCGTGTTGGCATGGCTGGCCGTTCTGGGCGGGTTCGACGATTGGCTGAAGCTCACCTCCGCTCGCCGTGCGCCCGGTTCGCGCGAGGGTCTGCACGCTTGGGAAAAACTGTTGTTCCAACTCGGGATCGGTGCTGTGGCAGGGTACTTCCTGCATCGCCACGGTATGGGTAGGGAAATTACCCATGTGCTGAACCTGCCGTTTCAGCGCACCTACCAACCGGGAACGACCGAGCTTGAAAGCTCAGTGATCGTGCTCGGCGGCGTTGCGTTTGTGCTCATCGCCACGTTTTTGATCGCCGGCACATCGAACGCGGTAAACCTCACCGACGGCATGGACGGCTTGGCCGCCGGTTCATTGGCGGTAGCGTCGTTTGCGTTGATGGTTCTGTGCTTTATCGCCGGAAGCTTCGACACCGCTCGGTTCTTGTTGTTCCCCCACATCGACGGCTCCAAGGAGCTGATGATCGTGACCGGGTCCATGGCCGGGGCGTGCCTGGGGTTCCTGTGGTTCAACTGCGCGCCGGCGCAAGTCTTCATGGGCGATACCGGTGCGCTGCCGCTGGGCGGGTTGATGGCGTACATCGCCGTCGCCATTCGCCAGGAAATCCTTTTGCTGGTGATCGGCGGCGTGTTTTTTATGGAGATGGCCAGTGTCATCCTCCAAGTCGGCTATTTCAAATGGACTCGCGGGAAGCGCATCTTCCGCTGCTCGCCTGTCCACCATCACTTCCATCTGGGCGGGTGGTCCGAACCGCAAGTTGTGACACGGTTCTGGGTGCTCGCCGTCGTCTTCGCAATGATCGCGTTGGTCTCGATCAAGTTGCGGTAGGCGCGGGATCAGCCGGCCACGGGTTTTACATAACTCAGAATCAGTACATGCACGCCCGGACGCTGGGGCGGCTAGAGCTGTTTCAATGCTCTTGTAATATCCGGTGGCACGGGCATCCTGCCCGTGCGAGTCGCCTCTGGAGACCTGCCCATCCGAAGATTCAGTGGCACGGGCGTCTCGCCCGTGCGAATGATACGTTGCACGGGCAGGATGCCCGTGCCACCGGAGTCGCGCCGATCGACCCGTTTGGACCGGCAAAATCACCATGGCGTTAGATGACTCGCACACGCAGCCGCTACGTCTTTAGTGAAACTGCTCTGAAAGGCGCCAGCGGGCGGCAGCGTCAAAGACCGACCACTACGCGATCATTTGATCCAGATCGAGCGTCGCTCCGGCCACCTTGGGTGCTTCGACAAGGCGATATTCCCGGAGCAACGTCACCAGATCGTGTAAATCCTCCGGCAGTGGGGCGGCGAACGTCATCGGTTCGTCGGTAATCGGATGCTTGAAGCCGAGCAGTGCGGCGTGGAGCGCCTGTCGAGTTATCAGCGAATCGCGCGGCGATCGATCCCGAGGGCCGGCCGGACCGGTGATGTCGCCGACAGTCAGGTGTCGGCCTCCATACATGTCGTCGCCCACGATCGGGTATCCAAGGTGCGACATGTGCACTCGGATCTGATGAGTACGTCCCGTCTTGAGTTCCAACTCCACCAGCGTGAAGTCGGTATACACCTCACGAACGCGGTAGATCGTGACAGACGGCTTGCCCGTGTCGTCCCAACGCACCGCATATTTTTCCTTCGCGGTAGGATGCTTACCCATCGGCATGTCGATAACGTCGGCTCGCGGTTCAACCTGGCCATGCACGATCGCCAAGTACCGCTTGTTGACTCGTCGTTGCTCGAACTGTTTGGCAAGCCGCCAGTGCGCGGTTTCGGATTTGGCGAATGCCAGCGCACCGGTAGTGTGTCGATCGAGCCGATGCACCACGCCGGGGCGCGCCAACTCTTGGCCGACATTAGAGAGGGCTCCACTGGAACGGTGCTGAAAGTGATAAGCCAGCGCATTGAGGAGCGTGCCCGAACGATTGCCGCGGGCGGGATGGACGATGATATCGTCACGTTTATTAATCACGATCAGCTCGTCGTCCTCATGCAGGATGTTCAGTGGGATGTCCTCGGCGGGAATGTCGGTGCTCGGTGGCGGAGGAAGCACCACCGTAACCTCGTCATCAAGATGCAATCGCGTCGATGGCTTGGGCAGCCGGCCATTCACCGTGACTGCCTGTTCCTTGATGATGCGTTGCAGCGACGTTCGGCTTAGGAACGGAATGCGATCGACAAGATATCGGTCAACGCGCTTGTTCAGATCACGGCTGAGCTTGAAGTGGACGCAGATGGGCGATTCGTCATCGCCTTTCTCCGCTTCATACAACGCGAACAGCTTCTCGCGATCGACCTTCCCACCCGGGCCGATCAGCTCCAACTGATCGTTAGGGCGCTGGTGGCGGGAAGATGAGGGCATCGGCAGGATCGTCGGATTGAAGGTACTCGCGCAGCGCGACATCGATGGTCACCCGCTCCAAACCCGTGGACGCGGCGACGGGCGGAAGATCGGCCTCAGCGGGAAGGTAAATCGGCTCAGAGAACCGGGTGACTGTTTCGGCAAGCTCCCGAGCCCTCGCGGCAAGTTGAGGGAAGTGAAACGTAGCACGATCGGCCGCCTGTTGATACCACTGCCACGCATTCTCACTCTCACCGCGTGACTCGGCGACGGCGGCCTTCCCGTTCATCGCGGCAACCGCATACAACGTGTCGCCAAGCGATCCCTCATCGGCGTCGATCACGGCTTGATAGATTCGACCGGCACGAGCCAGGTAGTCTTCTCGATCCTCGTACGTCAGTGGATCGACCACGGCCACAGCCAGGTCCGCGCCGAGCGGCACCTGCGTCACGACAGCCTGCAGGTAGAAATCAGCGGCGCGGAGATTGGCCAGTTTGGATAGTCCGGAAAGATCGGTGTATTCTGCGGCCACATCTTCGAGAGTGCCGGGCAGTTGAGCCGAGAGGAACGCCGCCCAACCCGCGTTGAGATGATCCTGCTTCTGTTGTTTGAATCGCACGATCAGCAGCCACGCCGCAAGGGCGACAAGGACCAACAACAGCCACGTCGGTCCCTTCGTCTTGAGCCAGTCAACGAAGTCCTCGTTGATCTTGCCCTCGGTGAGGTCAGTCTGGTGAACCTCTTTCAGCCGGTTGCGATCCATGATTCGGTGCTCGGGCAGGGGTGATCCCAGGGGTAATCCCCGGTAGATCGTGATCGTATACGCGGGCTCCGGCACAGGCAATGCGCTTGCGTTGCGGGCGGGCGTCCGGCGCCGCCTACTTCAACTCCACCAAGGCTCGCTCAAGCCAATCAAGGCAGGCTTCCAGGTGCTTGGGATGACCTTCAGTCTTGAGAAACCGCGGCGCGGTGGCGGCAAGAAGCGCGCGGCGGATCATCGCCAATCGCTGGTAATCGTCATCGACCGGCAGACCCCGGCTTCGCCGAGCGTCGGCGATCGCTTTGACCGGCTTGACGGCGCGCAGTCGTTGCGGCCGAGCCCACAACTGCCGCTCAAGGTAGATCGCATCCTCTACCCAATGGCCCGCATGCACCTCCGCCAAATCGATCAGATACACCTCTGCGGTGTCAAGCGACTCGCGACTCATGGCATTGGCCAAATGCAGATCACCGTGCAGCCAATCACATACGGATCGAGCATTCCATTCGCTGACAAGATCAGTCACCATCGCTCGTAGCAACTTCATCGCCGACTTCCATCGCGGCGTATTGGCAATAGTGTTGATCCTGACGTTGTGTTGCGCCTCACGAATCAGCTCGGGCCAAGCTTCGGTCTTGGGTGATTCATCCACGGGAAACGACGAGGAGGCAGCGTAGAATCGCGCCGCGGCGTCGGCCATGCGCTCGATGTGTCTTTCGTCCCAGTGAAGTCCCAGCGGTCCGTGTGGGAAGTGCTCAATCACAATCCACGCCAGATCATATCCGCCGAGCGTGTCACCTGAAGCGTAGAGCTTTGGAACCACGGCATGCTCATGATCGCGCTGGAGCCGGCTGGTCCAGAGCCGTTCGCGCTGCACCACAGGGAGTTTGACAACGACCGGCACATCGTCGCCGTCTTCAAGCCGAAATCGAGCCGTGCCGGTGGCCGCCCCACCTCGCTGCCAATCCGCCTTGAACCAGATGATCTCGCTGAGACGATCGTCACACGCCTGCCTGAGAGGCTCAGCCAGTCCCGTCGCCAAGCCACGGGTATCGGCGGGAATGGGGCCCGAGGCGCCTTGGCTCACAACCGTGGCTCGCATGGGCTGGTCATTGTTGCCAGGATAACGCATCGTCAAAGCACAGGCTCCGCCACGACGTGGTTGGGTTCGCTCCGGCCTTGGCGGCGTCATGAACTCCGCGGGCAGCTGCGATCAACCACCCCTCCATGACGAAAAAGCCCCCGGCAGCGGTGCCGGGGGCCAGGAGTGTGGTTTGGGGTGTTGCAGGGGCGGGGGCGCTTCCGGGGGCGGGGGTCAATTGAACGGATCGGCGCCGGGGCACACTCCGGTATGCGGGCAGAAGCACTGAGTGCAATGATCCAGGTAGTGGATCATCCAGCAGAGGTAGTTCTCCTTGTCTGCTGCACTGCCGTTTCCCATCTTGTCCAGGAAGTCGTCCCAATTGCCCGAGGTCAGACACGCATCGTCCAGCTCGTCTTCGAGCGACGGCACCACGGCTTCCGGATCGCACGGGCAGGGGCCCCAGGCGGCCAGCAGGTCGTCCAAATCATCTGCGTCGTACGGGTCGTCCCAGTTCTGCAGCAACAGCAGTACGTCGCCTGCCCCGACAACGCAGTCGCCGTTCAAATCCCACGGGCACGGCACCGACTCGTACGCACCCATATCAACGTAGTCGTCAACGATACGATCTCCCAGGTCGAGGTCCGGCGTCGGTTCCAAGAGGTCGTCGTCGTTATCCAGGTCGAAGATGTCATCAGTGATAACACTGTCGTCGGGGTCGCCCTTCTCGATGCAGGGTGAGCCCGCAGCAAGGCGATAGTTACCGTTGGCAGGATCAAAGAACAGCGGATCATCGTCGATGTTCATATCCGCTGGAATACCCCAGCCGCCTTCGACATCGCTATAGGTCACGGTAACAACCTCGACATCATCAACGATCTGCTCTGCCTGGCCTGCGGCTTCGTTATCCCAGAGGATGCAGTTGGTCAGATTGACCGGCCCGGCACCTATCTCTGTGAAGATCGCGCCGCCGCCATCTGGATCATCTACCGTGTTATCCGCGAACGTGCAGTTGACGAACGTGAGCGTTTCGCCTCCACCAGGATTGATCGCGCCACCCTCGATAACCGAGTGATTATCAATAAAGAGGCAATTGACGAACGTCCCGCCAGCGCTTCCAGCTTCAGTATGGAGCGCCCCGGCCTCGTGGCCAGTGTTGTCGATAAAGAGCGTATTGACCACCAGTGGGTCGGACGTACCTGTGATGTTCATGGCTCCGCCGTGATCCGGCGCCGCGTTGTCAGTGAAAGTGACGCGAACGACAGCCGGGCTGGCGCTTACGATAGACATCCCCGAGCCAACTTCGTCGCTTCCTCCACCGTCGGCAAGTCCTCTGGTAATGGTGAATCCATCAATGCGGACGCTGTCATCTACGCCATCGGCGGTCACCACATGATAGGCCCGGGGGCCAGCCGGGTTCGCCGGCGGACACTCTTGCCCAGCGATGTCGACGCAAACTTCGTCCCATACCCCTAGGTCGGGGCAGCAGTTAGGATCTATTTCGCAGACGAGTTGGCAGCAGCCGGGACAGGGTTGGCCATTGCACAGATCGTTGCACCCGGGTGTGAGGTTCTTGAAAAAGCAGTCGCCGGCGTTGGGATCGCCACACGCCCCACCCAGTTCGCCGCTGAGCACCGTAATGTATTCAGCCGGGTCGCGGTCGTCCGGGTCCGTCTCGTTGCCTTGAAACCCGCCGAGAAGCTGAATATTGTTGAAATCTAGTAGAAAAGTGGCCGTCCGGTCGCCGGTGCCGCCGGGGTTGGCGGCGTCCCGATCAGGCACATAGGGATTGCTCGCGTCCGTCGCCGCCACCCAGAGGTGGACTGGCGTGAAGGGATCAAAGTCAAGGAGAACTTCGGCGCGAGCGATCGCATCCTGGAGATACTTGTATGCGTTAGACCAAGTATCGCCTGGATCCGGTGGATTTGGCACAGCCAGCCCATCGTCTCCATCTACGCGCAAGACAGTCTGCCCATTTGCAGAGCAATGAAGAAGCAGGGCGAAGAACATCGCTAGAATCAAACAAGAGTTTCGATATTTCGTTGTCGATAACATTGACATGGTTTCTCTCCTTCATGTCTTAGGAGCCTTTGATCGCGTCAGGTAACTGACGCGTGATATCACGGTCCGCGCCCCACACAGGCGCGGGCCTTTTTCTCTTTCTCCCTTCGTTTCGAGGATCTTGTATTCGTATGTGCGCCTCCGTTCTGCAAATCGTTCGGTGAGGGGTTAGCCCCAATTCGCCAAAAGAATGAGTACGTCGGATGCACCTACGACACAGTTGGTATCCAGGTCTGCATCGCAGGTGTCGCAATCTGTGCACCGGCCCCACGCACTGAGCAACAGAAGCAGATCACCGGCACCAACAACGCAATCACCATTTAGATCGCCCAGTGGCGCTGCGGGTGTGAGAAGAAACGATAGAGTCTCGCCAGCATCATCGTGGCCATTGGCGACAATCTGACCGCTGTTTGCTATGCCCGCAGCGCCTCCGACCACCAATGGCAACTTCGGGTCTATGAACTCGTTCAGATCGTTGGTGACGCCGTTAATCCACACATAGCCGTGGCGATCAGTTGGCTGATCGAGATTTACACTGGTCCCCGTTGCATATCCTTGGTCATTGATATCCCCACTACTGGATGTGTCGTAACCAATTATCGGATCGATAAGTGAGAATACTCCGTCATCCCAAACGAATCCGGTTACGATAGTCGGTGAATCTTTCGATTCGATCAGTCCGGCTCCACTAACCTGTCCCAAGGCATTTATGGCGATACCAGCGCTTGACACACCTCCAGGAATTGGCCCGAGAAGTGTCGCTTGGCCATCCTCCCAAACGAACCCTTCTTTCATTTCGCCGGGTTCGGCTGTCCATCCGGTTACGATGTCTCCGTCGATGTCGTTAGCCCCACTCAATCCTTCGAGTCCCTCAAGATCTCTAAATCCTTCGGCTGCGGACCAGATGTAAGCGTTCTGCGGGTTCAGCTCTTCAGTAAGACTGCGTTGACCAGCTACGATGCCCGCGTTGGTGATCGCGTTGGCGCTGGAGCGCGCGCCCGGCACATCCACCACCGGCGGGAGAATCGTCCATTTACCTTCGTCATACACGAAGCCGCGCTGGCCCAAGCCGGAAACGTTGAGCGTCCCGCAGATCACACCACTATCATTAATGTCCACAGCGATGGCTGAGGTTACGCCCCCCGGTCGATCGAGTGTGACTAAGCCGCCCACAGCGGTCCAAACAAATGCCTCGAAATGATCCCATAGCGGACAGAAGTAGTAGCCAACCACCGCGCCGTTCTCATTGAGCCCCAAGCCGAAGGTATTGACCGTTCCAAACCCGCCGCAGTCGTTCGATGACGCAATGATCTGCACGTCATACTCGCAGGGAATCTGCGCTGTCACAGGCGCTGCGAGTAGCAGGAGCTGGACCATCCCCACGAGTAGGTTGCTGCGCTTTTGTGCCGTTCCGTTCCTCATCCCTGAACCCTCATCTCCTACAAACCGCTCATCCACTATACGGGTAAACCAGGGAAGATGGCGGACAAAATTGACGGAAATCGACGGCAATCTTGAGATCCCCCTCGCGTTCCCGTATGTGCTTTGTATGCCGCCTGAAGAGGCGTCACCTAAGTAGGCGTCACCTGACCGGTCGCCCTGGCTCGGTCGACCGCGGATCAACCCCGCTTTGACGGGGCACTACATCGGGCGCGCGCATCGAACAACCGAACCAGCGATGCCTTCAGCGGGGCACCTCGACGAGACGTATGAGATTGGGCCTCGCCGGCGAGGGGCGAAACTAGGAGGCAGGGCCGAGCATCGAGCCCAGGCAGACCCAACGCGAGCGATCGGAGGTTCCGGACTGGTTTTCCTACAATCAGCAGACTGTGAGCGCCATCAGTTCGACTCAACCGCCGTTAAACCTTGCCCGGCATGATGGTCAGTGTTTGCTGACCGCCGGCGAGGCGATCCTCAAGAGCACGCTTGAGGCGGAGAGTCCGGTCGGGTTGATCTGCGGTCCGCGCGTGGGGGGGTTTGCTCGTGTGTTCGACGCCACCGCCACTGATCGCGTGCAGCAACTGTTGCACGACCACGGGACCGAGGTTGTTGAGACACCAGACGCCGGAAGGGGCTTGACATTGGCCCAGCAGGCTGCCAGATCAGGCCGCCGGGCGTTGGCGCTCGTTCCCAACAGTGAGCTGGCATCGGTGATCTCGGCCATTGCCCGTCGAGGCGGTCCGCCGTTGGGTCCATCCAGTGCACTGTGCATCATTCTCGAGGACGACCCGGTGCGTTGCCCGGCGCTGTGTCCGCGGCAGGTAGCGCGGCGTTTGGAATTGCCGGTCTTGGAGCCGACGGACGTCGCACAGTTGCGAGCAGCGGTTCAGCATGGGTTACGCGTGAGCCGAGCTGAATCCGGCCCCGCGACGATGGTCGTCCATCGCTCGATCCTACAGTCGTCTGAAGCGATGGAAGCGCATCCGAATCGGGTGATGGACCCGGTCGACGCGATCCTGGCGCGACCACGTCGGCCGGGCAAACCTCGCTGGGCTGAAGCGGGCGGCGCGCTGCGAATGGCCCGTCGTCTTCAGTTGAATCGCGGCCGCAACATGCCCAGTCCCGGTGAGCGGGCGCCGGTTGGGTTCATTACGGTCGGCCCGAGTGATGTTGCGTTATCACATCTGGTGTACGTGCTGCGGCTGCATGGGCGCATTCCCGTCTTGCAGCTCGGCCTGGTCAATCCAGTGGATACCTCATCTGTGAGGAGAATCCTGGACCGATGCGAGCAGGTGGTCGTGCTGGAACCCAGACCTGGTTCGGTTGAGCCGGCGGTGCTGGCCGTTGCCGAGACCATGCGCTGGGCGGGCGAGCGTCCTGCGGCAGTCCTGGGTCAGATGCTGGGGAGCGATGCTGACGGTCAGGTATTTCGTCTTGGGGCCGACGAGGCGGTGCATCCATCCCGACTGGCCAGGAAGATCGTGCATCTGTTGCACACGGTTCGGCCCGGCCTACAGGTCGCTTCGGCCCTGGTATCCGATCCACCTGAACTAGCGGTTCGCCCACCATCGCGCGGCAGCGACAGCGGCGCGGCCGAGGCGCTCACGGCGATCCGTCGCATGCTCGCGGATGTTGACCAGTGGTTGCATGATCGATCGGTGCCGGAAGGTGGGGTGGATCAGCCTGCGGCGTTGGCGATTGATGGAGTCGAACCGGGTATCTCCAGTGGACCGATCCTCCGTGTAGAGACGTGGGACTTAGCGCGTTTCCGCAGAGAGGGTCCGTCCGCGTTGCAGCAGATTGCCGGCAACGATCAGCCATCGCTCATTGTGATCTGCTCGGTCGGTTGCGCTGATGTTCGGGACATTCCAAGATTCGTGGCGGGGGCGATTCCCAGTGAGTATGCCGATCGTGTGAGTGTTGAGTCGATCGACCTCAGCAGTCGTGTCGAGTTTAGGGAAGTGCTTCGCAGGGCGGCGGTGAGTACTCAATCCACGGTAATCATAGCCAACGATGGCCCGCCTCCACAATTCGATGTCGCGGCCATCGAGCGCTCGTTCGCCGAGACGGATCGCCTGGGATACGAACGGCTCCAGCGAGTGATCCAGTCGGCGGACAGTGCCTGCTCGATCCGCGCCAAATCCGATCCGCAGGACGTACCGGGAATGACGGACGATTCGGGTCTCGCGCTGGATAGCGGGTTCAGCCTCACACGGATCTCACGGCGTCTGGGTGGCGCTTGGCGGCTTCGCATACGGCCGATGACCGAACAGATCGAGGTTGTGCGCACCCAAGCACCCGTTCACAGGCGGGAGGGATCAACGGGCTCAAATCTCCCCTTGCCGACTCCGGTACATGCAGAGCAATCCCAATGGCGTGTCCATCTGGCAGGCTTTCGCGGCCCGCCACCCGGTTTGGCGGTGCTCGTCTTGGCCGAAGCGGCGCGGGTCATGGGATACCACGTTCGTGGTATTGACGACGCGACGCCGATCGGCAGAGGGCAGCGCGCCTGGAGCCAGTTGTTGTTCAGTCGTACCCGGCGGGACGGAACACTGCCGCCGATCGCGACGGTCGTTCCCTACGCCGAGGCCGATCTGGTGATCGGATTGGAGGTTGAAGAATCATCGCGTGCCCTGTCACGAGTTGGACGGCTGCGGGTCGCATCGGCGCTCCACACCTCCGCGGTCGTAAATACCGGCGCATTCAGCGATGAGGCGCATTTGCACGGTCCGACAGCACCACTCGATGACATGCTCGCGGACCTGAAGACCATGACCCGGCCGGATCAACAGATCTTCGAAGATGTCGCTGGGGCTTGTCGCCGCGTCTTCCACACGGATCGGGTGACTGACCTGGCTTTGCTTGGCATCGCCTTCCAGCTCGGGTTTGTGCCCACTTCCCTGCCCGCCATCGAGACCGGTCTGAAGCACGCAGAGCAACTGGGTTTCGGGCGGTCGATCGAGGCGTTCCGCTTCGGTCGGCAGCTTGCCGTTGACCAAAGACTTTTCGCAAAACCACAAACAACCAAAAACGAGAGGTTGGACCGAGTCCTTCGGCGCACACTGCACGCTGTACGCGGACAGCGGTGGGGCGGTCGAAGGCGTAGCACACAGCTTGCGCATCTTCTGAACACCTCACTGATTCACCTTCCCGGGCTCGCCGAAACGGCTACGGGCCGAGAGGCGCGGCGTAACTTCGTTATCGCGACCGCGCGCTGCTTGGCGTGGGGCGGCATCAGCTATGCCCAACGTTACGCCGATCTCGTCATGGCGCTGTATCGGGCCGATCGAGGTGATACGGGGCGAGCCATCACCCGAAACGCAATCGTACCGCTCGCCGACGCTATGCTCGTCCGAGATCCGATCTACATTGCGACGACGCTCACCAGCGCGGAGCTGCGCCGACACACGCGACAGCGCCTTAATGTCCGGCTCGCACGCGACGATCGAGTCCAACGGCGGTATCTCACCTGGATCGAGCTGCTGGCATTTCGAAGACGATTCCGATTTACCGTTGTAACCAGCGACTGGCTGATGGTTCTCTTGTCGATCAGCCGACACTTCATTCCCAAGCGCTGGCGAGGCTCCGACCTGGAACAACAGAGACGCCGCTATGTGATCGAGCTTATCGAGCGGGCCGCGCGCGGAGCGAGCCGCGACTATCAGGCGTGGGCTCGAACGCTCAAGAGGCTGCACGATCAAACGCTGGACGATCGGTTCCGCGGGATGGCGCTCTCCGAGTTATGTATGTTTGTGGAACCGGGCTCGCCGCCAATCGCCGACTCACCAGCCCTGGACTCCAAAGCTGGACCGCAACCCACTCCTCAATAGAGCTTGCTCGAGTAGAGCAGTTTCATGCTCTTGTAGCGTCAGGGCACGGCAAAGCCGGGTCAAAGTAGCTGCCTCAAGATCGGTGGTATCCCGATTCAATCGGAACCTCACCCGTGCGAAGATCCGGTGGCACGGGCATCCTGCCCGTGCAGATGTCATGCCATGATAAGTCGCACGGGCAAGATGCCCGTGCCACCAGAGTCGGGCCGATCGACTCGTTGGAACCGGCAAATTTATCCTGGCGTGAGATGACTAGCGCACGCAGCCGCTACATCTTCAATGAAACTGCTCTAGGAGCTTTGCCCGATTGTCACTTCGACGGTGCGATGGGCGATACCTTCTTCTGCGAGCCATGCATCAAACGACACCGCGTCGTCGCGAACAATCGTTCGACCGCTTGGATCGACGCCTTGGCCGAGCATGAACTTCTTGAGGGTTCCCGGCAGTCCGAATTCGACGCTCTCGTGGAACACATCACGCTGCTCCACTTCCCCACCGAACCGATCGATCAGCTCGCGCACGACCTCTCGCACCAAATCTTCCGGTGCGCTCGCGCCGGCGGTGATCAATACCGTTTCGACATCGTCAAACCATGCATCATGCAGTTCAGATGCGTCGTCGATAAGCTGAGCCGGTGTTCCTACGGCTTGGGCAATCTCAGTCAAGCGGACCGAATTCGAGCTGTTCTTGGAACCGATCACCAGTACAAGATCACACTCCGGCGCAATGGCGTGAACAGCCTTCTGTCGATTCGTCGTGGCGTAGCAAATGTCGTCACTCGGCGGATCTTTGATCAGCGGGTACTCCTCGCGCAGTGCCGCAATGATCGTTGACGCATCATCCATGCTCAGTGTCGTCTGCGTCAGATAGACAAGTTTCTCAGGATCATCGATCTTCAAAGAAGCCACCTGCTGTGGTGACGAAAGAACTTGGATCGCATCGGGCGCTTCGCCGCGCGTGCCGATGATTTCCTGGTGGTCGGCGTGGCCGATCAGCACGATCTGGAATCCCTTTTTTGCGTACCGAATCGCCTCCATGTGGACCTTGGTTACCAATGGGCAGGTCGCATCAATCGTGGTAAGATTACGGTCATTCGCCTGCTGACGGAGGGCAGGACTCACGCCGTGGGCGCAAAATACCACGACCGATTCGCGTGGTACTTCGTCGATGGCATCTACGAACCGCACGCCCCGATGCCGAAAGCGATCGACCACATGCCGGTTATGGACAATCTCGTGAAAGACGTAGATGGGCTTGTCCGGATATATCTCCAAAAGCTGATCCACGACGTCGACCGCCATGTATACACCGGCGCAGAAGCCGCGGGGATTGGCCAAAAGGAGTTTCATACTGCTTTACCTCAACGATCGGAGGTGATGATAGTAGCCCAAGAACCGACCCCCCGCTCTGGCCCCAGCCACGCTCAGCCGATACATTGTTCCTCTGCCCGGCTCGGGCGCACCCGCTATGACTGCCAATCCCGTTGAACAACTCGAGGTCTATGGCCCCCAACGGTGCCAGACGACAAGCGTCGATGAGGCTCGGCGGCAGTGCCGGCGCCTCGCGCGACAACACTACGAGAACTTCAGCGTCCTGACGCGACTGGTCCCCAAGTCGCTTCGTGAGGATTTCGCGGTCCTGTACGCATTCTGTCGTTGGGCCGATGACCTTGGCGACGAAATCCCTAGCAATGAACGGTCCCTCGAATTGCTGGGTTGGTGGCGACAGGAACTGGACCTGTGCTTCGCCGGCGAGCCGCGCCATCCGGTGTTTGTCGCGCTGGCGCCGACCATTCGGGACCACGATCTACCCCAGCAGCCGTTCAACGATCTCATCAAAGCGTTTGAGCAGGATCAGACCGTAACACGCTACGACACCTGGGATCAGTTGCTGGACTATTGCGAGCTTAGCGCCAATCCAGTCGGGCGACTCGTGCTGATGCTGTTGGGCGAACCGCGCACCAAGAGCCTTCTTGAACCCAGCGACGCGATCTGCACCGCGTTGCAACTGACGAATCATTGGCAGGATGTTCACCGAGATATCCTTGAGCGCGATTGCATCTATATCCCCAGGGAGTTGATCAAGATCGACGATTTTGAGCGACGCCTCAGGCAGTCCGCCCAGCAGGGATATGCCGTCGATCAAACGTTCCTCGGTGAATCCCGTGAATTGATACGTACGTGCGTCGAACGAACTTGGCCGCTCTATGAGACAGGCGAGCGACTGCTAGGGCAGCTTCAGCGACCCTCACGATCGGTCGTTGGGTTGCTGGCTTCGGGAGGGCAACACGTGCTGCGGCTCATCGAGCTATGGAACTACGAAACTGTGCTTCATCGCCCCAAACTCAACAAAGCGGCCAAGCTGGGGCTTATCATGTCGGCCTGGCTGAGGTTCCGATTCCAAAAGCACCGTGGAGACGAGGCTTGACGGTTCATCAATCCATTCCCGTATCTGAGGCGCTACGGCACTGTGGCCAAGTCACCCGCCGCTGCGCTCGCAATTTCTACTACGGGCTGAAGCTCACTCCAGAGCCTCAGCGATCAGCCCTGTTTACGCTGTATGCTTGGATGAGGCGAGCGGATGATCTTGTTGACGACCTGCAAGATTCATCATCCCTACGTCTAAGGAAGATCGAGGCGTTTAGAGACGCGACTGAGCGCGCGCTTGCGGGGACTGGGGATTACGATGATCCGCTGTGGATCGCTTTGGCCGATGTCGCTGCTCGTTTCGACCTTCAGAGCGACGCACTGTATCTCATGCTCGATGGACAGGTCGACGATCTCGCTGGACGACAGTACGAAACATTTGAGCAGGTGCGCGAATATTGCTACCGCGTCGCGTCCTCGGTGGGATTGTTGTGCATCAAGATATGGGGATACGATCACCCGGCGGCGCCGGCCCTTGCTGAGGAACGAGGTATCGCCTTCCAACTGACCAACATTCTGCGCGACTATCGCGAAGACTATGATGCGGGCCGCATTTATCTCCCCGCCGAGGATTTTGCCCGATACGAGCTGACGCCGCAAGAATTGCGTGATTGGGCCAATCCGCAAGTCTGCGCACAGTTCGTCCGCACACAGACCGAACGTGCACGTTCGTTTTACGATCGATCAGCGCCGCTGGATCAGATGATTACCTCGTCTTGTCGCCCCTCGCTGTGGGCGATGACCGCCATCTACCAGTCGTTGCTTGTGAAGATCGAGGAAGACCCGGCGCAGATTATCACGAGCAGGCGAATACGCCTGGGCGCATGGCAAAAGAGCATGATCGCGGTGCGCGCCAAGTGGTTTGGCCGTCCGATTAGAAGCGCCTCGCCTTGAGTCGGCGCGTTGCGATCGTCGGCGGCGGCTTGGCGGGGATTGCCGCAGCCCTCCAACTCGCCGACGCCGACTGCCAACCAATCGTCATCGAGAGCCGAAAGATTCTTGGCGGACGCGCGACAAGCTTTGTCGATCCACGAAGCGGTGAGGTTATCGACAACTGCCAGCACGTGCTGATGGGTTGCTGCACCAATCTGATCGACCTGTACGACCGTTTGGGGGTGCTTGACACAATCCAATGGCATCGCGAACTGTACTGGACGCACGACCACGGCGAGATCGACCGCGTGAAAGCGAGTTGGTTGCCTGCACCCTTGCACCTGGCGCTGTCGTTTGCCGGAATGAAAGTACTCCAGCGGACTGAGCGCAAGCAGATCCGTCGGGCAATGTGGCGGATGATCCGCCTCGGCGCCAAGGGGCGGCTGGTCTGGTCCGACCGCACGTTCGCCCAATTCCTGAGTGACTGCCGGCAGTACGAATCGACGATCCGCAAATTCTGGAACGCTGTCATCGTCAGCGCGTGTAATCTGGATGTTTCCCGTGTCAGTGCGGCACATGCCATCCAGGTATTTCAAGAGGGCTTCCTGGCCAACCGCTGGTCGTACACCATGGGTTTGGCGACCGTTCCGCTGGTCGAACTCTATGGTTCGGTCATGACAACCCTGCAAGCGGCCGGCGGAGAAGTTCATCTGGGATGCTCAGCACGCGCGATCACCTACGACGGCCGCCGCGTCTCTGGCGTCGTGACGAGTGATGGTGTCATTGAAGCCGCAGCCGTGATCTCAGCCGTGCCGTTTCAGCGTCTGAGCAAACTTGTATCGGACACGATGAGGGCTGCGGATACGCGCCTCACGGCACTGGATCAATTCGAGTTCAGTCCGATCCTCGGCGTACACCTGTGGTTCGATCAGCCGATTATGGATCTGCCGCATCTGATCCTGACTGGCGGTGGTGTTCATTGGTTGTTCAACAAAGGTATTGACAACCAAGGTCGGCAGTATCTGCATGCCGTGATCAGCGCCGCAGATGAATGGATGCCGCTTGACGAACGCGAGATCGTAAGCCGCGTTGTCGAAGACATTCACGCAGCACTGCCCAGGTCGATTGGGCTTGAGCCGGTGCAAGTGCGAAGCATCAAGGAAAAGCAAGCGACGTTCGCAGCCACGCCTCAGGCCGAGCGCTTCAGGCCCAGTGCCAGCGCGGGGTATGTCGGTGTGGGCGGTGGCGGTATTGAGAACCTCTTCCTCGCTGGAGATTGGTGCGATACCGGTTGGCCCGCCACGATGGAAGGCGCGGTGCGCAGCGGATACACCGCAGCGGCGGCGATCACTGGAGTGGGAGGGGTCGTCAAAGATGTTCCACCTGGATTTTTGGCTCGGTGGTTGGGCTTGCGATAAGAGATTGTTAGTCACGCCACAGCACGGCGCGACTGAGCATCACAGTCGTTTTGATCCTGCGCAAGTACGTGCAGCGCATCGTATGCGGCGTACTTATACAACTCGCTCAGTGATGGGTAGTTGAAGCAGGCATCAATGAAATACTCGATTCCAACGCCTTGGGTCAGAACGCACTGCGCTAGGTGGATGAGTTCGGTGGCGGATTCTCCAACGATCGTGGCACCGAGCAATGCGTGCGTTTCACGATCGAACACGCATTTGAGGAGTCCTTGTTCGTCGCCTAGCATTCTGCCGCGAGCATTGTTGCGGTAGGCGGCGCGCCCAACGACGATGTCTCGGTCAGCCTCGCGCGCTTCGGACTCCGTCATTCCGACCATCGAAAGAGCGGGTATTGTGTAGAGGCCGATGGGCATCGTCTTGGCGAGCCCTCTCTTGAAGTTGATGCCAAACATATGGCACGCCGCCACGCGCCCTTGCTCCATCGACGTGGACGCTAAGGCGGGAAATCCGATGACGTCCCCTGCGGCATAAATATTGGGCACGCTCGTTTGATAGGATTCGTTGACCATGACCAGCCCGCGCTTACCCATCTCAACGCCGATGGCTTCGAGGCCAAGGTTCTGTGTGTTGCTCGATCGACCGGCCGCCCAAAGCAGGACGTCCGCGGAAAGCTCATCTCCATCAGCGCATTGAACTCTAACGCCGTCATCGCTCGGCTCGACCGTGTTCACCGCATCGCCCAGCCTGATGTCGATCTCTTCCTTACGCATCGCCTTGAGCAACAGGTCACGACATTCCGCATCGACAAAGGACAGTATCTCCGGGCGCGGTTCGATCAGCGTCACCTTCACGCCAATCTCGGCGAACATGCACGCGTATTCACAGCCGGTGACGCCGCCGCCCACCACGATCATGGACCGTGGCATACGCTCCAGCTCAAGCACACCGTCCGCATCAACCACGCAGGGGTGATCAAAGGGAACGTGATCGGGCTGAACCGGTGAGGAGCCTGTTGCAATAAGAATGAAGCTCGCCGCAATCTGAACGGGCTCGCCTGAGGGTGATTCTACTTGAACGGTGTTGGGATCAACGAGTTGTCCCGAACCATGGAAGATGGCGATGTTGTGCCGATCGATCGACGCTTCGATGCGATCGTGCTCTTCCATCTGCGCGAGGTGTCTCCGAGCCATGAACTTGGTCATGGACGACTTGGTGTCGATGGTGTAGTCCATGCCCGGCAACGGTCGTCGCCGGAATGCCGAGCACAACAGCGCCGTTTCGCGCAACACCTTGGAAGGAAGCGTCCCGGTGTTGACCATAGCGCCGCCGGGTCGTGGCTGGCGCTCGACGATCGCCACGCGATGCCCGAAGTAGGCGGCCTGCGTCGCGGCCTTTTCCCCCGCCGGCCCGCAGCCTAGACAGATGAGATCAAACTGCTCCACGAGCAGCTTATCGGCGGATTCGGGCCTTCAATGAAGTCAACGCTCGCCGCGCAGCTCGCCCGTATGCAAACGAGTTTCCGCCGATGCCTTGTACCTGGTGCCTCTGCTCAATCCACGTCCATATCCAGCGATTTCACCAGAAAAGCCCACTGATCCGCGGCCTCCTCGATGCGCTTGGTCGTTGGTTTCCCGCCGCCGTGACCGGCTCGGGTCTCGATGCGAATCAGCACCGGCGAATCACCCGCCTGGGCGTATTGCAATGCAGCCGCGAACTTGAAGCTATGACCCGGCACGACGCGATCGTCGAAATCAGCCGTCGTTATCAGCGTCGGCGGATACACCGTGCTCGGCGTGAGATTGTGATAGGGCGAATAGGCGCGCAGCGCCTTGAATTCCTCCGGATCATCAGACGAGCCGTAGTCATCCACCCACGCCCAACCAATTGTGAACTTGTGGAAGCGCAGCATGTCCATAACGCCAACCGCCGGCAGACACGCGCCGAACAACTCCGGCCGCTGCGTCATGCATGCGCCGATGAGCAGCCCGCCGTTGCTTCCACCTTGAATCGCCAATTTGTCGCGGCTTGTGTAATCGTTGTCGATAAGCCACTCCGCTGCGGCGATGAAGTCATCAAACACGTTTTGCTTGTTGAGCTTCGTACCGGCTTGGTGCCAGTCTTCACCGTACTCACCGCCACCGCGCAGATTGGCGACCGCATACACGCCGCCCATCTCCATCCACGCCAACCGCGTGATTGAAAAGCTTGGCGTGATGGGAATATTGAACCCGCCGTAGGCGTACAGCAGCGTCGGATTCGACCCGTCGAGTTTGAGGCCTTTCTTGTGCGTAATGAACATCGGCACGCGCGTGCCATCTCGACTCGTGTAGAAAATCTGCTTGGTCTCGAAATCGCGCGGGTTCATATCAACCTGCGCGCGATTGAGCAACTCACTCTGACCGGTCAATAAGTCGTAGCGATAAATACTCGGCGGACTGGCGAAGCTCGAGAATGAATAAAACGTCTCGGTGTCGGTGCGCTTGCCGCCGAATCCACGTGCCGATCCGATCCCCGGCAATCGCACGTCCCGAAGGTGTTCGCCCTTCATGTCGAAAACGCGAACGGCCGTCTTGGCGTCTTGAAGGTACGACGCGACGAAGAGATTCCCAACCAGCGAAATACTGTTGAGCGTGTCGTCGGTTTGAGCGATGACTTCGCGCCAATGGGTCGGCTCGGGGTTACGCACGTCAATAGCGATCAACCGTCGGCGCGGCGCATCCAAGTCCGTACGGAAGTAAAACACCGGCCCTTCGTTCCCGATGAACGTATACTCCGACTCGAACGTGTCGATCAAGTCGATCAGCATCCCGTAGGGCTCGTTGAGGTCCTTGTACATCACACGGTATTTGTCGCCCGTGCCCCTCCAGATCGTGACGATTAGATAGCGACCGTCTTCGGTAACTTCGGGGCCGAAACCCCACTTCGGTTGCTCCGGGCGCTGATAGACGAGCACATCATCGGACTGCGGCGTCCCGACTCGGTGGTAGAACAGCCGTTGAAGTTCGTTGATATCTTGGAACGCGGCGCCTTCCTTGGGCTCGTTATACCGGCTGTAGAAGAAACCGCGGCCGTCGATCGTCCACGACGGAGACGCGAACTTGATCCACTTCAACTCGTCTGACAGATCCTCACCCGACGCAATATGCCGAACGCGCCACGTTCGCCAATCCGATCCACCTTCGGCGATAGCATACGCCACGTACTTCCCATCGTCGCTGAATGACATTCCGCCTAGAGCGATCGTTCCATCGTCAGCCCAAGTGTTCGGATCGAATAACACCTTCGCCTCGTCGCCCAGCGCATCCATCATGTAAACGACGGATTGATTTTGCAGACCATCGTTCTTTGTGTAGTAGTATCGTCCACCGGCCTTGAACGGCGGCGAGTAGCGCTCATAGTTCCACAGTTCAGTCAAACGCTGCTTGATCGTTTCGCGCTGCGGAATGCTCTTGAGGTAGTCAAAGGTCACCTCGTTCTGCGCTTCGACCCACGCGCTGACTTCCTCCGACTCGCGCGCATCGTCTTCCAGCCAACGGTAGGGATCGTGAACCGGCTGGCCGTGATATTCGTCGTAATGATCGACCCGCTTGGTCGCTGGGTAGGTCGTTTGCTGACCTAGGAGAGTTCCGGTCGCAAAAAGGACGGCGACAAACGCAAGAGTCATGTGCTTCAACGATCTACGCATGAGCGGTCTCCTCGTGTCTTTACTCGATACATGTCCAGCGGCGCTCTGCAGGCGGTCAATCATACTGACTGAGCTGCTGGTTGTTGAGTGATGCCGAAGACTCAGCCGACGACGTCCGGCAGCTGACTTAGACCTTCGGTAAGGTCCCGCGGGCCGTCTTCGGTGATCAACACATCCGCCTCGTAGTGAACGGCCAGCGATCCATCGGCGGTTTGGATCGGCCAGCGACGAGTCTCCGATGCGGTCTCGCCTGTGCCAATGGCGATCATCGGTTCCACTGCAATGAGCATCCCCGGCTTGAAGGTTGTCCAGGCGTCCGGCCATTCGCGCGGATGGGTTGGCACAACGTTCGACAAGAAGGGGGGGCCGTGCAGTTCACGCCCGTATCCATGTCCACCCAAGCCGCGAACCAAATGCAATCCGCTTTCCTTCTCGACGTATTCCTGCACCGCCTTGGCCCAATTGATCAATGGGCGATCGGCCTGCATTGTTTCGATCCCGCGCCGAAGCGACTCGCGCCCACAGGCCATGAGACGTTGAGCCTCTTCTGAGGCCTCCTCAATCGCATACGTCCAAGCAGCGTCACCGATCCAACCATGGTGATTCACGCCGATGTCGATCTTCAGAAGATCGCCTCGTTTGATCGGCTCGTCCGTCATGTGGTGCGTGCCGTGAACGATGCACTCGTTCAGTGAAAGGCATGCGTGACTGGGGAACGGCGGATAGCCGCGCATTCGATAGCGCAAGAACGCGCTGCGGCAGTCCAGCGACGACAACGTCTCAGCTGCGAATCGATCGATCTCGGTCAGCGTTAGGCCGGCGCGCAGGAATTCTGCGATGCGCTGATGTGTCTGAACGACACATTGCGCTGCGGCATACGCTCCATCGACATCCTGTTGAGCCGTTGCGATCATGATCGAATCGTAGAGACTATCGGCTATTCGTCAAACGGTCCTCGCCTCAATTTCCTGCTCGGCGATGCAAGATTTGACCATTGATGATCGTCATTCGTGGACCCGGCGAAGCCACTTCGTAGCCAAGCTCGCGCTCGTCAGTCCCATCCAGCAGTTGCAGATCCGCTCGCTTGTTCACTTCAATCGAACCGACCTCCGACCCAAGATTCAGGACGCATGCAGCGTTCATGGTCGAGCAGGTGATCGCCTCGGCTACCGAGAGTCCCATTTTGCGGCAGGCCAGGGCTATTACGAACGGCATCGAAGGCGTGGGGGCCGAACCCGGGTTGTAATTCGTGGCAATGGCCAAAGCTCCGCCGGCATCGACGAATTTACGCGCTGCGGCGTAGCGATCGTCGAGATGGAACCCACAAACGGGCAGCGCGACGCCCATCGTCTCACTTGTAGCGAGGTAGTTCAGATCATTGGGTGTCGTCGCTTCGAGGTGATCGACGCTGATTGCGTTCATATCGACGGCGAGACGGGTCATTCCAAGGCTGTTGAATTGATCGGCGTGAACGCGAAGCGGCAAGCCGAGGGATCGGGCCTTTTTAAATAATCGTTTGGTATCGTCCAGCGACCACGCGCCTTGTTCGCAGTAGGCATCACAAACAATGCCGGGGAACTCTTCGGCCACCGCCGGTAGTGTTTCCTCTATCGTCTGCTCGATGAACTTCGGATTGTCCGGATCAATCGCGTGCGCGCCGAGAAACGTAGGAACGATCGTCACCACCCCGCCGCTTGCGGCTTCGCGAGTAGCGCGCAACATCTTCAGTTCGTCCGGCGTGGTCAGTCCATACCCGGACTTAACCTCGACTGTCGCCGTCCCCAATGCGGCCATACGTTCAAGATTTCTTAGCAATTTCTCTGTAAGCTCTTGCTGAGTCGCCGAGCGCACGGCTCGAACGGTGGACATAATTCCGCCCCCGGCCTTGAGAATGTCCAGATACGATCGCCCCGCGAGTTTCATCTCAAACTCATCAAAACGATCACCCGCCCAGCACGCGTGCGTATGACAGTCGACAAACGCAGGCATCAACACACGCCCGCCCGCATCGATCATCTCATCATCACGCAGTTCCGAGCGAGCCCCGCCGTCCCCGGCCGGGGCCGCGCCCGCAGCGCATTCACCTTCACCGACCTCCACAATCCGTCCACCTTCGATCCGCACAAACCCATTCTCAATCACACCAAGATCGCACAGCGCTGCCCCGCGCCGGGGCTGTGTCGCTCCAGCAAGCGTAAGAATCCGCGCGTTGGTGATGGTGAGTGTGCTGATTGAGACAATGTAGCGGACTGAGTTCTACTGTGCGCGAAGAGTGGCACGGCCTTCCAGGCCGTGCATGGAGATGACCACGGGCAGGATGCCCGTTCCACCAGATCCTTGAGCGGCTAAAGTTTTTCGCCGCAGAATTTGCAATGCTTGGCATCGGGGTCGTGACCCTCTGCTGAACAGCTTGGACACGCTTGAGTGCTCACGCGTTGTCGGCTCGCCAAGCCCAGCTCCACCGTCACGATCCCGGTCGGAACGGCGATAATCGCGTACCCCATAATCATCACGATCGAAGCGAGCACCTTGCCCGCAACCGTCTGCGGCGTGATGTCGCCATACCCCACGGTCGTCATCGTCACGATGGCCCAGTAGATGCTTTGGGGGATGTTCGTGTACCCGTGCTCCTCGCCTTCGATCAAATACATCAACGCGCCGACGATCAGCACAATCATCAGCACCGTGCCCAGGAAAATGATGATCTTGCGAACGCTAGCGATCAACGCTCCCCGCAACAGCGACGCTTCCCCTACGAACTGCGCCAACTTGAACACGCGAAAAATGCGCAGCAGCCGTAACGCCCGGATCACCAGCAGCGATTGCGATCCGACAACGATAAGGCTCAGATACGTCGGCACGATCGCCAGCAGATCAACGATCCCGAAGAAACTCACCGCGTATCGCCACGGTTTGCCGACGCAACTTAAGCGCAGCCCGTATTCGATCGTAAACAGAATCGTGAACGCCCATTCGGCA
>CBDUST010000013.1:0-30197 GCA_965369945.1 uncultured bacterium | reverse complement strand
TGACGACCGGAGCCACGGTCCCGGAGCTGCACGTGGAGATCTGGTCCGGCTCGCACCCGTTCTACACGGGCCAAAAGAGCTTCGTGGACACGGCCGGCCGGGTGGAGAAGTTCCAGAAGAAGTATGCCGGGGACTACTTCGGCAAATCCAAGAAACAAAAGAAAGGCAAGTAGCTCTGGATCAACCTTGGGCGACCGGTGCGGCCTCAGACCGCGGCGGCGTTGTGCGCTTGGGTAGCGATGCCTGTAGCGCGTATTTGCCCGGAACAACTGATCAATGATCGATAACTGGTATATCCAGATGAGGCGGCCGCGATGGTCAGCGCTACGAACGAGAATCTAATCCGCAAGCTCAAGGAGTTGGACGCTCAGTTTGAGCAGCTTGGCGAACAGTTGCTCGACCCTGAGGTGTTGGTTGACCATCATCAGGTGCGCACATTGTCGATCAAACGCGCCGCACTGGAATCGGTCGTGAACGATTACCGTGACTATCGCCGAACGATCGAGCAGGCGGACGAATTGCAGACGGTTCTGGACGACGACACTGATCCGGACCTCACGGAGCTTGCCCGTGAGGAGCTGCCGACGCTTCGCAAGCAAGCCAAGGATCTTCTGGCGTCGGTGCAGAAGCGTTTGCTCACAGCTGAGGATCGCGCGGTCAGTTCGGTGATTCTGGAAATTCGAGCCGGCGTGGGCGGCGACGAGGCGGCGCTCTGGGCGGGCGATGTGCTTGAGATGTACAAGCGGTTCGCCTCAGCCAAGGGTTGGGCCTTTGAGGAAATCGAATCTAGCGGCGCCGAGCAAGGCGGCTTCAAGCTGGCCATCGTGCGCATCAGCGGCGAGGGCGTTTGGGCGGAGCTTGGTTATGAAGGCGGCACGCATCAGGTGAAACGTGTACCGGCGACGGAAGCCCAGGGGCGAATCCACACTTCGACCGCGACGGTGGCGGTGCTCCCGGAGCCGGAGGACGTGCAGATTCAGCTTGATCCAAGCGACGTGAAAGAGCGGATCACGACAGCGCAGGGACCGGGCGGACAGAACGTCAACAAAGTCGCCACCGCCGTTCACCTTATCCATGAACCGACCGGTATCGAGGTGCGGATGCAGGACACCAAGAGTCAGGCTCAGAACCGCGAGAAGGCATGGCGGCTGCTGCGAGCGCGGCTGTACGAGCAACAAATGGCCAAGGCCAAGGCTGAGCGCGCCGAAACGCGAAGCGCGATGATCGGCTCGGGCAGTCGTGCCGAGAAGATACGAACCTACCGATACAAGGAGAATCTCGCGGTGGATCACCGCCTCGGGTCCGCAGCGGGCGGAACGAATCTCACCGACCTCCTGGCTGGGCAGTTGCAGCCGCTGATTGATGCGCTGATCGAGCAGGACACGGCCAAGCGGTTGGCGGCGTTGTGAGAAGAGAGGCATCAAGGCATACGGGCATCGTGGCCGGAGGAGACGGAGAATCGACAACTTCTGCGGCTGGGCGAACCGATAAGGTCAGTGCATGGCTATGGTCGACGATCACTATCTAGATGCCGACACCAGACCCGACACCGACACGCTGCTGTTGATCGTAGTTGGAGCGCACTTGCGAGCGGAGCAGATCGATCGGCCACTCGGATACGCACTTGCCGAACGAATCGAGGACTGGCAGCGGCGACACGTCGAGGCCGATCGGTTGACGCCGCTGGTGTGTAGCGACCTGTGGTACCTCAATGCCGCTGAGCTATTGGTTCGGCCAACGATCTGCCTGGGCCGGCCCGGTGTAAATGCCGCCACAGCTTACTTTGCGAATCGGTTGCCGACGGCGTTCGTGCTGGAGCAGATGTTCCAAGTGCAGTTGGACCTCGAATTCATCACGATGCAAGCCTGCGTGTGGGGCGTCAACGCTGGTGCGACCGCATCGGGCATGGAGGTATTCGAGCAACGGTATCTGGACTCGTTCCTTCGATCAGCCCACGGAATGCCTGCCCAGCCCGCCTAAGGCCCCACCCCAAGCCACCCTCACGCCTCATATTCCCATAAAAGGGGTCGGGAGTCGTTTCTTCGTCCCACGGGATGGCCGCCCAGCCGGCCTGAGCGAGCCCGCTCGTCCCCGAGCCGGGCCTCGCCCGCAAACCGTGCACTTCCATCGCGCAACGTCAGCAAATTCTACTGACACGTCGGCCGCTGGCGGGGACGCCGCGGCTCGCTGCGGGTGCTAGATTCATCACTTTTTCCTCGACTCCGCCCGAACCGGGTGTATGCTAGTGGTGCAGCGGATGAGCGTGACGGGAAACTATTTCCCGGTCGCCGAGGGTGTTATTTACCTCGGCACCCCAAGAGGACGACGCTCATGAACGCTGCAACTTTTCATTCCAACAGCAGGCATTCCACCCGGCGCGTTCGTGCGTTTTCGATGACCGAGCTGCTGGTGGTGATCGCGATCATCGCCGTGCTCGCGGGACTTCTGCTCGTAGCGCTGCGAGGTGTCAGAGTACGAGCGCTGGCCTTGAGTAGTCAGACAACGATGCAGGAGTTCTCCAAAGCGTGCGATTCGTTCCAGATCGACCACGGCAGCTATCCCGGCATTGTTCCCGAGGGCATCCTCGCGGCGAACCCCAAGATCAGCGGCACGGAGAACGCACTCTTGCACCTGATGGGCGGCGCAGTTCGAGGTGATCATCCCAACTATGCGAGCTTCGTGCAGGCCGACGGGTGGGTCGAGATCGTCATCGACAACACGACCCCGCTCGGCAGGATCAAGGTCAACAAGCAACTTATCGGCAACGGACCTGAGATCAACGGGAAGCCGTACTCGCCGTACTTCACCCCGAAGGGTGATGAGTTAAGGATGATCAACGGCCAGGTGGACGCTTCGGGCGGTCCGGGCCTTGGGCCGTCCGACCTGCCGGACGTGGTGGACGCGTGGGGGCAACCGATCATTTACGTCCGCCGCAGCCGCAAAGTCGGACCGCTGGCCTTCGACATCAATAACCCGGATATCCTTCCGCAGTTTATGATTGGCCCGATGCGACCCTACATCGACTCCACCGGTCTGGCTGAGTTCGGCCGGAATCAAATCTACCACCCCGACGACAACCCGGGCGGCGGTATTCTGGGCGGGCCCGACATCGTTGACCCCAGCGCCACCTTCGCGCAGATCATCCGTCACCCGAGCTTCGGCGCGCCGGATGATCCGATCCATGGCACCGCCCGCGGCGCTTATGTCCTGATCTCAGCGGGCAAGGATGGCGTGTACTTCTCAGCCTCTGACGGACCCGGCACGTCAGCGCAAGGCGGCCAGGTTCTCAACATTGTGGACGGAGACTTCGGCAACCCGCAGGTCGTGGAAGAGTACGACGACATCCGACTGTTTGGTGGTGGTTAACGTGGGGCTCGGAGCAGGCACATGAATGCACATCACACTATGCCCCGCAGGAACCGAGGATTCACCCTGGTCGAGCTGATGGTGTCCATCGCCGTCATCGCGCTATTGGTTGCGCTCGTCGCCGTTTCGCTGAAGACAATGCGAGGATCAGCGCAGCGCGCCCGTTCACTCAGTGCCCTAAAGCAGATCATGTTGGCGTACCGTAGTTACTCAGATGACAATCGGGGTCAGTTGCTGCCCGGCTACATCGGCGCTGACCTCCAAGATGATCTCGCCGATCCCTTCGGAAGCCTGAGAGTGACGCTGCCCGGCGGCACTGAGCTTGATCCACTGGACGCGCAGTCATATGTGTGGCGGTTAGCGCCGTACGTAGACAACGCCTGGCAGGCGTTCTATACCGACACGAACGACACCGGTCTGATGGCGCAACTCGTAGCTGATTACGGGAACGGTATCGACGGTATCTTTGGACCGTTCGGCGATCCAGACGGCGGCATCAGTGAGCGACCAACCTTCGGCCTCAATTCGATCTTCGTCGGCGGTGATTCGGTCCATGGCGGGACGTATGCCACCGATCGACATCCCTGGACCGGAGATCCGGATGTCATTCCGCTTGCGGCCACGCGATTCACACAGGTCAAGAACCCCGCGCGGCTGATCGTCTTCGGCGCAACGGCCAAGGCCGACGCAGGCGGCGCGATGGTCTATGAGGATCAGTCGCTCGGTTTCTGCGAGCTGCGCCCGCCGTATCTTGAGTTTGATGGAAATCAGTGGATCGACCCACAGTGGCGGGTCGGCGCCGCCGGCCTCGTCGAACAAGCGGCAGCAGGCGAGTACAGCGCCGGGGCGGGCCTGCCAGTGGTCCGCAGCGGCAAAGATGTGATTCCGGTGGGACTACTGGACGGCAGCACGTCGGCGGAGCAGTTGAGCAACCTCGCGCGCGACATGCGCCGGTGGAATCCATTCGAGGTCGCGTTGCGGGACAGCGTCCCGTAATGGGTGCGACGGGCGAGGTTGAACGACCCGACCCGCGGATATGCATCCGCGGCTAGCAGCGCCCGTCATAGCCCAGCATGCATATGCGGGGGTTGCTCAGCAGGTAAGCAGGCCGTGCTCGTCGAGGTAGTTGAGAATTTCTCGCACTGAATCTTCAACACTCAGCTTGTCGGTCCGCAAGTGCAACTCTGCGTTCTCGGGCGCTTCGTAGGGATCGTCGATCCCTGTGAAGCCTTTGATCTCGCCGGCACGAGCCTTCTTGTACAAACCCTTGGGGTCGCGTTCCTCTGCCACATCCAGCGGTATGTCGACGTAGACCTCCGCGAAGGGCAGGTTGGCGTCGTCGTGCAACTTGCGCACGATATCGCGATCAGCTTTATAGGGGCTGATGAAGCTGGCGATGGTAAGAATTCCCGCCTCGGCGAAGAGCTTGGAAACTTCGCCGATTCGCCGAATGTTCTCGGCGCGATCTTCCGCTGAGAACCCGAGGTTCTTGTTCAGTCCATGGCGGATGTTGTCGCCGTCCAGACGATACGCGTGCTTGCCCTGTTGGAGGAGCACCTGCTCCAAGGCGACAGCAATCGTGCTCTTGCCGGAGGCGGACAGGCCGGTCATCCAGAGCGTCACGCCCTTTTGGTTCATGTTCTGATGGCGTTCGGCGGGCGTGACTTCGCCCTCGTGCCAGGTAATGTTTGTTGCGACTTGTTCGGTCATGGGTGGTTCTTGGTTGTTAGTAGGTAGTTGTTGGTCGTTGGTACTTGGTGGGAAGGATCAGGCGCCGACGGGTTGTTCGGAGGTCGCCCATTTGATCAGTACGTCGGCGACTTCGGGTCGGCTGAATTCTTGCGGCGGACGCTCGCCCTGCTGAAGCAACTCGCGCACTTTCGTGCCGGAGAGGAATATCTTCTCGCCGGGTCCGTGCGGGCAGGTCTTAGCGCTGGTCATCCCTTCGCAGGCGTTGCACCACGCAGCATGCTCGAACTTCAACGGCGTGATGCCGATCTCAGCGGGCGTGAAGTCGTCGAAGATCGCTTGTGCGTCGTAGGTGCCGTAGTAATCTCCCACCCCGGCATGATCGCGACCGACAATAAAGTGCGAGCAGCCGTAGTTCTTTCGAATCAGCGCGTGAAGAATCGCTTCGCGCGGTCCGGCATACCGCATCGCGCCCGGCATCACCGACAGCATCGTGCAATCGGCGACGTAGTAGTTGTCGATGAGGACTTGGTAGCAGGCCATCCGCACGTCGGCTGGGATATCGCCAGGCTTGGTCTCCCCCACCAGCGGATGGATGAGCACGCCGTCACAGATTTCCAACGAGCACTTGGTCAGGTATTCGTGCGCTCGGTGAATGGGATTGCGGGTTTGAAAAGCGGTAACGGTCTTCCAACCCTTGGCGGCGAATGCTTCGCGCGTCTTGGCCGGCGGCAGGCGGAACTCGGTGAACTGTTCGCCCGGCTCGACCTCCGGCGTCACGGTGATGACGTGGATGGGACCGCCGACAAGCCAGGGCCCTTCTTCGAGCACCGCTTGGACGCCCGGATGGGCCTCGTCTTCAGTGCGAAAAACGTTGGGGATTTCCAGCTTCTTGTCGTGTGGGTAGATTTCTTGGACGTCGATGACAGCCAGGAGTGTGCCGTCGGCGTGAAAGAGCGCCGCCTGCCCACCCTCGCTGAGACCTGCCTTGGTGGCGTCATCAACAGCCAGCGTGATGGGGATGGGCCAGACCGTGCTATCGGCCAGCCTTCCCTCGCGGCAGATCGACTCGAAGTCGGTCTTGCCCACAAACCCCTCCAGCGGGCTGAAGGCGCCGGTCGCGATCATTTCCAGATCGCAGGCCTGCTTGGAGCTGAGTGTGATTCTGGGTAAGCCCGACGCATCGGACGTGAGCTGCCGCGCGCGATCGGCCTCGGCAAAACGATTGATCAATGTCCCCCCATGAGGGGGAATCAGGGTTACAGCGGTCATGGAATCTCCTCTCCCCTATCCCTATGAGCGTTTTAACAAGACTGGAGCGGATAGTAGCCGCTCGCACCAGCTTGGGCAATAGCCTTCTCTTCAAACACGATTGCTACTGCTACGGACCGAGGCGGTGCCGGGTTCGCCGGGTGTTCGTAATCACCTCACCGTGTGATCATCCGTACCCGTCGCAGGAGTCTGCGAAGTTGCCACGCTGAGTCACGTCGCAGAAGCACGCCCAGCTGCAAGAGCGCGTACCGAAACGGACTGGCTATCACTAGCCATACTGCCTTTGCCCGCGTTGAGAGCGCGTGCCTCGCCTGGCGATGCGGAAGATCCGGGTAGTACTCAATTATTTTGTCATTCCGCCCGAGTATGTCGACCGCGGCAACCTCCGCTGGACTCAAGACGCTTGTGTAATAGTAGACGCGCGAGGAGGTCAATCCGCGCGAACTGCTCGTCCATGTGTGTGGCGCTTCAGATCGGTTCACGTGCGGCACATCGAGGTACTTCTCGTGAAACGGCACGCCTACGAAGTCGAAAATCTTGCGATAGGTCTGCTCCGCATCGGTGACGATATCCTCGTAGCGCACAATGATGAATCGATCCGGATACTCCTCTTGAAGCGTGCCGGCCAGAGAAAGGCCCTTGTTCCAACTCACGACGCAACCCCAGAGCCACTCCCTCTTTGGATCACGCCGTTTCTCTGAGGCACATAGGTCGTAGGGGTTGCGCAAGAGGTAGATGAAACGAGCATCGGGCATAAGGCTGAGGATATCCTGGGCATAGAAGATGTAGCTTGTTGCCTGCTGAACCCAGAATCGCTTGTCGTGACTGGCCGCGGCGAAACGCATTCCCTCCCGGTACAGGTCAGTAGCCGTTGCGTCCGGATGTTCCAAATGCCAATGGGATAACGCTTCGCTGGTTCGGTCAGTCAGTTCCTCATCGTCCAAACGCAGCAATTCCGCGACACGGCGGGCGCGTTCGTTCGAATCTTTGAGTTTGTCTACGATCGCGCGGTGCTCGAAGAACCATCCCTCCGTGAGCCCCGCGAAGCAGTCGGGCGCCATGCCGAAGACACACGTCGTGACCGTGTTCCCGCTGTGCTGACGTCCGGAGACAAAGATCGGCCCGATCCCGGCCGGGTCGTACCCGGCAGGCTCGTTTGAGTCTTCCGTCACCGATCCTTCGACCGAGCTGGAGCAGTCCTCTGGCATATCGTCGTGCCGTTATCCTTCATTGACATAAGCTGCACGGCCACCGATGCGGGGAGTGCTCAAGCGTTCTCCCTGAGTATCGTATACTCGCTAGCGCGTCATGAAGCGCGACGCTTTGTTGAGCAGACGAGCGCGCCATTATCGGCCGTCGTCAGTTCTTGGGTTAGGCCACGATCTCGACGCCCTCCGTCGCGCGCGAAGCTGGATCATTAGACATCCAAGTCTGCTAGACCGCTCACAGATGAACGCGCCGACCGAGGCTGCTGAGCGACTAGAATAGTGTCCAGCCAAACTGCGGTTGGTCCGATCAGTTCTCAGACGTCCGGCGACTTAGGATTGGTTGGGAGCGGCTACCGCCGGACGAGGAAGTTCGATCGAACGTGACTCTGAAGAAACGACTGCGCGCGATATCTCACCATGTGACGTGGTTCCTGGGAACGCGGTTTCCCGAGGCGATTCCGCTGGTGTTCGTCGTGGGGTATCCCAAGAGCGGAACGACGTGGGCGTGTCAGCTCGTCGCGGACTATCTCCAGCTTCCTTTCCCGCGATACTCGTTGCTCCCCGTGGGATGCCCTGCTGTCGTTCACGGTCACGAACGGGTGTGGAAGCGCTACCGCAAAGGCGTGTACGTGGTTCGTGATGGGCGCGACGCGCTCGTTTCGCAATACTTTTTCCTGAATCGCAATCTTCCGGAGGGCGATCATCCTCGGCTCACCGCTTTTCAACGACGAAACTTCCCCGGACTGGTCAACAAGAACAACACTCGGGAGAACCTGGCCGCGTTCATTCAGCATCAAATGATCTCGACGCAATCGGCGCGCGTCAACTGGGGAGATCACGTTCGCTCATTCTTCGAGGTGGACAACCCCAATGTCGCGCTCCTTCACTATGAAGATCTGCTGGCCAACGAATCGGCCGTGCTGGCCGAGGCGATGTCGCAATTGACGGGCGAGGAGCCGAACGTGGCGCGTGCCAACGAGTCACTCAAGCGGTATTCGTTCCGTCAGCAGTCCGGGCGCGATCCCGGGAAAGAAGATCGCACCTCCTTCTTTCGCAAAGGACAAGCAGGGGACTGGAAGAATCACTTCACCCACGAAGCCGCCGAGATCTTCGATCACTACTGCGGGGAGATGCTGATCGCGGCCGGATACGAAAGCGATCACACCTGGGTCGAATCATTCGAAGGTAAACCTGGAAAACCTGGGCGAACGAAGGTGCCCCTGGGCACGGGGGGAAACACAGGGACTGCCAGGTTTTCTCATCGTAAAGGTCCGGTCGATGGAAAGTGAAACTGGGGATCCACTCGAGCGTACCGGCCAGCCCATGCGTTGCAACAACCGAAGCTGAGGTTCGGCGAAGTGCCGTATTGTTTGTGGTCCCGTCTTCCGATAAAGTACCACCGCCAGCGGCGGCGCACCGTTCGGTGAGGCCGCTTCGCGCCTATCGGAGGAGGCGAGTCGTGGGGGCGCACCACATTCGCCACAAAATCTCGTGAGTGTCCTCGCAGGCAAGGAGATCAAGAAGATGCACGTCAAGCGTTCACTGACCTGGTCCAGCATCCTTCTGGTGCCGTACTTCGCCTTGCTCGTCCCGGTGCAGGCGGGCGATCTCAAGCTCGCCTCGGAACTGGTTGCCAACAACCTTGATTACCCTGTGTTTCTCACCCACGCACCCGGCGATTTCGATCGGCTGTTCGTGGTCGAGCAGTGCGGCGTGATCCGCATCATCAAGGACGGGATCGTATTGGACGAACCGTTCCTGGACCTGACTGATGAGGTCAACTCCGACCCCCAAGCCTGGGGACTGATGGCCGTAACCTTCCACCCGGATTACCAGACGAACGGGTTCTTCTATGTGTTGTACACCGGCGGGGTTCTTCCCGAGCCCGAGTCGATCATCGCCCGCTACCAAGTCAGCGCCAATCCCGAGATCGGTGATCCTGATAGTGGTCAACTCGTTGTGAACGTGTGGAGCCCTGCTGAACAGCACCACGGCGACTGGATCGGCTTTGGCCCCAACGACGGCTACCTGTACTTCAGCCACGGCGATGGGCACGGCAACGGCGAGGAGTCTCAGAACATCAACTCGCTACTGGGCAAGATTCTCCGCCTCGATGTCAATGGTGATGATTTCCCCGATGAGCCGGATCGCAACTACGCCATCCCGCCCACCAACCCGTTCGTCGGCGAGGAGGGTGCGGACGAGGTTTGGGCCTACGGCATTCGGCAGCCCTGGCGGTGTAGTTTCGACCGACAGACCGGCGACCTGTACTTCGGCGACGTGGGCCCTTCGAAGAGGGAGGAGATCAATTTTCAGCCCGCCTCCAGCCGTGGCGGTGAGAACTATGGCTGGGACTGCAAAGAGGGGACGCAATGCCACGCGTCGAATACCTGCGAGTGCGCCGACCCGATGCTGGTCGATCCGATCTTTGAGTACGAGAATCCCCCCGACGAATCGGTGGCGGTGATCGGCGGATACGTCTATCGCGGCTGCGCAATCCCTGACCTCGACGGGGCCTATCTCTTTACGGACTATGTATCCGGTCAAATCTGGCTGCTTCGCCATGAAGCCGGCAAGATCATCGAGCTTGAGGAGATCCAGGATCAGCTCGACCTGCCCGGCAGCGGCAAGTACGCCTCATTCGGCGAGGACGCGCTCGGTGAGCTCTATATCTGCCAGAGACCGCAGGGCCGGATCTTCAGAATTATCCCGAGCGGGCCGGTCGATCCTGATTGCAACAACAACGGCGTGTCCGACGCCTGCGATATCGCCAACGGCACCAGCGTTGACCTTAACAACGATGGGATTCCGGATGAATGCGAAGGCGACACCGTCGGTCCCGACGACTTCAGCGCCTTCCGCGGTTTCTACGACTCCGGCGACCTAGGTAGCCTTCTGGAATCGGATGATGACAAGCTGTGCTACAACCCGGGCATCGTACTCTTTCCAATCGAAGCTCCGATCACGCTGGATTTCTTCGGAACGTTGCCGAACGATTCGCCAGCTTCGATCGACGTTACGATCGAATCGTCGGCGAACACTGTCGGTCTGGAACTCATAGTCTCTTTCTGGAACTTCAACACGAATTCGTGGGATGTTGTTGGTACGGACACGCAATCGCTCAACGCCGACGTAGCAAGGACGTTTGCCGGCATACCGGCGGATCATGTAGAGGCGGGTACTGGTGCAGTGAGGACTCGATACGAAGTTCGTATGGTAAGCTTTATATTCCTTTTCCCATGGTTGGATTGCGTTGACCATGTCTTCTGGACAACAGTTGGCTAGCAACTAGATCAATCGATCCGCCAAACGGCGAGGGGTTCTCGATCTCACTCCGTCCCCACCCATGCCCAAGCGGGCCGACAGGGCCTCCAGGCCGCCGTCTTGGGACCCGTGCGATGACTGCGACACTTGTCCGGCCGATCTGAACGGCGACTGCACGGTCGGCGTCGCCAACCTGCTGATTCTCCTAGCCAATTGGGGGTGACCTGCCATCATGGGCGACCACCGTGCTCGAATGCGTCGCCTGGTTTTGCTGGTAGCAGCGAGGTGACCGCCTTTTGAGTCCGGTGCCAGGACGGGTGCATCTCGCAAGGGGCAAGGCGTGGTGTCGTCATCCCAGTCTTGACGTCTCCAAAAGGGGTATCGGACACGGCCTTCTCGATTCACTTTCGTGATTGCTCTCGGGTTGGCCTGAGGTGCGGCCTTACGACGGATGTCGCATAGAATGACAACGCAGTGTCTTGCCGATTAGGTCATCACGTCGCAGAACAAGGAGTGGAATTGGGAATCGCCAACCTATGGCAATACCAAGACATGGTCCTGGTCAGCAAGCCCGATCATTCCTGGGTCGAATCCTGGGAGCAAGCGACTGACGTCGCTGTCCGTGCCCCATCGTACACCGCGGCCGGAGGGCAATAATGAGACTGCCGGATTTTCTGATCATCGGTGCGCAGAAGGCGGGCACGACGACGCTGTATCGCGACCTGCTGGCAAACCCGGCGATCTTTCTTCCTATGGACAAGGAGCCGGGCAACCTGTGCGAGGATGATGTGTTGACCGACGCCGGTCGCACAACCTATGCCAGGCATTTCGCCAAAGCGAGCACCGACCAACTGTGTGGCGAGGCATCAACGGCGTACACCAAATTGCCGGATATCCCCGGCGTATCGGAGCGTGCCAAGCGTCTATTTGGACCACAGCTCAAGGTCATCTACTTGGTGCGCGAGCCGATCTCGCGCATCATCAGCCACCACCACCACGAGCTGGCAATAGGCCACGTGAGCTGCGGCATCGACGAGGCGGTTCGAGAAGATCCGAGGTTCATCAACTACAGCCGATACGCGATGCAAATCACACCCTGGTTGAACGAACTCGGTCAAGAGCAGGTTCATATCATCCATTTCGAGAGTTACATCGAGACGCGCGTGAAGACGCTGGATTCGGTGTGTAAGTTCCTCGGCGTGGCCCCGCGCCCGGACACGATTTCTGAGGGAATCGCATACAACCGCAGCGCCGGTAAGCCGATCCCCATCGGGCCGATGGCCGCGTTACGCAAGAGCAGCGTGTATCGGCGCTTCCTGCGGCCGCTGCTGTCCGCTTCAGCCAAGGATAAGATTCGCGCTGCGCTTCTGCCCAAGGGAACAGCTCGACCCGATCCACCATCGGCCGAGACGGTCCGCCTGATCGTGGACGAGCTCGGTCAAGACGTCGCCCAATTGACGGCCATCATGGATCGAAGCGAACCGCTGTGGAATGTTCGGGCCGGCCACCTCGCCCTTGAATAGATCCGCTTGCCCCTCCATTCACCGGTCGAACCCTGCCTCGTCGAAGATTGCGTTCAACTGCCGGTAGAACGGTTGACCCGGCCGGCGCATGATCGCATCCCTCGCGATCCACAGTTCGTCCTGCCGCTGTGATTTGCGTTTTCCCAAGGTCGAGGCTGTCCTCCGCGATGCTTCCGCGGTACTTTACGGTCCGCGATCCGAAACGGTTGCGCCGCATTGGGTCTTTTTTCAACAGGCTGTTGGAGGAGCCTTCACAATGCCCACCGAGGATTTGTCCGCCGCCCAGCGCCTCGAAGAGACGGCGGATCAACTGTTTTTCATCGTTGGCTGCGGCCGGAGCGGGACATCGCTGTTGCAGGCCATGATATCGAGCCACCCCGTCGCGATCATCCCCAACGAGACAAAGTTCTACACCGTGATTCGCCGACACTACCGCAAGCGGGATGAGCTGCACAACAATCGCACATTCGATCACGCGATTTACGCTGTGCTCGATTCCTGGTGGATTGAAGAATTGAACCTGAACGCTGAAGAAGTGCGCGCGTTGTGCCAGGCGGGGCAGAAGACCTGGGAAACCATCCTGCTGGCCCTGCTGACGCTTTACGCGGAGAAGCACCAGGCCCAACGCGTGGGTGAGAAGTCACCGGGGCATCTGCGATACCTTGGCCTACTCAAAGATCGATTCCCACAGGCCAAGTTTATTCACGTGATTCGCGACCCCCGGGCCGTGGTGCTCTCGCTGATCAAAGCACCGTTCGCCACGAGTCACATCGGGCCGAAAATCCAGCGCTGGCAACTGGCCATCGATACGCACCTGAAGTACGCCGACGCCTTGGGGCCGGAACGTTACATGCTCGTGAAGTACGAGGACCTTGTGCGCGATCCCGAATCCGCGCTGCGCCGCGTCTGCCAATTCCTTGACCTGGCATTTTCGCCTGAGATGCTGCAGCACCAGCACCGCCAAGTGCGCGGGTTTAGTGACCGGCAGTACCAGCACATGGCCAACACGCTGAGGCCGGTGTTTACCTCAAGCATAGATAAGTGGCGCCAGGAGTTGAAGCCGAGCCAGATCGGCTTGATCGAATACGCCTTGGCCGACGGCATGAAGCTGATGGGATATGAACCAAGCGGCGCCAAGACAAGCCTCCCCGCCGCCCGCATCGCCGCCAGCCGTGCCCTGGACTTGCTGAACCGCGGCTTGGGCAAGCTCCGACCTCGACGGGAGTCGCCGGACACTCGCTAAGGACCGCCGCCGCAAAACGCGCCTCGAACCTCACCCGGATCACGCCCGTGCACAGCGGCTCATCAGCTGTTCTTACGAGGCAGTCTCGGCCGCCTCATCGTGTGAATAGTCGTCGTAATCGTCCTCGTCCAACAGGTCCACGGCTTCATCCCCAAGTGGCACCAGAGACTGTCCCTCTCGCTTCAGATCCAGGACAACCCCCATGAAGAACACGGACAGGAGGACGTGGACGAATGCCAGGGTCGTGGTCGGGTAAAACAGCGAATGATTTACGAATCCGTGCGCGTAAATCATAACCATGAACGCGACGAGCAAATTGATGAACAGCGGATCCGCAGCGATAAGTCGGCGATTCCTCCATGTGCGGAATGTGCACAGGCCGGTATAGCCGACCAGGAAGAACGTCGGAATCCCGTACGCGATCCCGCCGACGTACAGCGTCTCGAGGTATCCGTTGTGCGCATGCGCTTGGATGATAAACTCCGAACGAAGAAACGACTCGCCCTCGGTTTCCAAAAGCCCTAGAAATGGACGTTCGGCAATAATCTCCAGGTATCGCCGGCCGAGGTCCACCCGCCCGGTCTCAAGCGATCCGAACCGCTCCAGCTCGACAGTTTCGGCAAAGCCAAACACCCAGGCCATACCACCGGCCAAGAGAAGTCCGGCGAGGGCGGTCAGCACGGGTCGCCGGGTTAGGAATACGACCAGTGGGAACGAGACCCCGATCATCACGATCATGGTCGAGCGGCTGCCTGTGAGCACACCCATCCCCATCCCCACGGCGGTGAATCCCAACAGGATCGGTTTCAAGATGAAGATGGGGGTGCGAATGGCCCAATACAGGGTGAGCGGCACCGCCATGGCGAAGAGTACTCCGATGTGGTTGGCGTTCGTGTCGTAGGGGAAGAAGCGGCCGAGCCCCTGGAACGACTTACCCGGCTGCAAGACCAGGGCTGAAAGCGGCAGCAAAAGGGCCAGGGCCAAGCCCAACGTGATGGCCCGGATCACCCGCTGGAGCGACGCTTCATCAACGATTGTCCTGCTCACCGAAAGGACGGCCACGACCAGGATCATCCATTGCAGACGAATCGCCAGCGCCAGGCTAAGATCACGAACAGTCACGATAAACATGAATGCGAGCGCGGCCAGCAGGAGGTAGATCCACGCCAGCGGCGGCGTCTGCCGGCGCGGAGCGGGATCCAGCCACGCGGCTACCGCCACAAGGCTGTACACGGCAAAGCCCGTGACCTTGGCGATCGCATGAATTGTCCCCAAACCGACCATTTCACCCAGCGGGAGCCAAATCATCATCAGGCTCAGGGCCATCGGCATTCGGTACTTTGCGGGGATGATCAAGAAGACCACCACCGCACCGACCATCCCCACGAGCAGCGGCATTACGGGAACGAGTTCCAGATAGCGTTCGATCTTGTCCATAGCAACGGGTATCAGTAACAGGGTTCCGACCGTGAATGCGCGATCGAGCTCGGCGGCTTACGGTATGTATCGTATGGCTGCTACGCCCCGATGAGGTCCGTGCCCAAAGTGGTCCGACTGTGACGTGTTATCGGGCACACGCGGCGGTCCTGGCCCACGGCGTCATCGAGGCAGGCATGGTGATGGGAAGCACACTGAACGGCATGATGCTCCCGTTTGGGATCGCGTTGTTCGACCGTCTTCCGGAGATGTTGCATGAGTCCGGCGCACGGAGGGGCGAGGCCAAGGGGTATGCGTCGCCAGATTCCGCCATGATCGAGGACGGGAAACCTGACGATGGGCGCAAAGGGCTCTGAGCACGGTTATGCCTAGCGAGGTCAAGCGCGGCTTCGTCCGAATCGCGGCCGATGAACCACAGTTCGAAACCGAACGTACTAATCCGGAACGTAGGTCGTTGCCGACGATTCGCACCCCGAGGGGTGTCCCCTCCAGGGTCCGATCTCTTTTGGGCAAGGGAGCGACGAAGGGTAAGGACGGTTAGTGCGGCGGCAACTTTCTTCGTTCGGCCAGTTCCTTCACGTAGGCACGGTTCAAGTCGACGGTCTCTCCGTCCATCACCAGCCACGGCCAGAGATCATCGGGCAGGTTCGGCCTCAGCGCGACCATCGCAAAATCGTTGCCCTGCTTCTTGAAGATAGGGCTCAACACGACCAGGAGAGGACCGATCGATTTCTTCACCAGCGACTGGGGCACTGACCTAGTGGGTAGACTAAGACCGTAGAAGAAGCGTAAGCGCTGCATGCCGGTTGGGTCATAGGATCTGATGGTCTTGATGAACTCGCGCTCGGTCCACCGGTACACATGGTTTGGGATGTGGCTGTTATTGACGCCTCCATGCTCGAAGGTCTTGGCGAGCCTCAGGTTGATCTCATACTGCGAAGTCAGGTGGAGGCGGGTCGCCAGTCGCATCAGCCAGTTGTCACGTGACTCAACGACGATAATCCCCTTTCGGGACACTCGATACATCTCGACCACGGCCGCATGCGGAGCCTGGCAGTGGTGAATGCCAGCCGACACAAAGGCGAAATCGAAGCTCTTGTCCGCAAAATCCAGGACTTGAGCATCCTGTCGACTCCACTTGAAAGGGGGGTATCCGTGTTCTTGCCTGCGGTCGTCGAGGTTCGAGATCGTGACGTCCTTGAAGCCAAACGACAGAAACACATCCCGATCTCCCTCGGCGGCGCACACTGTTAGGATCGAATCGTCCAAATGGAGGATCTCTTCTTCAATCAGGCTCTTGAGGATCCTTGTGACGAAAGCCATTCTCATCGGTGTATCCTCTCTCATTGAATCAAAGAAGCGAGTACGGAATCCCCATGTCGTTCGATGGAGATAGCTCTGGCATTAAGCCGACATTTCCCATATAGTATCCGGCCACCGCCGTGCTGACCGTCCGACAGAGCAACATGCGGTCTTCACCCAACTGCGCCAACTTTTTCAGTGAGACGTCTCTGCTGTGGCGGCCGCGTGAACCGGCCTCCGGAACGAAAACGGCAATAGAGAGACTGCACGCGGCCATTTCCGCGGGCAGCGGGGCAGACGGTGGCTGTGGCCCGTGCGTGTCGTTTCTACTCTCCGAGGTGGCCATACCGCGTCAGCTGTTTGAGGCGATTGTGGATCGCATTGGTCGGCTGCGGCTAGTGACCGCGCCAGGAACGTCGGCGGGGTGATTGATTATCGTCGCGCCGCCGGTGGCTGGACTACGCGATGGCCTCCTAAGCCAAGCGCAACCCGTCGAATCGATGCGCTGCGTTCAGCGCTCCGTTGCCGAGAAGGCTTTCCGAATCGGATCGAACAGCAGCTCGGCAATGATGCGCTGGCCATGCGCGTTGGGGTGGATGTCGGCCACGTATGGATCCGGACCGTCCCGCAAGGCCTTGGCGAACCCCGGGCCGAGTTGGATTGGCTCGATGCCTGCCTCTTGGGCCACTTGGGCGATCTTACGGTGGCCGATCTCCGGCTCGGTTGCCACCTCGCTTCGCTTCAGGTGTTGAGCGAGCAGGACGGACGCACCAGCCCGGCGTGTCATACGGATCAGCTCCTGCAGGGCACTCAGGCAGGCGTCGATGGCCTCGGGAGTCGGAGGCTGCCTGTCCCTCCCCAATCCAAGATTTTTTTTGAAGTATCGCGGCACGTATTTGTCGCGGAACTCCTGAAGAGCCAGCGCCGGTTTGCGCTGCGGCCTTCTGGGGCCGAGCGGCTCGAACGTAGGCGCGTCCGCGTAATCACCGCTGTTGAGCACGATGACCACCACATCGGCGTCGAAGAGGCCGAATCGCCGCAGGTACGCCAAGATATTGGGTGGCCCCCAACTCGCGGCGGCGATGTTGGCGACCACCACGGGCCGGTCCAGGGATTCGGCTAGTTTGTGCTCCAGGAGCGTCGTGGCCAGCGCTTGTTGATCCGTCTGCGCTCCGCCGTTGATAATGCTATCGCCCACCACCAGCACCCGAAGCTCATCTGGGTTGACCTTGTTGCGCGGAAAATCCCCGCTCCGCATCGAGTACGCGTTGTAGCTGATCCGGTTGCCGAAGCGGAGGTAGCTCTTTGAAGGTTGCGGCAGGTACTCGATCTCAGGATCTGGCTGCCACAGTGGAGGATCACCCAAGCCGAGCACGAACCGGGCAAACACTTCTGCAAGAACAGTAATCGCCAGCAGACTCGTGACTACGATGACGGCTATGTGCAACAAGCGTTGGCTCCTGCGGCATCGGCGTCCGCCATGTGTTGGCGGTCGCCTCAGCGAACAACCATCCGTACGCGTCGCAGGAGTCTGCGAAGACGCCACACCGGGTCATGACGGAAGACCAACCTTACCTGTTGGACGGCGTAGCCATACGGGCTTGTGGCCAGTAGTCCAAGCGCCTTGATCCGTGTTGAAAGCCGGGGCTTGTCCTTGCGATGGGGGATGTCAGGGTAGTACTCGAGGACCTTTTCTTTCCAGACCAGCATATCTAGCACGACCGTTTCCGCCGGACTGAGGATGCCAGTGTAGTAGTACACGCGCGACGGATTGAGTCCGCGAGTCTCACTCGTTCGCGTCTGATGCGCTTCTGAGCGGTTCAGGTGGGGAACATCGAGGTATCGCGCCTGAAACGGCACGCCGGCGAAATCGAAGATCGCGCGGAACGTCTCGACGGGTTTCGTCACCATGTCCTCGTAGCGAACGATTAGGAACCGATTGGGGTATGCTTCTTGCAGCTTCAACGCGATCCGTAGTCCTCGATTCCAACTTACCGCCCAGCCCAAGAATCGATCCTCCTTAGGAGCTCGCCGCTTCTTCGACGCGCATACGTCGTACGGATTGCGCAGCAGGTACAGGATGCGGGCCTCCGGCATCAGAGTGAGGATGTCCTCGGCATAGAAAATGTAGCTTGTCGCCCGGCGAACCCAGAATCGTTTACCGCGGTCGGCGGTGACAAACTGCATCGCCTGCTCATACACATCGATGGACGCAGCATCGGGGTGCTCACGGTGCCAGCGGACAAGCCAGTCGCGGGTCCGCTTGTCCAGGGCTGCGTCATCCAGCCGTAACAAGTCCACGACGTACGCCGCACGCTTGGCCGGATCCTTGATCTTGTCCACCTGCTTGCGGTGCTCGAAGAACCATCCCTCGACGTTGGCGGAATAGCAATCCGGCACCATCCCGAAGATATAGGCCGTGACCGTGTTCCCGCTGTGCTGACGACCGGAGATAAAGATCGGCCCGACGCCAGCCGAGTCGTGCTCAGCGCGACGCGCGGATGCTTCCGTTGCCGACACCTTAGCCTCAACGCTTCGGCCCTCACGCATCTCGTCGTCCCACTCTCCAGATGGCAAACCAGTCGACCAAGTCAACCACGTGGGAAATCCTGCAACATTTGATTGTATTGTAGCCCGGGTATGATGAACAGTGGTTCTGTAGCCGACGTAGAATCGCGCCTTCATCGAGCACGGTCATACCGCCTGCGCTGGTCTTGCCCATGATCATCCAGACCGCGACGCGTGCCAGCATGATCCAGGAGCTCAACGACGGGCACCTCTCTGGTTCACGAGACGGCCTCGCGGATCGGATCGAACAGCAGCTCGGCAATGATCCGCTGGCCATGTGCGCTGGGGTGGATGCCGGCCTGATATGGATCCGGACCGTCCTCCAAGGCCTTGGTGAAACCTGGGCCGAGTTGTATTGGCTCGATGCCCTCCTCTTGGGCCACCTGGGCAATCTTGCGGTGACCGATCTCCGGCTTGGTTGCCAGCTCACTTCGCTTCAAGTGTTGAGCCAGTAGGAAGGCCGCCCCGGCCTGGCGTGTCATGCGGATCAGCTCCCGCACTGCGCTCAAGCAGGTGTCGATGGCCTCGGGAGTCGGAGCCTGCCTCTCCCTGGGCGATCCAAGATTGTCTTCGAAGAATCGCGGTAGGTACTTGCCGTGGAGCTCCTGAAGGGCCAGCACGGGCTTGCGCTGCGGCCTTCTGCGGCCGAGCGGCTGGAACGTGGGCGCGTCCGCGTAATCAGCGCTGTTGAGCACGATGACGACCACATCGGCGTCGAAGAGGCCGAATCGCCGCAGGTAGGCCAAGACGTTGGGTGGCCCCCAACTCGCGGCGGCGATGTTGGCGACCACCACGGGCCGATCCAGGGATTCGGCTAGTTTGTGCTCCAGCAGCGTCGTGGCCAACGCTTGCTGATCCGTCTGCGCTCCGCCGTTGATAATGCTATCGCCCATCACCAGCACCCGAAGCTCATTTGGGTTGACTTTGTTGCGCGGAAAATCCCGGCTCCGCATCGAGTACGCGTTGTAACTAATCCGATTGCCGAACCGCAGGTAACTCTTCGCCGGCTGGGGTAAGTATTCGATCTCGGGATCCGCCATCCACAGCGGCGGATTGCCCAGCCCCAGCACGACGCGCGCGAACACCTCAAGTAACCCCACCAATGCGACCAGACTCGCGACGACGATGAGTCCGGTCAACAACAAAGCGATCCTCCGGGGACGCAGCACCGGTGCTGGTCAGGCGCGCCCAATAAGACCAACCCCATCATTCGCTATAGCCCATCATCTCCAGATACCGACCAAGGCGCCTACGGCACAAGTCCTGCTGCTCTTGATTGAGCACCTCTCTAAAGCGACCCGTGATGGCCTTGTTCAAGTGCAAGACCCTCGCGCTAGGGCTGTCGGCCTTCATGCGGCCCCGATCGTAGGTGGCCACAATCGTTTCGATCTGCTTGTCTGAAACCTCCAGATTGAGGTATTCAGCGAGACGCCGCAGTTGCCCATGGGCGTCAGCGTGCAGATCCTCGTAGCGGGTCAGAAGTACACCGTCGCATTGCGCCCAGGCTTTCCAAACGGGTAGCAGTCGGAACCTTGCCCACCGGATGGCCCCGCGAACGGTCCGATATTTGGCGAAACTCCGCTGCGGCCCGATGTAAAAATGCCTGGAACTGAGATGGCCGGTTTCTCGCATCACCTTACCGCGATCCAACGCAGAGACGATCACGTCGCGCAAGTCGCGGTAAATATAGGTCGCCTTGAAATGCCCTTGGGATATGAGTTTTCGTACAAGCTTGGACGGACGACGATGCGTCTTTACTACGAAGGTGATACCCTCTTGACCCACGCGGTCCAGTGCCATGACCGGTTCGTCGCGGAGCTTGGGCAGGTTGCAATTCGCCGCGGTAAGCACAGATTGGAGTTGATACTTCTTGCGGACCTCGCGAGCATCGGGATGGCCGGCCGCCATCAACAACTCGTTGGTCATGTTCCAATACCAGCCGGTGCCGGCCTTCTGCATTCCCGCTGAAAGTAGGATCATCGCCTCACACGCTCCTGCAACGGCCTGTCGCACCCGCCGACGCCTGTGTATTCGATACGATAATACGCTGGTCCAATACGCACTTCAATCGTTCGCTGCCTTGGGGGGCAGGGCCGGAAGAGCCAAGCGCACCGCCGCATGTCGGTGTTGTATTTATCGTTTTCTTCACTGCTTCTGATGAACCTCGGCCTGCGAGCCGATGTACGACTACCCGGTTATCGGCCATGATCAACCCGGCCAGCGGTTGCTGCCGCGGATGATACGCTGAACCGTATAGGGAAGTTCGGCCGCGTTGTTGATCGTACGTGCGCACGGCCCGTCACGAGAATTCACGATGGTCTCCGAAGCCAAGCGCGGCCTGATCCGCATCATTGCCAACTATACGCGGCTGATCAGCAACGTCGCCATGGGCCTGCTGTTGGTGCCGATACTCTTGCAGGTCGCGGGCAACGATGGGTGGGCGCTGATTGCGCTGTTGGGCTCAACGATCGGCCTGGCTTCCATGGCCCGAGAGATCGTCCGCTCAAGCCTGATCCGTGAACTCGGTTCGGTCTACCACGGCGGCGATGGTTCAACCGGGACCGACCAATTTCGCCACGTCTATAACTCGGCGCTGGCCATCTCGGCGGTAATTGCAGGTCTCGCCCTTGTCGCCTTTGCGGTGCTCTGGTTCGCCGTGGCGCTGCTTGACATCTCCGACGACCTTCTTCCGGCTGCGCGGTGGCTCGTGGTGGCCAAGGGAGCCGAAACCGTCGCCGCGCTCCTGCTGGCCGCCCCTTTCAACATGTACAAGGTCACCGAGCGGATGGTCGCGTTCAACGCCTGGCGGATCGCGACCCGATCCTGCTTCATCATCGCCGCGGCCTGGCTGCTGCTCGTGCACGGCCCGGACACCCCAAGTCAGATCGTCATTTACTACGCCTTCATCTCGTCTACTCTGGTCGTCACGGTCCTTTCGATCGCGGTCGCTGTGATGATGTTTCTTGACCGCCGACTCATCCCCGCCATGTCCTTCGTCACGCGCAGCGCGATCAAATCAATTCTCCACGTCGGCGGCTGGAACGCCGGCGCCAGCGCCGCCACGATGCTTCACCGGCGTCTGGCTCCAGTGCTCATGAATCTGGCCTCAGGTCTCATGAGCCTACCGTCCGGTCTCTATGGCGTGCTCGTCCTTGGGTTGGGCATCCAATTGACGGTCTCTGTGCGCCGGCTGACCATCGGCATGACTGAAGGCCTCGACGCGGTCTCGACCCGGCTCAGCATGACGGCCGACGCCGGCGCCGTCCGCTCCCTCATGCATCACTCCACGCGCCTGCACGGCGTGTCCGCATTTCCCTTGGCCATCATCATCCTGTTTGTGCCTGAGATTCTGCTGCGGCTCTGGCTCGGGGCGCGAATTGAGGACCCGCAAAGCACATTGCCCATCGCGGTCACGCTGATCCAAATCATGACGCTGGGCATGGTGGCTCGCGCCATTTCCGACGGCTGGATTCGCATCCTCTACGGCGCTGGGCACGTCAAGCGCTACGCCTGGATGATCATCGCTGGCGCCGTGATGTCCCCACTCGTGTTCGGTTTGCTGTTGGTCATGCTGCCGGTAGCCTTACGCTACACTGCCGTGACGTGGGCGTACTCCGCGGTCCTGGTGATTGTTCACGGCTTGCTCGTGCCCCTCGCCGGCGCTCGGGCCTTGCGGATCAGGTATTCCGAATTCTTTGTTCCACTTGTGCGCCCGCTGATCGTCGCCATCGTTTGCTCGCCGATACTCTTGCTCGCCCTCGACAAGCAAGGACAATCGGAGTTGCTGTGGCTGATCGCTGCTGTTGCTTTATATGGTGTGACGTATCTGGGAATGTGCCTCGCCTTCGTAATGAATCGACAGGAACGGCGACGATTCACCAAGGCGGCTTCGCGGCGGCTTCCCTTGCGACGCCCAGGCAGAACAGACGACATGAACTAAAGAGGCGGCAACTTAGTCGCGTGCGCTTATCTCACGATACAACTGTTCATAGCGATCCAACACGCGCTCAACGGTGAGGTTCTGCAAGACCCAGTCTCGCCCTTTGACGCCCATCGATTCACGCCTCCGGTCATCGGACAGCAACTCCACGATGGCATCTGCGATCGCATCCGGGGAAGCATCGGCGATGACGGCTCCCCCGGTGGACTCAAGTTCGGGCCAGATGTCAACACCTTTGGTTGTAATCACCGGCGTGCCACAGGCCAGCGACTCTAAGAGCACGAATCCCCAGTTCTCCTGGTGCGTGGGCAGGACGAAGAGGTGCGCGGCCTGATAGAGCGAGACCTTTTCCTTTCCGGTCACGAACCCGACAAACGCGACCTGCTCCGTCAGCGCGCGCTCCTTGACAAGCTCCCGCAGCTGAGCTTCGTACGGCTCGTCACCGGTGCCGGCGATGAGCAGCTTGAACGCAACACCACGTCGGCGCAGCTCACCGGCAGCTTCGATCAACAGATCCACCTGCTTCTTCGGATGCAGCCGGCTCAGGAACAGCAAGACCGGCTGGTCGGTATTGGGAATCACCGAGGCGAAGGCTTGGCGTGCCCGTTGGGGGCCGGGGAGATCGACGTACTCCTGAACGTCAAAGATCAGCGGCAACACGACCGGGCGACCGTTTGGGTACCACTTTTCGGACTGTTCACGTTCGGCTTGAGCCGTGCAGTGGACCGCGGCCGCCTGTTCGAGGAACCGTCTTCCCTTGATTGCGAGATACAAACGCTTCTTGAGCGCCTTTTGCTTCATCGACCAGTCGTCCAGCATGCCATGGATGCCGACAAGATACGGGACGCCTGCTTGGCGCGCAATCCGACCCAGTTGAACGCAGATTGGATCCCACGGCACATGCAGATGAAGGACATCCGCTTCCTGAATGATCCGTCGCGCATCAAGCGTTGCCTGCGGCGTTAGCCTCGGAAGCGGCCCGGATCGCCCTGGAAGGGTGTGAACACGAGGCAGACCTTCGCCGCCGCTGCGCCAAGTCTCTGGCACATCTGAACAATCGCCGGCCAGAAGCGTCAACTCATGCCCGCGCGCAGTCAACGCCCCGCACAGATCGAGAACGGCCCGGACAACACCGCCATCTTCCAGTCTTATCCTCGACATGTACTGGACAATCTTCATAACCGACCGATCTTGGGATCGCCGACCGTTAGCCTCATTACTTGGCGAAAGGTCTGGACGATGTCTCGGACACAGCCACGGCACCGATGGGGATGCAAGGATATACCAGGATACCGATCGGATGGATGAGCAACACATGGCCAAGCCCCAACCGTCATCTCCGACGTGCTCGTCGGCGGCGGCCCGTCCGTGTTACGCGGGAGAGTGTCGAAATCACCTTCAATTCTTCACAATGCCGGGGCTGATCTGTCGTGACTGACGGGATCTGAGGAACCGAAGGCGCCGCTGCGCTCGATCGTCGAGATCCGTTGGTGACATGGCGTCGGAGCGCGGCGGGCGGTCACTGCCCATCGCCGGGTCGTCTGTGCTCCGCTCGGGCGATCCGCCGCTCGGCGATCCGCTGACGGATCTGGGCCAAGCCAGCCCGCATCGTTTCCTGCTGCGTTTCGGTCAGTACGCTCCAAATCTTCGCCTGATACGCAGCGGGCTTGGGAGCGAAAGAGCGCAGTTTCCCCAACTCGCGACGCACCTGGACCGGAACGTCCCTCCCGGCGCCGCGGGCTTCGCGGACCTGAACTTGCAACTCCCGCAGCCGCTGGCCGTTGGCTTGCTGATGGGCACGGGCTGCCTTTTGGAAAGATTGAACCAGCCGGCGGACTTCGAGGGCCTGATCCTCGTCGAGGTCCAACTTTCTCAGTAGTCCGAACCACTGTCGAGGCGGCGCCAAAACCCTGGCCCGATCTCGCCCCGCGCCGCCGAACTGCGGATCAGTCTCGCGGGCCGCTTCATCATCCACCTTCGGCCCGGCGAGGAGGTCTTTGGAGGAGGTTTGCTCAGCCGCCCCCTCCTTCGCCAACCTGGCCGGTTGGGTCGTCTGCGCGAGGGCGGCTGAACCGGTCAGGGCGAGCAACACAATCCAAACCGGTGGGTAGCGCATCATAGGGTCAACTCCCATACTCATTCACCACTATATCGTCCAACGCCCCGAACCGGCGCATATTGCTCAAGCACGGGCGTATGATGTTCCTCCGGAGGGGGTGATGAGGTGATTCAATGCCGCTGACCACTGAACACGTGCACGACGCGCTGCGAACCGTCAAGGACCCAGACCTCCACAAGGACTTGGTCACCTTGAATATGGTCAAGGACGTTCGCGTGGATGGGAGCGATGTTGCGATCCACATCGAGCTGACGACACCGGCTTGTCCGCTGAAAGACAAGATTCACGATGACATCGTCGAGGCGGTTCGAGCCAAGGCCGAGGAGGTCGGTGAACCCGTCGGTGAAGTGAACGTCGAGTTCTCCGCTGATGTTCGCAGCCCCAACGAGCGAACTCGCGATAACGGCAACCCGCTTCCGAATGTGAAGCATGTCATCGCGGTCGGAGCCGGCAAAGGCGGCGTAGGCAAATCGACCATTGCAGTAGCCCTCGCGGTCGGTCTGGCGAAGCTGGGCGCGAAGGCCGGCTTGCTCGACGGCGATATCTATGGCCCGTCGCTCACGACCATGCTCGGACTCGATGACATCCCAGCTGGAACCCGCGGCAATACGCTCTTGCCCTTTGAAGTGCACGGCATCAAGGCGATGACCATCGGCAAGCTGGTGCCGCCGGACAAAGCGCTGATCTGGCGCGGCCCGATGGCGCATGGCGCATTCAAGCAGCTCGCAACGCAGACGGACTGGGGCGAGTTGGACTATCTGATCGTGGATTTGCCGCCGGGTACGGGCGATGTGCCGTTGACGCTGACGCAACTGCTGCCGCTGACAGGTGCGGTTGTCGTCTGCACACCGCAGAAGGTTGCCCAAGACGACGCCCGTCGAGCTGTCAAGATGTTCCAGCAACTCGGGGTGGAAATGCTGGGAATCGTTGAGAACATGAGTTACTTCGTTGGCGACGACGGCAAGACGTACGACATCTTCGGCCGAGGCGGCGCGCAAACTCTGGCCCAGGAGATGAGCCTACCCTTCCTCGGGGCGGTGCCCATCCACATGGAGTTGCGGGCCAACTGCGATAACGGCGAGCCGCTGAAGAATTGGCAGGTCAACCCGGAATTGGCCGAGGAACTCGATCGACTTTGCAAGAACCTGGCGTCTCAGATCTCGATCGCCTCCATGAGCGGCAAGTTTGTTCAGCCGACGCTTTCGGTTCGATGAACGGCGAAGCGAGCGACGTTAGAGGCGAACGCTGCGGGGACTAACTCATCTGGCCAGCGGCGCCCTGCCCTGAGTTGTTGTCCTCAGGAGTGGCAACGTCACCTTGGTCAGCGCGAATTGGCGTGATGTCAAGTGCCGTACTGTAATCAGCGCCGTCCGGCAACCGCTGCTCCCCTTCAATCCGCTGAATCAGCATCGACTCGGGATCGACGTATAGATCAAACCTAGCGGTGTAGTCTTCGCTGAGCCCATCGCCACTGGTGAGTTGCAGATGAACGAGCGATCTCCCATTGATGATGACGGTCTCGGTGAGCGTGGGCGTAAATCCCTCTTCAACGCCGAGGCGGAAGTCTTGGAGGGGTTCGTCTGTGAATCGCAGCGCCATGTGCGGCGCGATCCAGAGGTTGTACTTCTGGACGAAGGCTTCCATAGCCGGGCTGGTTTTGAGGGGAACCTCCAGGCCGATGGAGTCGCGCATCTGTGACCCCGGCGTCTCAACTCGCAGTTTGCCGTTTTGGATCGTGGCGGCGATGCGCGTCTCAACGCGTTGCGGTTCCTCGCCGGGCCGAGTGGTGATCTGCACGACGTCGGCGACATCTTCATACGCAACAAGCCCGCGATAGTGATCGACGAGCGATTCGAAGAACGCTAAAGCATCGGCGCGATCGGAGGCGATATCTTGCGAGGAGGCAATTTGAGGTGAGGAGATCGACCCGATCGTGTTCTGATCCGCCAAAGCGGCAGCGCTTCCCAGGACAATGGCGGCGCTAGCGACGATGATGGTGTGTGTGAACCTGGCCATAAGCGCGGCTCCACCGGAACGGCCATTATGCGCCAAGCACCCACCGAAGAGCAAGGCGGTAGCCTACGATTGAGAAACCGCGCATGAATCTCTGTAACCCATTGTTATATAAGCTGTTACGAATCATGGAGCCGCCACAACCGCCTAGTCTGCGACCAGTAATATCAACATTGTCACGACCAGACCGTTGGAGATTCCGTGGATCATCATCGACGGCACAACGGTGCCGCGCCACTCTCTCATAAGCGTGAAGCCACACGCTAACGCCATCAACAAAGGCATCGCAACCCATCCCTGAGGGTGGATGACCGCAAACACAGAAGTGTTGATGAGGGTGCTCAGCAAGACGCTCAGCACAAGTCCCATTCGAGCGCTGGCATCGCGAAGATGCCGGTACAGGACGCCGCGGAACATCGTCTCTTCGACAATCGGCGCCGCGACGACGGCCAGAAGCAGCACTTGAGTTGTCGCCCACCACTGCCCCTGCGCCAAGTCGGTAATGATTGGATGTGCCGGACCACCACTGGGTGCGAAGGTCGGCTGAGGCCCAGCGATCGCCGTCTGTGCGAGCATCAACAGAAAGACTACCACGACCCCGACCCCAAGTAATGGAAGTGTCATCGCGTACCCGGCCACGCCGAAGATCGGCTCGAGTGCAGGTTTACGGCCGAGCGTCCAACCGATGTCGATCCGGACCTGACGCCACGGGACGCCGCGGACCACCGGCCACGCCAATACCCCCAGTGAGACGAAGAACGCGGCGGCCCCGATGATCAAGTGATGGTCTTGCATCCCTGGTACAGTGGCGATCAAGCCCGCTACCACTTGCAACCCAACGAACAGGATCATCCAGATTGCGAAGGTCTCGGCATAGATCCCATGCGCTCCTCCGCCGGCGACGAGACCGGATCGCACCTTTCCCACCAGCGTCAGAACTCCCATGACCATCAACCCGACGAAGCCGGCGAAACCAACGAGCCCTCCGAGGATTAGCGCGCCGATCAGCACGATGGTCACTCGATACGCAGGTGCGAGCGCCGACTTGCGATCGGCCTCGTCCGGGGTTCCAGGTGGTGCTAATGCCAATTGACCGAACCATCCAAGGCGCTTAATGAGCAACTCGCGCTGATCTTCAGTTAACCGAGTCGAACCGGGGTCTGGATCATCGGCGGACGCCTCTGGTCCATACAACGCCTGTAGCAAGCCCTGAATCTCGGCCTGAGCTTCGGTCAGCTCGGGCGGATCACCCAAAGGGGGGTCGGCCAGCTCAGTGTCAAGCTCCCGTAGAACGCGACTTGCCTCCTCTACCCCAGCGAGCTCCGCAGCGAGGATGACAAACCGTTGGCGTTGGCCGACCGATCCGATGTTCAGCAGCCCCTGATACTGTTTGTACAGCTTGTCCAGCGCTTCGCGGTCGTCCTTGACCCATTGGCCGGAAGTGACCAAGTGCCGCCCTTGGATCTTCATCATCACGACGTCGATCGGATCGCTCCCGTCGTCCGGCAACACCGTGTCGACAGCCTTCTGTTGAACCCACAGGGCCAAGGCACACATGGCGATGATGCCCACCCAGGCGATGAGCGGATGGCCTCGGCTTGGAGGCGGTTCCTTGGCCGGTTGCCAATCGTCGGCGGGCTGGAGCGGATCGCCGGGCTGCAACTCGTGAATCAGATCCATTGGACGTCACACCAAAAGGGAGAATGCAAGTACACCGCCTGTCGGTGCCGTAGCTTATCGCGTCGAGGCTGCCCTGCCCGGACCAGCGTATAGCGGCCTCTGCCGCAAAGATGGCCCCCGATCGCGACGGACACCGAATCGGCGTTGCCGGCCCAATCGCTTGACACGCCCCATGGGGTGGCTACGCTGACAGGTCAGCGACTCCTTGGCCGGAACAAGGGGTCGTGCTTTATGGATATCGGGTAGAGCAATGCCGCGCCAGACCTATTTTGCCAAGGCTGGAGACATCACCCCCGCATGGCGGCAGGTGAACGCTGAGGGTGAGATCCTCGGCCGGCTGTCCGTGCGGATTGCCACGATCCTCATGGGCAAGCACCGCCCGCAGTACACCCCTCATGTCGATTGTGGCGATTACGTGGTCGTCACGAACGCTGAGAAAATCGTTCTCACCGGCCGAAAGGCCGAGCAGAAAAAGAGGCTGCGGTTCAGCGGCTACCCAGGCGGACTCAAGGCTGAGACCTACGGCTCGCTGCTGGAACGCCGACCCCAGGGGGTGATCGAGAACTCCGTTCGTCGGATGCTCCCCAAGAGCAAGCTCGGTCGGCAGATGCTCAGCAAACTCAAGGTCTACGCCGGTCCCGACCATCCGCATCACGCTCAACATCCAATCGGCCTCGACGATTAAAAAGCCCCAGGACATCGTCGTCCTGTGATCACGACAAAACAGTTCTTCAAACAGGCGCAGTGAGCCTACGAACAGCATGACTGAAATAGAAAAAAGCCCCTCCACCGACGACTCAAAAGAAACACCGCAAGAGGAAAGCGCAGCGGCAACTCCGGCTGATGCGGGCGATGCTGAAGCCTCAGCAAAAGCAAGTCCTCCAGAGAAGAAGCCAACCAAACCGCGCAAGCCCAAAGCTGCGGACACTGCTGAAAAGCTCGTGCCCAAGCCAAGCGGCGCTCCGCCGGACGGCCATTGGTGGTGGGGAACGGGTCGGCGAAAGACGGCCGTCGCGCGAGTTCGAATTCGCCCCGGTGATGGGAAGTTCCAGGTCAACAAAAAGGCGCACGACACCTACTTCACTGAGGATCGCGATCGTGCGGACTTGTTGAACGTCTTGGACAAGACCAATACCACCGGGAGCTTGGACGTTCATGTGAATGTTCAAGGCGGCGGGTATATGGGTCAGGCCGGGGCGATCGTTTTGGGCCTCGCCCGTGCTTTGCGACGCTACGACGAACGGCTCGAGCCGATCCTTCGGTCCAATGCATTCCTCTCCCGCGATCCAAGGAAGGTCGAACGGAAGAAGTACGGCCAGCGCGGCGCCCGAAGACGATTCCAGTTCTCGAAGCGATAAGCGTCGAACCGCTCGACACTGGGTTTATAGACGGTTCCGCCCGTGTAGCCGCCGTGGCGACGCGGTGTCAATGGCGCTCACGGGCGTTCATTGACGTTCGACCCGCCGTGGCCGGCGAGGCTAAACGGTCGGAATAGAAAACTGTTGATGGACGATTCTCCCCGTGTAGCCGCCGTGGCGACGCGGTGTCAATGGCGCTCACGGGCGTTCATTGA
>CBDUST010000012.1:0-30820 GCA_965369945.1 uncultured bacterium | reverse complement strand
GGGCATCCTGCCCGTGCGGTTTTTCACGGCCGGACCGCACGGGCAAGATGCCCATGCCACCGGAGCCGCTACGTCTTCAGTCGAACCGCTCTAGCGATTCTGTATGTGGTTTGCTTTGTGAAACCGCCACCCAGGGCCTAACATATGCCCATGTCTATTGCCCCCACTTTGCTTCGTCGTGTCGTTTTTGGGCTGCTGCTGGTGGGGCATTCCACGCTGATCGGCTGTGAGAAAGAAGCCTCGGAGCGAGCGGATGTACAAGCCGCCTCGATTGACGACACCTCGGCCGCCGCGCCCTCAGCGAGCGTGCAAACGGCCGTGACGAGAGAATCAAAGCCGACCCCGCCGCCTGAATCAGTCACAGGAGAAACGATGTCCGTTTCACCGCACACTCCCGAGCAAGGCGTGGCCGAACACCCACACACCAATCGGCTTATCAACGAGACGAGCCCCTACCTGCTGCAACATGCGCACAACCCAGTGAATTGGTACGCCTGGGGACCGGAGGCGTTCGAGGCGGCTCGAACGCAGGACAAGCCGATCTTCCTCAGCATCGGTTACTCGACGTGCTATTGGTGTCACGTAATGGAGCGAGAGAGCTTCGAGGTCGAGGAAGTCGCCGCGCTGATGAACGAGCACTTCATCTCTATCAAAGTCGATCGAGAAGAACGACCGGATGTAGATGACATCTACATGGCCGCAGTGCAAAGGGTGACCGGTCGAGGCGGCTGGCCCATGTCCGTCTTTCTTGAACCGAGCAAACTTCAACCGTTCTTTGGAGGAACCTATTTTCGTAAACAGCAGTTCATGGACTTGCTCACGCGAGTGAATGAAGCCTGGCAGACGCGACGGGACGTCATTCTCGCCGATGCCAGTGGGTTGGCAGACGCCGTTACTCGAAGTCTTCAATCGGCTGCGAGTCGGTTGCCGCTTGGTCAGGGACAGACGCAGCAGGCGCATTTGAGCCTCATGCGGAGGTACGACCGTCAGAACGCCGGCTTCGGCTCCGGGCGGGGCAACAAATTTCCCATGCCCGTATATCTGGAGTTACTCATGGCTGTCGGCTGGGATGATCCGGCCGCTCAAAACGCGATCCTCCACACGCTCGATCGAATGGCGACCGGCGGGATGTACGATCAGATCGGCGGGGGATTCCATCGCTATAGCACTGATCCGAAGTGGCTCGTGCCGCACTTCGAGAAAATGATCTACGACAACGGGCAGTTGGCTTCGGTCTACGCTGAGGCTTATGAGCGCACCGGCGATCCGTTCTACGGTGAGGTTCTGCGCGAAGTGCTCGATTTCGTCATGCGTGAGATGACTGATCCCGCAGGTGGCTTCTATAGCGCTCAGGATGCCGAGGTCAACACGCGCGAGGGCGAGAACTATATCTGGACCTCCCAAGAGATCCGCCAGGCACTGGGTGAGGCGGGACTTGGGCCTGAAATCGAGTTCACGCTCCAGGCCTACGGCTTTAGCGGCGGAACAAATTTCCGAGACCCGCACCATCCGGAAGACGGCTTCAAGAACGTCGTGTACCTGATCGATCGTCCGGAAGTGATTGCTCAACAAATGAGCATCGAGGTCGACGAGTTCAGCGAGCGACTTGAAGCTGTGAACGCTGCGCTATTGGAGGTTCGGGATCAACGCGATCAACCGGGCACCGATGACAAGATTCTGGCCGGTTGGAACGGTTTGATGATCGCCGGTATGGCTGACGGCGGGCGTGTGCTCGATGCGCCTGGTTATATTGACGCCGCTCGCGCTGCGGCGCAGTTCGTTCTGAGCACGATGCGAAGCGACGATGGTGGTTTGCTTCGCACCTATCGAGCGGGTCGGGCCAAGATCGACGCATTCTCAGTGGACTACGCCTTTATGATTCGCGGTCTGATCGCACTTCATCGAGCTACAGGCGAGTCGCAATTTGTGGATGAAGCGGTGATGCTCGCGGCGGCGGCGAGGGATCGCTTTTGGGATTATCGACTCGGCGCGTATTTCGACACGTTGCCGGACCAATCCGACCTTTTTGTCCGTACGAAATCCACGTATGACGGAGCGGTGCCGTCGGCGAATACCGTGATGGCGCAGAACCTTCTGGCCCTTTATGACTTCACCGATGATGAATCATATCTCGACGACGTTGCGGCCTTATTGCGTGGAATTAGCACCCAGTTGTCGCAAAGTCCGGTTTCAACGGCATTGGCAACCGTTGCTCTGAAACGGTTCGTCGGCGAGCATCCGTTGCGCGCCGCCGCACTTTCTTCGTTGACGCGCGTGGATCAGGAGGTCGTACAGTTTACGACGAGCACTGCGGAAGTTCGCGTATCTGAGGATGCTCCGGCGGAGTTCGAGGTAACACTGACGATCGCCCAGGGATACCACATCAATGCCCATGAGCCCGGCCAGGCGTACTTGATCGGGCTCAATGTTCGAATGCTCGGCGGTGACGGCTTGGAGATCGAGTTGGACTATCCCGAGGGCGAGCTATATCGCGACGAGATACGCGTTCACCATGGAACGGTCACCCTGCCAGTGCGGATCACGCGCATCGGCGAAATGACGGGTGAGCCGAAGCTGACGGTAACCTACCAAGTCTGCACGGATCAACTCTGCCTGGCGCCGACGACGAAGGCGGTTCCCGTCACGATCGTTGCCGAATCATCGGGCGATTAACAGACTGCGTCCGCAGCTTGTTACTTGATGCCGTGCATCATCCTCTTGAGGATGGGCGAAAGTAGCAGGATCAGAACGCCCGCACCGATCGGGAACACGACGAGCATCAGGAAGAAGCCAGACAGGCCCTCGAAGCCCAAGAACGTTAGCTCGGCCTCGCCAGTTTCGAGATCCGGGATGAACTTCGTGGAAACGCGCGCAACCAGACCGGCGACCAAGTTGGAAAGCGCGAACGTGAAGAACCACACGCCCATCATGAAGGATTGGAGGCGGGCTGGCGCGAGCTTGGTCACCATCGAGAGCCCCACAGGCGAGAGGCAAAGCTCGCCCCAGGTGACAACGATGTAGGTGATGAGTAGCCAATGTGGACCCGCCAGTCCGTCGCGCGCCTCCATCGCCCCGAACACCATCGAGATGAAGGCTAGGCCCAGCAACCAGAGCCCGATAGCGAATTTCAATGGGGTAGACGGGTTGAGCCTCAGTCTGTCAAGCCGGAGCCACAGCCACGCGAATACTGAAGCGAGCAGAAGGATGCACAGTGGGTTGATGGATTGGTACCACGTTGACGGAAACTGCTCGGCGCTCCCGAGTTTCTCACTCAGTGAGTCGATGTCCAGTAGTTTCCAAACACCCAGTGCTAGTGCAGCCGATCCGATGGCTGCCAACGTCCATGCACCAAGAGTCATCCACCTGCTGCGGATCAGACGGTAACCGTAACGAAAGAGCAGGGCCGTGAGCAGGACTAGCCCACCGATCACTGCCACATACCACGGTCCATAGTCCGGATTCTGGCAGAACTCGCGGAACCAGTCGGGAAGGGGCAACGGGCGATTGGTTTGCTGATCGGCGAACACGTTCATCGAACTGCCAGCCTGCTCGAATGCTGTCCAGAAGAAGATGTTGCCGAGGAAGGCCAGGATGAAGATGACGCCGAGCGGAGCGCGTTCAGCTGGACGTTGGGCGAAGAGGAATGCGACGATAGCTCCGACAATGATGCCTGCTGCGCTGAGCCACACTATCGCCTGTCTCAAATTGGTAGCGGTCAGCCACGCCCACAGATCCAGGAAAGGAGTCAAGCCGCCGCTGAGCCAAAGAATCAGTGGGATGACGGGGATGGCCACAATGCCGCCTCCAAGGGCCAGCAATGTCACGAGTGATCGACCGTTGAATTTCCTGCTGTCCGGCGGCATCCCAATGCTACCAAGGTAGCGGGGTCTGAACTTCTGATAAAAGAACAGGCCTGCGATCATTCCTACCGCGGCCGACCCAAACCCCCAATGCCATCCGACTGTTTGCCCGAGTGTACCGGCAATGAGAGGGGAAAAGAACGCACCGAGATTGATGCCCATATAGAAGATCGTGAAGCCCGAATCCCGCCGTGGATCGTTCTCCTCGTACATTTGCCCGACCATGACGCTGACGCACGGTTTGAAGAAACCCGTGCCGACGATGATGAGCGCCAGACCGATCATGAACGAGACAACAGCGCCGGGACTGTTTTGGAAAGTCACAACCGTGCCGGGCGTGATGTCAAAGTAATTGGTGATAGCCAGTGTGATGTGACCGGCAGCGATCGTCCACCCGCCAACCAGCATTGACCGATGCGTTCCCAGGAACCGGTCAGCCAGCATGCCGCCGAATATCGCGGTAACGTAGACCATGAACGTGTACACGCCGTAGAGCAAATAGGCGTTGTCATTTGTCCATCCAAACCCCGGATTGTCGTTGGCGACTCCACCGGCGAGTTCTTCAGCGGTGCTGGCGATCAGGTACAGGACAAGAATCGCGCGCATCCCGTAGTAACTGAATCGTTCCCACATCTCGGTGATAAAAAGCACCCATAATCCACGCGGATGTCGGAGCTTGCCGGACTGATCCTGATTGGGTGCCTGGTTCGTATCACTCATATTCGGCCTCGGGTGTCAGAGGGATCCTGATTGGCGATTGGTGGGGCAGCATATACGATCTCGCCCCTCTCTTGGACCCCGACCTGATCAGATGAGCGATACTTCCTCCACGGAACAATCGCAATGCGATTCAGATCCTTCCGATCTACCGCCAGCGAAGCCCCAAATCGCGGCAACGACCAGCCTGCTGGAGATTACCACTAGGGCTGTGATTTCGGGCGTTTCGCTCGTAATCGGCATGGCGGCCAGATTGCGCGCAACGGAGCCCTACGCATGGCATGTTGAAATGAAGCCTGCGGCCGCTGGCACTCGGTTCACCCGTCGTTCAGATCGTTCACGTCCACTGGCGGTGATTGTGAGCGCTCATACTGCTTGTGCAGCAGCCGTGAACGGAGATCGTCCTTGTTCTTGCGGATCCTGCGCCTCTGCTCCTTGAGCGGAAGCATCAGATCATCAAGGTGGTCGAGCTCTTCGCGATTGAAGTTCGTGTCGTTCTCCGTGGGGTCAACCACGATCACAGGCGTGATGAAGGCGATCAACTCGGTTCGGCTCGTCGTGTTCTCCCGTGACTTGAACAGTTCGCCGATGAACGGAATGTCGCTGAGGATCGGAAGTCCGCGTGTAATCTTCGATTCGATGTCCTTCATGATTCCGGAGATCACGATCGTCTGGCCGTTCTTCACAATCACCTGCGTCGTGGTCTCGCGGCGATCGAAAATCGGCGAGCCGAACAATTCGGCGCCGGAGATACTGGAGATCTCGAGATTGATCTCCAGATCGACATCACCCGTGACGGTGATGCGGGGCCGAACGTTCAACCCCACGCCGACTTGTTGATAGTCGATCTGTTCGTTGACGGTTCCCACATCGGTCGTTTGGGTGCCGGAAAGGATCGGCACGTCTTGGCCTTGGAAGAAGCTGGCCTCTTGATTGTCGGCGGTGAAAATGCGCGGCTCCTGGAGAATGCGCACGTTGGTTTTCTGACTCAAGGCCTGAATCGCCGCGTTGATGGAGAAATTGACGTCCAGGACCGACAGGTCGAGGAAGTTCTCAAACAGCGGGTCCTCCTGGCCGGTAAAGCCGAACGTTCCCCCGAGCCGGTTGTCGACGGGGGATCCGCTGAGGATCGAGTCGCTGTTGGAAAAGCGAAGTCCCAAAGCGAGTTCGTCCGTCAGTTCTATTTCAGCGATGATGGCGGAGATCATGACCTGCCGCCCCGGGCTGTCGAGCTCATTGACGATGAAGTCTCGAACGGCGTCGCGATATTCGGCTGGAGCGAGGATCATCACAGCGTTCTGGCGGTGCACGGGCACCACACGGACCTTGCCGATGAGCGGGGAGGGGGGCGACTCATCTTCGGTCTGTCGGGTCTGCTGCCAAGGGAAGGTGATGGTTCCGCCTTCGTCGCCTTCGCGCGCGGCCCCGCCCCCGCCCCCGCCGCCGTCGCCCTGGGCCGGCCCGCCGATGTCAAATCCTTCCAGGCCCGTCTGGCGCCGCTGGATATCGACGCGGGCTCCGGCCGGAGCGAGCAAAGCGTTGACCTCATCAGCCACAGCCTCGGCATCGGCGTGCTTCAGCGGAACGACCAGTGGAAGCCGTGGGATGATTGGCCGGTCGAGCTCGGCAATGATCGAGTCGAGGAAGTTGAAACTCTCTTCGGTCTTGCAGACGACAAGGAGCGTGCTTGAATCCGGATACGCTTCGATGCGATAGATGCCTGAGACGATGTCCTGAATATCGGCTCGCTGACCGCCGGCGCCGCCGGGACCGCGCCCGCCGATCCCACCCCCGCTTCCCTGTCCAAGCAACTCTTGCAGCATGTCACGCACCTTGATCGGATCGGTGTACTCAAGCAGATAGACCTTGGCTGTGCCTTCGGACCGTGGCAGGTCCCAATCGGTCGCAATAAGCTCGCCGATCTGATCGATGATTGACGGCTCGCCGCTGACGGTTACTGAATTCTGCTGGACGTTTACAGTAATGCGTAGTTCCAACGGTTGGCCGCCGGCCCCGCCTTCGCCTCCGGTAGTGGCTCGTGCCCGTTGCAAAGCCTCCCGGCGGCGCTGATCGGACGTCTGCCCGCGCCGTGCCGTTGACTGGCCGCGACCAGGAGTGCGCCCCGAGGTCGATGTACCAGTGTCCTCAAAGAGATCGAGAATTTGCTGCGCGATTTCGTTGGCGTCCGCGTGCGCCAGCCGGAACGTCTGCGTCTTGGGCCTGCGGAAAATGCGATCCATATAGTCGATCATCTCTTGAACACGCTGGCATAAGCCGACGTCGCCCTGGAGAATGATCTGATTGGAGCCGGTGTCAACGGTCATCGTCGCCCAGTCCGGCAGCGTCTCTTCGATGCTGCTGCTGACGGCTTCAGCGTCGGCGTTGGTGAGCCGGTAGTACTTCGTGTTGATCGTGCCGCGATTGGTCTCGCCCATGATGTTCCCGTCGGGCCCGACGACCGGCGGATCGAACTCCAGAATCTCAATGAGCAGGGCAATAATGATTCGGTCCTCTTTCTCGATCACCCCAATCTCGTTGAGGCGAAACGCCTGGAACAGCAGATCCAGCGCGGCGGATCGGTCAATGAACTGGTCGATGATGAGCGTGATCTTCTTGGCTTTGAGGGTTGTGCCCAGATCGATCGGAATGACGACTTTGCCCGTGGTCTCGACGATGAACGCGATTGTCTTCTCGACCGGAACGTCGTTGAAGCTGAACTTCACCTTCTCGTCGCTGGGTGGGCGACGACCGTTGCGGGTCTCGCCGGGGTCTTTGGAAAGCCCCTGCGTTTCAGCCGGTTGCGGCTCGATCGCTTGTGGACCGTTCGCTGGCAGCGGCTGCGGCCGACCGTCTTGTGCCGGTGCTGCTGAGCTCAGCAATCCGAGGCAAAGTAAGACGGAGCTGATGGACATGCATCGAGTTGTGGGACATTGGGAAATCACTGGGGCACCTTTCTTCGGGCATTCCTCGTGGATCATCGTGATACGGATTGGATCACGACCTGCGTATGCAACGACGCGACGGCGTCGTTATTGCTGTCAACCGTCTTCCGACGACTGACCGTTGTCCTCGCCGGCGGCTTTTACCCCTCCGTCGGTCGTTTCGGCGACTACGACGCCTGGCGTGGGACGGTCGGCGAGCGAGTCGGACGAGAATTCAGTTTGGTAGTCCTTGAAAATGGGGACGTCGTATTCGCCGCCTCCATGGGCCAACTTGACCGTCCAGGGTGGATCGCTGGCCAGTACCTTCACGCCACTCCCCTCTTCACCAACCCGAAGCTTCAGGTCACCTCTGAACCACACCTGATCCCCGATGATGCCGATCACATTCGGGCCCGCATAGAGCAGCGGCACAATCGGCTCCGGTGGCGGTGCCTCTGGTTCCTTCTTAGTGCGTTTTACTGGCGGGGCATCTATCGGCGGCGCCGGGGGTCGTGAGAACAACGACCGGCCGTCGAAACGCTGACGGTACGTTTCAAGATCAGTCACGTGGGCGGCCAGGTATTGCTGCATGTTCTGGCCGGCGTCTTCCGGACCGAGGCTGGTCGTGAACATCGCTGCCAGCAACCCAGGCAAGGGCACGAAAAGAACGACGGCGGCGATACCTACGCAAACAACGCTCAGCAGAAGCGGTCTATTGACCTGGAGGTTCTGCATCATCGTGGGACTCCTGCTCCGCGCTGGGTGACAGATGAAAGTATCCAGGCCTCGACCCGAAGCTGCACACTAAGCTTGCCCGTGGCGGGCATCTTGTTGAGGCGCACGTGGCTGATGGACTCGATGTCTTCGCTGCCCTCGAGCTCGGAAATAATAGCTAACGTGTGCTCAGGCGTTGCTTCGAAGCGCAGCTCGCCCGTAAGACGTTCGACACGTTGATCGCTCCCTTTAACGATCTTCTCCAGCGTTCCGGTTGGAAGTCGCGCCGGAGGCCGAATCTTAAAGTCGTCGTTGCTCACCGAGTGGAGCTTGAGAATCTCGTTGACGGATTGGGTAAGGGCCGCGTTGGCGTCGGCTTCGGTGGTCGGCCTGACGACCGGGCCGACGCCGCTGATAAGGTCCTTCATCCGATCGATTCCATCCAAGTGACGATCAGTCAGGGCGGCCTGGTTCACCTGCGATCGAATACGATCAGCATCCTCGTTCCAGTCGTCGGCGAGCGTCCGAAGGAAGTAGGTGTACACCAACAGTCCGATGATTATGACCGTACCGATGAGTGCCCACCTGGCGGCGCGGGGTAGCTCGGCAAAACGCTGTGACCAGGTTTTTGTTTCGTTCATCTGCCCGTCCTCTTGCGATCCCATAGGAGGTTCCATTCGTTCTTGAGCCGAACCTTCGTTGCGTCATCGGGGTGGCTGCGTGCCAGCGCAGTGGCGATCAACCCAACCGCCTCGTCCACTTCAGGCAGCGTCATGGCATTGATCTGCGCCTCGCTCAACGGCTCGGGAATGTTCTGCGAGGCTGGAACAGCGCCGCCCGGCAATCGGTTATCGCCTCGGCCCAGGGGCGCAGGGCCCGGTACGAAATTCCGGTTGTTGCGCGGCACGGATCGTGGCGGCCGAGCACCTGGCGGTCGCCTCCCGCTCTCGGCGGAGGCCAACTCGTCGGGCTCTTGCTCAGTGTCCTCGGGTTTCGCAACCGGATCGACCTCTCGATCGTCATTGGCGGCCACGGTCTCCTTCGCGGGCGTTTCGGTCCCTAAGGGCATCTGAGTCGATTGAGCCTGCGCCGGCGGCGAACCACTCCCGTACAGTCGATCCGCAAGTGACCATTCGGCGAAGTCCAGCTCCAGCGGATAGTCGTAGGTTCGATACGGATGGGCGACTTTGCCTGAAAGGCTGAACTCGTAGGCGCCGAAGTTGTTGCGATCTCCCCAACTGTGATAGATATCAGTGAAGATTCCGCTGGCCCGAAGGTTCTGCTGCATCTGCGCGACGACCTCTTGAGCCGAGCGGGCTTCATGGGGCTTGGTCGTACCCGAGACACTGAACACGTTGCCTTCGTGTTTCAGATCAACCAGTTGCAGTTCGATACCTCGGGGCGTGTTGCAGGCGAGATCCGAGAGAAGTTTCGTCATCGGCCACGCGCGCTGTTCCAACGCGCGATACATTTCGAGTCGAGTCTCGTTCGTCTGTGCGGTACGAACGATTCCCTCGATGTCAGCGAATCGGACCTGGAGGGCCAACAGTCGCAGGCGTGCCGAGGTCAGAGGCCAAAGGGCAAGGATGACCACGCATGCAATGAGGATCCTGCCGGCGGTTTTCTTGTTTGACATGGCCCCGAGGATGCGTTGAGCCGCTGAGGGCTTTTCGATTGGTGCGTCGCGGCGAAGTTGTGTCAATGACGCCAGTTGATCGGTCCCGGCCAACAGCGCGCCGACCGTGACGCCGAACGTTCGCCACCAGTCCGTTTCACTTGGCGCGCCGCGAACGCGCTGCTGCGCGCTTTGAATGATCTCGCGTGGAGCGCGTAATTCAGCGGCGTCGGACTCGAATCCGGCAAGATTCCGGCTGAGCGATTGGACCAGTGATTCAGTGAACGAGGCAGTGTGGCCGGCATCGAGCGCTGTCTCGGCCAGCACGGCGCCCACGCGGTCGGACCAACCTTGCTCGGTATGGGCGAGTTCTCGCGCGGCGCGGAAGGCTGCTCCGCCAGCGTGTGTAATCACCAGCGCCACCGAACCGTCGGATCGGTCCAGCCAGAGCAGCGGCTCCTCGGGTCGGTGTCCATCCAACAGCGCCGCCAGCGCGGCGATATCGCTCGCATAGGTCGCGTCAAGTCCTGTCGCGGGCAGTTCAAACGCTGCCGCTTGCGGCCACGACAGCATGATGCCGATGCGGCTGGTTTCGCCGGGGGCCTTGGGCAGCATCGCCATAGCCTGACGGTGCGCCGGCGCCGTGCCGATCAAGTGCGCCTCGGCCTGCAATTCCAGCGCCTGCCGCAGCTGTATCGCATCAGCGTCGGGCAAGGCACAAGTTCGGCATACTACTGCGGATGCCGGCAGCACACCTACGACCCGATCGGCGTCGTGCTTGGCGATCCAATCGGCGATCCGACCCGCACGAGCGTCGTCGAACGTCTCCCAGGCGAGAACCCGCGGCGTGTCGCCGTTTGTGTCGGCAACCAATCCCCGCCACTGCCGACCGGCGCGTTGGAGGATGGCGATGATGCCGGCGGATTGTCCGTTGGTTGGTTCGTTCATTGCTCACGATACTCGAGGATTCGAATGGGAAGGGAAGAACGATCGACCACGACCGTGATTTCAACTTCTATGCCGCCGGACCATGATCGGCCGCGCGAGGAGATTGCGTAAACGCTGCTAGTCGTATCCATGTTGCGGGCGACAAAGTTGAACGCATCGGGATCGTCCTGGAAAGCCGGGATGGTCGTGAGATCGACCAGGCTCGTAATCCCCTCCTGGCGAGCGCTGCGAAGGTAGATGATCTCGTCGGCGAGGTGTTCGCGCGTGAGGAACAGTTGCCTCAGGAGTTCGGCGGACACGGTGTTGATGTTCATCTTGCCCGGTTGTCGCCGCGTGGGATCCGCGATCATCGTCTCGGCGAGCACGGCTCGAAGCTCATCTTCTTCCAGTAGCGGTGCATTTGATCCGTCAGCTTGAGGTGCTGTGCCATCCGACGTGGCCTGAGACTGCATGAACACTTCCAGCAGTTGGAACATCTGGCTGTTTTCATCGCGACCGAAGTTCACAAGCGACTCGGCGGTCTGCTCGTCCACGCCCAGGCGATCGACGAGTTCGGTGGGTTCGGCCTCACCCAGCCGAATCTTCGGCAGACCGGAAGCACCCGTTGCGCTTTGCGTTGAATATGTTGTGAGGTATCCCGACCAGCGGGCGTTGAGGTGCTCATCCGATTCGTCATCGGGCCAGGTTCGCTCGCCGTCGTCCTCATTGGCGTCGAGCCGGTTGTTCAGATTCCAATCTTCGCCGCGGAAGTACTCAGGCCAGATGCCGAGTACCATTTCCACCTCGCCGATACTCCGCATCGGGGCATTGCGCGGTTCATATGAGACTGAACCAAGATAGTAGTCGCGCTCGGCCCCGAGTGGCCGTACGTCGTCGTCCTCGTCGATCCAGTCATGGATTCCATCGGCAACATCCAACGTCATCTCGTCCAGTGCCAGCAGCAGTTGGCGCTCCTGGAGTGTTGCGTTGATATTGATCTTTGAGTGCTCGTCCATAGGACCTTTCCAGGTTCGACCGTCGGCGTAATGGCGAATGTCGTAACCGGCGTTAAGCAGCTCTCCGGCGAAGATGTAGTCCATCTCGCGGACCATCGCGCGTGCGTCATCCGGGACCGGATTCTTAGTGTGGTCGGCCATGACCGCGATGGTGTACTCAATGCCGCCGCGCGCCGCCCAACGCGCCTGTACCCGAGCCACGGCCTCGGTGCCGATCCCCTTTTGTCGGTAGCCGATCAACTGTACCGAACTCACTAGTAAGGCGGCCAGCGCGATCGACCACAAGACGACGACCACCACCGAACCACGGCGTGTGTGTGGAACAATGATGTGGTTCGAAGCGATCATGTGCCGCCTCCCCTGCCCGATCGATTGGATCGAGTCTGCGAAGTGCGGTTGTCTTGTCCCCGCTCGTCTCCCTGTGAGCCCGAGTTGCGATTCTGGCCGGCCGATCCACCCGCCCCTCCGGTGCTGGAGCCTGGAGTACCGCCGGCTTCACCGTCTGTTTCGCCGGCATCTCCCGGGCCCGCGCTTCCGTCACCGGCTTCGCCGCCGATTTCGCCCTCAGGCAATTCATCTTCCGCGTTTGGATCGATTGGCAGTAAGACTCGATCGATGGGGATCACCGTGCGCAACATGGCGATCGGCACTTGCTCTTCATACGCATCGTTGCCGGGGGTGTGACCGCTAGCGGCCACCGTGATGCGAACCGCCATCGGCAGGCCGTCGATGTCCGAATCCCACTGTTCGTACCATTGTTGGCCGTCATAGGCTTCGATGCTCAGCGAGACGATCCCATCGACCATCGGAGTGGCGGTCCCTCCGCCGCGCGGGTACTCATCCGGCACGGCATCGCGGCGGTGCCAGAGCACTGGGCCCAGTTGATCATCTTCAATTCGAAACTGTGACTCGTACTCCATCCCCTCGCCGGAGAAATCGACCGGGTGGATCGGACGGAACCGCGTGGAGAAGAGAAGGATTTCGTCGCGGTCGAGGCGCCCCAGCCGGCTGCTGAACCCGTCGTCTTCGATGAGCAGCCGCGTCCAAAACAGATCGTCGCTTCGGATCACCGAGGCGATCTCACGTCGCAACGAATCAAGCGCTGCGTCGGCACGCTGATGCGCCGCCAATCGTTGATTCGCGACCACTTTGGCTTTGGTTACCTGCGAGAGGCTCATACTTACCGAGCCCAGCAAGAATGCCGTGATGATGCCGGCCACCAGCACTTCCACCAGTGTGAAGCCTCGATGGAATCGGGTGGATCTATTCATCGTCGTACCACCTGCCGATCCGATCGATCGGCTCGAGCGGAAAACGGTCCTCGAAAGGATTCTCCGGATCGACGAAGCGCGGTGCGATATAGGTTTGGGCCTGGACCTGACGCTCCTCACGGCCCCGCGGCCAGCGGACCGTTGCCGTGACCAGGAACGGTTGGCCGACCCCGAGGTCTTCGAGGTTCACGTCAAACTCGAATCCGTCGAAGGGCGGATCGAATCGACCGTGTGTGGACTGCAGATGTGGGAACTCCACCGGTCCCTCCACGATGACCATGGCTAACAGCTCGTCGACCAACCATGCCGCGACCATTTGTTTTTCGCCCTGCGCTTGGGAGGCAAGGGCACGGCTGGCCAGCGTGAGCACAACCCCCAGCCCGATGCCGAGCATCACCCCGCCGACGATGACATCCATCAGCGCAAAACCCCGCCGGGCGCGACTGTGATTCAAGGCGGTCATCTACCAATCCTCCTGCCGGCGGCCGGCTGCATCGAGATCGATCGGATACCGCACATCGGCGTACATCCCGGGCCCGTCCTGGCGGTAGGGAGCCAGCGCATGCGCTGGGAGTATGACGGTCTTGGTCAAGCCATCTTGATTGGCGAACGAGATCTCGATTGCCGGCCGAGGTTCGCCCAGTCGAGTCGCAATCGGCCACTTCTGGAAGTCGGCCTGCTCACCATCCTCGGTCGCGTAAACGTACTGCGGATCTACGCTCGAAGGAAGCTTCACGGGCGACACGTAGGGGTCAACGCGCCAATCGGCCGGCGCTTCCGGGTCAGCCGGATCACTGTCCAAGACCATCAGCACAATCCAGTTGCGACCGGCGTCATGCCATAGCGCGATCGGCCTCTGCTCGGTCGCCTCTCGTTGGGCGAACATCGTCAGCATGTCAAGCAACTGTTCGGCTGCCAGGTCCAACTCGCGGCGACCATGGCTGACCAGGCGCGGGATCGTGATGCTCATGATTATCGCCAAGACAATGATGACGATGATCAACTCCATGAGCGTGAATGCTCGGCGACTTGGCTTTCGGAAAATACGCATCCTGCTATCGATTCAGTCCGTTCAGTTATAGATGTCGTCTTCGGTGCCTGATTGACCGTCGGGTCCTATGGAGTAGACATCGAAGTCGTAATTCACTTCGCCGGGAATACGAATGGCGTAGAGGTTTTCCCAAGGATCAATGAGATCGTCCCTCTTCTGCAGGTACGGGCCCTGCGGTCCGCCCCCGTCGTCGGGCGGGAGCAGAAGCACCTCGAGATCAAAACTGTCGTCCAGCGTCATTCCCGAGTCTGTAATGTACATGTTGACCGCCGTCCCGATCGATCTCACTTCACTCTTGGCCTTGCTCTCCTTGGCCCATCCCACGCGCCCGATGAGGCGCGGAGCGATCAAGGCGGCCAACAATGCGATGATCGTGACGACGACGATGATTTCCATGAGCGTGAACGCTCGGCGAACCTGACGACGCTGGTGTTGTTTGAAGTGGTTCGTTGTCATGTCAGGATCTCCCAAAGAGCGCTGGCATCGGTGTCCGGCCAGCGCAGTCAACTAATCATTGATTGCAGTTCCAGCAACGGAAGCAGGATCGCAGCGAGAACGAATCCCGCCAGTCCCGCCATGATCATGATCAACAGGGGCGGGAACGCCTTGGTAAACAACTTGATCGAGCTGGTCACCTGCCGGTCAAATGCGCCCGCGGCGTGCAACAGCATGCTCTCGAGGCGTCCGGATCGCTCGCCGAGATTTACTACTTGAATCAGCAAAGGGGGAAACAGACCGGAGCGTTCCAACGGATCGGCCAACGACTTGCCGGCCGTGACACACTCGCGCACCGTGTCTATTTCGTGTTTCAATGCGGCGTTGCCGAGCGTGTCGCGCGTGACACGCAGGGCATCAAGGATCGGAATGCCGGCCGCGACCAGCGTTCCTAGGGTGCGCGTGAATCGAGCGACCGCGACGTCGCGCAGCAACCGACCGAGCACGGGGATGCGCAGCATGAAGGAATCGGCGCGAAGCCGGTTGGCCGGAAGACGAATCCATGCTTGCCATCCAACCCACAGCAGTACGATCGCGGTCACGCAATATAACCAGTAGCTGGAGATGAACGCGGCGACGCCGAGTAATATCCGTGTCGGCATCGGCATAGTAAGCTCACCAGCTAGCGGCTCGATGAGCCGAGGCACCAGCACTGTTACGAGAATGATGACACTCATGAGGACCAAGACGGCGAGGATCATCGGGTAAAGGGTTGCCCCGAGTAGCTCCCGGCGCAGCTCCAATGACCGATCAAGCAGATCGGCCAGTTGGTGCAGAATCTCACTCATCTCACCTGAAGCGTCAGCGGCGCGCAGCATGCCGATGATCAGGTCGTCGAACGGCGGGCCGTATTCGGCCGCAGCCTGATACAGCGGGGCGCCGGATTCGACGCGCTCGATGAGGTGGTCCAGGACGCTGGCCATCGATCGGCTCGAGCATTGTCGGCGAACGGTGTGCAGGCCTTGCATGAGCGGAAGGCCGGCTTCAATGACGGTGGCCAACTCACGAATGAGCGTGCCCATCTCCGCTCGACTCGGCGTAGGTTTGGCCAAACGGCGCGGAAGGAGACCGGCCAAGGTCGGGCGACCGGCCGACTCGACCGTTGGCGAGGTCGGTGACATGCGTTCGGCAACGGCAGCTGCGGCGCCTGCGACCGGACGTGTCTCGGAGTCTCCGACCTGGTCGACGCTCGTGGCCGTCTCGCCTCGTCCCAACAGCAATCGGACCGCCGTAGGGCGATCAGGAGCCGCGATCACGCCTTGGCGGACCTGTCCTGCTGCGGTCAGAGCTTGGTACCGAAAAGACTCCATACGTCAATCAAACGACGGAGTCTTCAGTATCTTGCGTGGCCCGGAGCACTTCTTCGATCGTTGTACGGCCTTGGGCCGCCTTTTCCAGCCCATCCTGCCGCATGTTGGTGAATGACTTGTCGATCACAGCCTGGAGTTCTCCCGCTGGTCGGTTCTCGGACACCGCCCGCCGAAGCGCCGGGTTGACCAGCACCAACTCGAAGAACCCGATCCGCCCGTGGTATCCGGACTCGTTGCACTTGGTGCAGCCGGCTCCTCGCCAGACCGTGGAGTTGAATAGCTCCAGTTCCGATGGCGAGAGACGGTGGGAGACGTCCTCCGGCATCGGCAGTTGCTCCCGGCACTGCGGGCAGACCCGTCGCCCAAGCCGCTGGGCCATCGCGCCCTCTAGCACGGAGGCCAGAAGGTACGGCTCGACGCCCATATCGATGAGTCGGCCGATCGAGCTGATCGCGTCGTTAGTGTGTAACGTGGAGAAGATCAGGTGCCCGGTTAAAGCCGAGCGGATTGCGATCTCCGCCGTTTCACGGTCACGGATCTCCCCGACGAAGATGACATCCGGGTCTTGTCGCAGGATGTGCCGCAAACCCGTGGCGAAGGTCAGGCCGCGCTTTGGATTCACTGGTATCTGATTGATGCCCGGAAGCTCGTACTCGACCGGGTCTTCGATCGTGATAATCTTCTTGCGCGGGTCGTAGAGCTTGCTGAGGGCGGCGTAGAGCGTGGTCGTTTTACCAGAGCCGGTAGGACCGGTCACCAGCACCAATCCGTGCGGCTTGGCGATGAGCGCGTCGCTCATGTCGCGCAGCGGCTCGCTCATCCCCAACGTTTCGAAATCGAGGCGCAAGGCGCTCTTATCGAGGATGCGCATCACCACTGATTCGCCATAGAGGGTGGGTACTGTTGACACGCGAAGATCGACCTTGCGGCCCTCGAATCGAAGGGTGATATGACCATCTTGTGGCACGTACCGCTCAGCGATATTCATACTGGCCATGATCTTGATGCGACCAATCAGCGCTGGCTGAAGGTGCTTGGGCGGCGGCGCCTGCTCCACCAGTTCGCCGTCGATACGGAACTTGACCTTCAGTTCGTTCTCAAACGGCTCAATATGAACGTCCGACGCCCGTGACTGAATCGCTTCGAGCAGCACAAGGTTGACCAAGTTGATCAACGTCGGTTGCTCAGCCATGCGATGGATATCCGCTGCATCAATCGCATCGAGATTGTGCTCCAAGTCGGTGGACGAGTCTGTCACCTCGTCGCCAAGGCTCTCTGCGATGCGGGCCGCGGTCGTGCCATAGTGAGTCCGCATGAGTTCGGTGAACGCCTGCGTTTCAACGCCGATCCGCGTCACTACGTGGCCGGTGAGTGTCGAGACCTCATCGACCGCAGCGATGTCCAGCGGGTCGATCATGGCCACCACCAACCGACCGTCCGCCATCCGCAAGGGAACCACACGCAGGCGTACGGCGACCTCCGGCTCAATCAGCGAAACCGCCTCGGTCGAGGCTGATGGCGCCTCTTCGGTCCATCCAATTCGTAATGCTGCGCAGCGCTCCCGAATCGACGCACCGTCGATGCCGGGCCGCGCCACCGGACCGTTCGAGCTGAGTTCGTCGAACGATGACTCTGCTGATGAATGTGCGAATTGCTGGGACATTTTCACGCCGCTAATCTTGCACAACTCGTCAAGCGAATACCACAATTGCGATTTGTCGCACGTCGTTCATCGGGACCGAGTCACATCGGACGCTGATCGCGTTGAACCGTGTTTCCCGGTGAGATTGCTGACGGAGCGACAAGTCGGGTTTTCGTCGATTGGCTGTCGGTGCTTGCGAGCTAACGCCTCCGATAGCGAGAGTAGGCGTGCTGGTTGAAGCACGCCTCTCTCTGAGTAATGGACGCTCAGGGTCGGCTCAGTTGTCCGTCCCACGGAGGTTCTGGGTCACCCCGCCGCCGGGGCCGGTTGAATTTGTTGAGCCGCCTTGCTTTTTTTTCCGAATTATCTCTTGCAAGCGCTCCCTCTTCCTCTGTCCGAGGCTCCTCTGCTGGGTACCACTCGAACCCGAACCGGCGGAAATTCCTCCAGATGGGGAGATCGCCATGCCCGGCAGCAAGGCGATTTGCTCGGGGGACAGCATCGCTTTGAGCTGATCGATATAGCGCTGGCCCATCTTGCGCCGATCCGCGAATTCGATCTTCACATGATCCACGGGCTTCTCGACGCTCTCACCGGTGAGCTTGGACCTCTGCGTTTTCGCTTTGAGCAAAATCTGCTCAGGTTCTCGCTCTTTGATCAGGTCGACGATCCGCTCATTGAACACGCCAAGTTCGATCAGATACTCAATCTCCAACTGCTCGATCGCGTTGAGCAGATCCTCGGTGAGGCCATCGAGTTCCCGGGCCGCCTTGAGGACGCGCTGAGCTAAGGTGGGTCGGTAGACACGAGCGAACGACCGCATATGCACCTTCTCCAGGAAGACGGATTGATGCTCCTGTGGCAAGGCGGCGGCGACACTCTGGACATAACGCTCGTTGACGTCACGAACCGACTTATGTAATTGAATCTCACGGTTCGCCAGTTTGACAACGGCGTCTGGGCTGTGGCTCTGGATCATCTCCAGAGCGTTTTCTTGGGTTGCCTTGTTCTGCGCTTCGCGGCGATGCAGCGCCGCGTCCAGTTCCAGTTCGTATGACTTCAGCAATGGATCGACCCCCTGCGTCTCGGGCTCCGGTAGATCCAACTCCTTCATGACGATGAAGAGATCCAGCCGCTCGCCGGAAAGCTTGCCGTTCTTCAAGTGCTTGAGTCGGTACATCTTGTGCTCAAACGACGGCCACAATTCCTGCTGATCCTCACTCAACAGCCGCTGCACGTCCTGGATGAACTGCTCTGACAGTCCCTCGTTGTGTCCTTGCCACTTACCCAAGACCCCAAAGACGATTCGCATCAACTCCTGCTGATTCGTCTCGCCAAGTTCTACCAATTCATCGCTCATGCCCTCGATCTGCTTCAAGAAGTCGGTCTTGCTGTCGCGATACGCGTCTCGGTATTCTTGGAAAAGGGTCTGCACGATCAACTTCTGCGTCTCGTCAAGCTGGAGCGAGTCCACTGCAAGCTGAATGTCGCGGGTTGTGTATTCTGGTTCTCGCTTGAATCCTCGGGCTGAGCCGAACTGACCTGAGGCAGGTGTGGCCAGGATCAGCGCCGCCGTCAGGGCAACGGACGCGATCACAGTTCCGACGCAGCGAGCAGTTATCCTTGACGCGATCATCACACGGTCTCCTTGCACGAATTGGTTATGCAGGAATCGCTCCCACAGGTTTCTTTCTCGATACCTACAGCCGTTCAACGCGGCACAGCCGGAATTATGGCATCGAATTCACCTTTCGCCATGATTTATGTGGGCCGGCGAGCCGGGCAAACGATGGCGAATAAGGATTCACGGGCCTCCCAAGCAACTCGATCCCCCCTGGGGCTGCCTAGAGGCTGGTCTTGAGGTGCTGGACAATCAGCGTGAGTCCCGATAATCCGTCCTCAGCAGTCGCCGCATTACCTTATTCGAGGCCGTGCGCGGCAGTGAATCGACGCTTTGCACCTCATGAATGCGAAAGAGTGGATTCAGGTGCTGTTTGATCGCTTGCTGCATTACCGGCTGAACCTGACCCGGATCGATCGTCGCTCCCGATTTAGCCACGACGAAGATGATTAGCCTGTCCGGCCCACCGCCGGGTGGAGGTAGGGCGATCGCCGCCGTCTCCTGAACGCCGGGTGTTTCGTTGAGCACCCGTTCGATCTCCGCGGAACTCGTCTTGATCCCGCCGAGGTTCATTGTGTCGTCAGCTCGCCCCAATGCCTGAAAGTACCCGCCCGCCAACCGACACATCTCGTCGCCGTGGCGTCTGAGCAGTTCGCCGCCGGACCCAGTCGGCGTTCCCTCGTAGTACACCTCATGATGATCGCGACTGATCAACTCGGCCGACAAGCCGATCGACGGCCCGACCAGAAACAGCTCGCCGGAGAGCGCTTCGTTGCCCTGTTCGTCAAGGATCACAATATCCAGTCCCAGCGCTGGAGTGGTGAACATCGCGGGTACGGCCGGTTGTGCCATCGTTCCGGTAATGTAGCCGCCGCCGATCTCCGTCCCGCCGCAGTATTCGATCACGGGCTTGTACCCTGCGCGCGACATCAGCCAGAACATGTCCTCAGCATTGGAACACTCACCAGTCGAGCTGAAGCAGCGAACTGACGACCAGTCCAATCCATCCACACAGCCGCTCATGCGCCACGCTTTGACCAAACTCGGCACCACACCCAGCATCGTCACCTCTGCGTCGGCGACGAATTCACAGAAGCCGCGCGTATTGGGCGCACCTTCATACAGTGCGATCGACGCTCCGTTCACCAACGATGCAAAGATCAGCCACGGCCCCATCATCCAACCGAGGTTCGTCGGCCAAGCGACCACGTCACCTTCGCGTATGTCTTGATGCAGCCAACCGTCAGCCGCACACTTGATCGGCGTCGTGTGTGTCCAAGGGATCGCTTTCGGATCGCCGGTAGTGCCGGATGAAAACAAAATGTTGCTGTGATCGTGCGGATCGCGCGCAACGGACTCAAACGATTCATTATCGTTTAGGAACGTAGCCCAATTCAGGTCACCGTCGCGTAGCACAACACTCAGATTATCGCCAACCGGCAGCACGATTGCTTGTGGCGCTAGGGCTTGCTGGACCTTTTCGTACTGCGGCAAAAGCTTGGCGCCGCGTAGAATCACATCTTGTGTGAAGATCGCCTTCGCATCCGCGATGCGCAATCTTGTGGCGATTTCGTCAGCCGCGAAGCTATCTGCGATAGAGACCACTACACAGCCGGCTTTGACGATGCCGAGGTAGATCGCCACGGACTCGACCGTCATGAGCATGTCGATCGCAACCGCATCGCCGGGTTTGAGTCCGAGCTTGACGAGTCCGTTGGCAACGCGATTCGTCATCGCTTCAAGCTCAGCCAGTGTCATTTCGCAAAGCAATCCATCTTCTTTGGCGTACACGATCGCGATGCTCTGCCGATCTGCGTTGAAGCAACTGTCGGCAATGTTGAGCTTCGCCCCCGGCAGCCACTCGGGCGATTCAAGTTCACGTTCGTCAGCGACGAGATGCTCAGCATTCTGTATGAAGCGAATGTGAAGAGACTTGATCATCTCTTGCCAGAAGCCCAAACGATCTTCAATTGACCACTTGAAGAGCGCTTCGTAGGTCTCGACCCCACGATCGCGCATCAGCTTTGCAAGATTGGTCTGTGTTATTGATTCCGGATCGGGAACCCACACCGGTGCGGCGCGCTTGGACGAATCCCAATTGGCAAACACAGCTTCATGCGCTCGAAGATGCGCTTCAAACGGATGTTGAGGCGTGAGAATCTCGTTACAAATCCGACCCCAAGTCTTCTCGGGATCACTATCGACGGTCCCTTGTTCGATCGCGGAAACGAGTTTGGCCGCCTCTGCCGTTGCCAATCCCAAGGTAACGAGATCGGCTTTTTCTAAGGCGGTCGGCTGTGCCATGAGAAGCACAGCCTACACGCTGATGCATTGTGTGAACAATACTGGTAGTTCGCTCGACGAAGCACTGGCCAAGTGGATCGGAAATTGCTAGGCGAGCTGGCCCGTGTCGGACCGGTGGGTGCGGCAGACACGCGGCGCTCGGAGGCACGGTAATCCTGGGCGACCACCGGGGCGATACGCCCCGGCTCACTCAAACCTCAAGCCTCACCCCTCAAGCCTGCTTTGCCCCTTACGAATACCGCGCCCACTTGAGCAGTTGAAGCGGTGACGGCGGTTTGCCGTACATCAACACACCCACGCGGAAGATCTTCGCGGCGAACCAGACCATGCCGAGCACGCAAATGTAACCCCAAATGATCGAAACCGGGTATTGCCAGGTCGGTATGTCCTCTTCGGCAACGTGGCGAAGAATCATCGCAAACGGACTCATCGGAGGAATGAAACTGCAAACTGTGGCGACCGTGCCGTTGGGCGACTGCGTGATCGGCATCCACAACATCCACGGGATCATCAAGAGCATCATCACCGGTGTCACCAACGTATTCGCCTCGCGAATCTCACTGACAGCGCTGCCCACAGCAGCCATCAGCGAGGCGATCATGAAGTACGCCATGAAGTAGAAGATGGCCAGGTACACCAGATCCATGGTGGTAATGAACTGCGAAAACCGTTCGAGTGCGATCAAAGCGGCGATTCCGACGGATGAGTAGATCAGCACGATGAGCAGACCTACACCGCCGTGCCCGAGGATTTTGCCCGTCATGAGTTGGAGCGGACTGACCGCGCTCAGCAAGACTTCCATCACGCGGTTGGACTTCTCCTCGATGGTGGTCATCAGGAGATGTTGGCCCGAGGTGAGGGTGCCGATCCAGATCAGCATCATGAAGGCCATGGGAATGATGAGCTGTGCGAGTTTACGTGCTCCCTCCGAGGCATCTATCTCTTGATCGCCCTCAAGCAAACGTTTCGTTACGGCCCTCGGGCGCTTGAGCATCGCCAGCACTTCCTCGGGATCCTTGCCTGTGCGCTGGGCTCGAACGCGCACCACGGATGCGCCGAGTCGTTGCTCGATCAAACTCACATGATCGCTGTCAATTCCCTCGGGAACGAACAGTTGGAACCGTGGCGGCTTTCCTTGAGAAGGTGGGGCGTCAAGCACCTCAGAAGAGATCACCGCTACTGCCAGAAGATCATTGTCATCATCGCGCAGTCGTCGCTTGAGTGTCTTGAGCGACGACTCAGTATCGGCTTCAACTCGCTCGATTGTTATGAGCACCTCGCCACGCACGGCCTTTGGCATCGCGCCGGGTGTACCGGTAGAGCCCGGTGAGAACGACCCACTTTCCAGCATTTCTTTGGCGTCTTCTGCAGCTTCTTGCTTCTGTCGCTCCTCATCACGCCGAATCTTCTCTTGGTCGAATTCGATCTGCGCCGCTGCGGAGAGTTCACCCGTGGGGTCGACAATCGCCACCGTTCCAACGAGCGGGGGTTCCTCGTGTGTGGCAATCATCACGCCGGCAATCGCCGCGATAGCGATGAACAGCACCGGCATGCCGAGCACCGCCAACAGAAAAATCTTGCGCATGACCGTTTGCTTGAATTCGCGCCACGCAATGGCGAGGACCTTAGACATGGCTCAGCTCCTCGCGTGCCTTGTCCGCTGCATCGGCACCCTCGTCGGCAAGCACCAGGCGCACAAAAACCTCGTCCAGGCTCAAACGCCGAAGCTCCACCGACCGCATCGGGCGGTCAGACAATACCGCCTGCATTATGCGCTGTGGATCAGCGGTGTCCTCCAATTCCAGTTCATAGGCTGCGGAATGATCGAGCTTGCGCACCGCGCGTACACCATCCAGACCGCGCCCGTCAAAACTCCCATTCACAGGTTCAGCCACGATCGTCCGTGGATCGAACCGCTGCTGAATCTGCTCAAGCGTGTCGTCAAGAATCTTCACCCCCTTGTTGATGAGGAAGATGCGATCGCACAATTGCTCGGCTTGGTGCAGGATGTGCGTCGAGAAAATGATCGTCGTGCCCTGCTGGTGCATCTCGCGAATGAGTTGGTTCAGCAGCTCGGTATTGACGGGATCGAGTCCGGAGAACGGCTCGTCGAGGATGAGCAACTCAGGTTCGTGGAGAATGGCGGCAAGAAACTGCACCTTCTGCTGCATGCCCTTGGACAGCTCCTCGCACTTCTTGCGATACACATCCGGCAATTCGATTCGATCAAGCCATTGCTGAATGTAGCTGGGCATATCGACACGCTTCACGCCCTTGAGTTTGGCCAGGTATTGAAGGAATTCGCCGACGCGCATCTTGCGATAGAGGCCGCGCTCTTCGGGCAGGTAGCCGATGCGGTCCTTGGACTTCAAGGCGTTGCCCCCGAGCACTTCGATCGAGCCCGAATCGGCATAAATGATCGACATGATCATGCGGATGGTGGTCGTCTTGCCTGCGCCATTGGGGCCGAGGAAGCCGCACAGGCTTCCCACGGGCACCTCCAGATCGAGGTCGCGGACCGCATGCGTGGACCCGAAACACTTGTTCACCTTTTGGATGCTTATCGCGCCATCAGACACGAGCTCTTCCCTGTGTTTTGTGGAGAAATGCGACGCCTACGATCGACCGATCAACCGTCGTCTTTCTCGTCCTTCTCGGGCTTCGTCGTTGGACTGTCGGAAACGAGATTCCGAATCTCCTGCGGTAGTTCGAAGACTGCATCGTCAACGTTGTTGTATTCCACCTCTTGAACCGTGATCACCCGATCTACTTCCATGATCGTAACGGTCGTTTTGATCGGTGTCAGGATGCCGCCGAAATCCTTGTACTCGCCGGTAACGATTGTGCCTGGCATATCACCCATTGGTGTGGGGAGAGTGAACTCGGCCGCGTGAATCAACCCGGTCTCGACGCTGAAGTACAGAGTTCGTGTGTAATCCACCTTGTCAACCATCTCTACTTTGTAGCACAGCTCCTCTTTGAACGTTGTTCGATCGACTACTCGGATCGACTTGAAGTTCTTCTGGTAATTCAGTGGGCCGAGGTAATCAGCCTCGATTCGCCGGACCTCTAGAACGGCGCCGTCGAATACTTGTGGGCCTGAGACCGGATCCGTCGACCAGGCCGTCTTACCGTCGTATCCTTCCTTGACGGTCCCAAGGCCCTCGATCTGGACGACAGTGAGCGACTTGTTGGGCGTCTTGGCGTAGACCTCCAGAGTTCCCTTCACACCTTGGGAGGGCATCGAGAATTCACCGGTGGTGTACGAGGAAGTGTGTCGGCGCAAAGCTTTCTCGCCGCCCAGAGCCTTCACGAACTTCGCGATGACCTCGCTTGCCGAAGGCAGATCGTCAGTCGACACTTTGGCCGGTTGCGAGGTTTGTTGTGCGACGGCGGCGGAGACGGCCAGCGTAAGGATCAGGCAGTTGGTGATCACCACTTCTCGAGCGCGCCGAAATGTCATGTTCAGTGGACGGATCATATTCCTTGGCTCCTTTATCGTCTGTGAAGGTTTTGGGCAACAAAAACGGATCGAACTCCAGTTTCCTGGATAGTAGCTCTCAAGGCGGTTAGTTGTCGTCCTCATGGTTCGCGCCAACCGAGGATTGATTGATCCATGCGATTGCAGCGGACAGCGTCGGGTCGCGCCCGGCCAGTAGATCACCGCGCGAGACCGTCATTTCTTCATCGGGAATCACGCCGCGTCCTTCCAGGCGGATGCCGTTGGCATCAACGTAGTCAGCGAAGGCATGCAGCAAGACATCTCCGTTGGGTAGGCGATCCATCAACGCCGGAAGGGCTGCTCCCAAACTCGCTTCACCGAAGATTCGCGCGCGACCGATCGCTTGCATCCCGCCGGCGAAGATCTCCGACGTCGATCCCGTCTGCCCGTCCACAAGTATCGCTACCGGTCCGTCAAATGGGTTGGCCCGCTCTCCGTTCGCGGTACTGCGCCGAGGATTCGATATAAACTTCAGTTCGGTATTACGGGTCGTCATTGTCCCAAGTGTGGTCTTTTCGTTGACGAAGTGGCCGGCGATGCCCATCGCCATGCCGCCGACCCCGCCGGGGTTTCCGCGCAGATCGATGACAATCCCGTCGGCGTCGCGAAACTGATCGATCGCCTCGTGAAAGGGCCTGGCGATCGCGGTCATCCACATATTGAAACGGATTACGCCGATGGTCCTGCCGTCCTCACCGGTCATCTGCTCTGACTCCAGATGCGTGAAAAATGTGGGAAGATTTCCAAACTTCACAGGCGTGCCCGGAACGGGTCGTCGGCTCAAGGCAAGTTCAATAGGCTCATTCAACTCGTTGAGGAACTCAACTTCAACCTCGTCGCCTGTGTCACCATGAAGTAGCGATGTGACCGTGCGCCAGATGTAGAATCGGGCCATCCGCGGTTCAAGGTCCTCCGGCACCTTGTCAAAGAGGTCGGCGACATCGACCCCTCCGATGCGTTTCACGACCCACCCCGGCTTGACGCCGGATTCATCGGCTGGTCCGCCCACTTGAACCTTCCTGACCACGATATCTTGGTCGACGATGCGAACCTTTAACCCCGTATCGCCGGGTCGCGGCTGGACATCTTCAGCCTCATCGCTAGCCTCTGATTGTTCAGACTTTGTCGCATTTGAAGCGACAAGCTTCTTGGGATCGAGCGCATCCACAGCCTCGCGCGGCAGCAACGCAAAATGTGATTGCTCCAGTCGAGCGAGCATTTCGCCTACGACTCGCCGGAGCTCGCGCTGCGTCGTCGCCGTCTCAGCTCGCGGGCGCAGCTCCTGGCGCAGGGCCAACCAGTCCACACCATTGTGGTTCGGGTCGAAATGCGTGTCGTTGATCAGTTGCCATGCAGCGTCAAACGTCTCCAGAGCGAGAGCCGTCTCGATGCTCGGCGCTGACTCAGGGCCGGAAGGCGCAACGATCGGCGAGTCGCCGGTGAGTGGTTGGGTGTTATGATTCCCGGCGTGTCGGCATGCCGTCAGCAGCAAACAAAAAACCAAGACCATCCCCGCCGAACAATTCGGGACTCGGCGGCAGCTTGCGTTTCTGGTCAGCGGCGAGCGACTTGGCGGGCACGTCATTGGGGTCCTTTCTAGCCTGTTCTACCTGAATCGCGAGTTTCCCAAGGTACAAGCCTCATTCCTGGCCGATCTCAGATCCTAGCTTATACGGGCTAAACCCTTACGGTTTTGTGGGCGAAGAAGTAGCACTGAGGGGCCAGCACGACCACTCGACCCACTCATTCATCCGTATATCCGGATGAAAGGTTGAATGGTTGCCGTTCTAGGGGTACGATTCGGCCATGGCTTGCCGCATCCTACAAGAGCTTGATCGACGACTGCTCGTCTTTGACGGGTCGATGGGCGCCACCATCCAGGCGCTGCCGCTGGAGGTCGAACGCGATTACCTGGGTCGAGAGAACTGCGTCGACGTTCTGGTCAAGTCTCGGCCTGAGATCGTCCAGGAGATTCACGAGTCGTTTCTCTCGGTCGGCGCGGATTGCATCGAGACGAACACGTTCGGTGCGAACAAGCTGGTCTTCACCGAGTTCGACGAGGAGTTGGTTTCCTGGACCTACGACCTGAACAAGCAGGCCGCGGAGATTGCTCGGGCGGCATGTGATCAGCATCACAGCGAGGACAAGCCGCGTTTCGTGATCGGCTCGTTGGGGCCGGGCACGAAGCTCGTCAGTCTCGGTCAAGCCAACTGGGACGACATGCTCGACAGTTATACCGAACAGGCGCGCGGTCTGATCGATGGCGGGGTGGATGCGCTGCTCTTTGAAACGTGTCAGGACCTGCTTCAAGCCAAATGCGCGATCAATGCGTGCCTCGATGCGCTAGCGCAGAAGAACAAGAGCACGGATGACATCCCAATCCTTGCGAGCGTGACCATCGAGACGACCGGCACGATGCTGCTGGGGACGGAGATCGAGGCTGCGGCCAACGCGCTGTCCATGTTTCCCATCGCGTCGTTGGGGTTGAACTGCGCAACCGGTCCGACTGAGATGGGCGAACATCTGGCTTGGCTCGCTAAACACTGGGATCGTCCGATCTCCGTGATTCCCAACGCCGGGCTTCCGGTGCTTGTAGAGGGGCGCACCGAATACCCCCTTAGCCCGGGGCCGTTTGTCGAAGCGATGTTGCGCTTTGTCGAGCAGTTGGGCGTAAATATCGTCGGTGGCTGTTGTGGAACCACGCCGACGCACATCAAACTGTTGGCCGAGGCGGTCGGTGATCATGCGCCATCCAAGCGAAATGTTGAACGCGCCAAACCGGGGTGCTCCAGCTTGTACAGTTCGGTTGACTTTGTGCAGGACAAGTCGTTCCTCATCGTCGCCGAGCGCACCAACGCCAATGGTTCGCGCAAGTTCAAACGATTGCTCGATGAAGAAGATTACGACGGGCTCGTTTCCATGGCTCGAGAGGAAGTCAAGCACGGCTCGCATCTGCTGGATGTTTGCGTTGATTTCGTCGGGCGCGACGGCGTTGCGGATATCAGTGAAGTCGTCAGTCGATTCGTGCGCCAGGTCAACGCGCCGATCATGGTCGATTCGACCGAAGCCCCGGTGATCGAAGCGGCGTTGAAGCGAGCCGGTGGGAAGTGCATCGTTAACTCAATCAATCTTGAAGATGGCGAGAAGCGATTCGATGACGTGTGCCCGCTGTTGAAACGTTATGGCGCGGCCGCTGTGGCGCTGACGATCGACGAGGATCCACAAGCGGGCATGGCTAAGACCGCCGACCGCAAGCTCGCCATTGCCGAGCGCATGCACGACCTATTCACCAACAAATGGGGGCTCGACGAACGCGATCTGCTGTTCGATCCGCTCACGTTCACGATTGCGACCGGCCTCGCGGACGACCGCCGGCTGGGCCTGGAAACGTTGGAGGGCATTCGGCTCATTCGTGAGCGGTTCCCCAACTGCGGGGTCTTGCTCGGGCTGTCAAACATCAGCTTCGGCTTGAAACCTCCGGCTCGGGTTGTACTCAATTCGGTATTTCTTCACGAAGCGATGGAGCGCGGACTGACTGCGGCGATCGTCCATGCGAGCAAGATCCTGCCGCGCAACAAGATCGACGATGAACATTGGAACGCGGCGCAGTGGCTGATCTTCAATCAGCGCGGCGATCAGCGCCCCGATTCAATGCCTGAAGATTTTGATCCGCTTCTGCATTATATCGGTCTGTTCCCCGACGACGACGAGGCGACCCAGGCAGTCGATATCCGAACACTCACACTCGAGCAGCTCTTGCAGCGCCACATCATCGACGGCGAGGATAACGATCTAACAGAGCATCTCGACCAGGCGATGGGTAAGTACGCGCCCTTAGAGATCATCAACGAGCATCTTTTGGCCGGGATGAAAGTCGTCGGTGATCTGTTCGGAAGCGGTCAGATGCAACTGCCGTTCGTGCTTCAATCGGCGGAGGTTATGAAGAAGGCCGTCGCGTATCTCGAACCGCATATGAAGCAAGCTGACGGTGCGGCGACAGCGAAGGCGAAGATCGTGCTCGCTACCGTTGCCGGAGACGTTCACGATATCGGTAAGAATCTCGTAGACATTATCCTTACCAACAACGGGTATGAGGTGCATAATCTCGGCATCAAACAGCCCATCCATCAGATCGTCGAAGCTCTTCACAAGCTGGACGCCGATGCAATCGGCATGTCGGGCTTGCTCGTCAAATCCGTCGGCGTCATGGAGCAGAACCTCCACGAACTGAACGCGCTGAACATTGTTGTGCCTGTGCTCCTCGGTGGCGCTGCACTCACGCGCCACTATGGCGAGTCGCACCTTCGCAGTATCTACAACGGTCCACTGTATTACGGGCGCGATGCGTTTGAAGGCCTGCGAATCTGTGACCATCTCGCTGATAAGCAACTCGAAGCAATCGATGCTGAGATAGACGTTCGATTGGCCAAGCGGGATGATGTCGAAAAACGAGTTGCCGCGAGCAAGGGCGGTGACCAAAGCAAGATGCAAGAGAAGGTGGCCGTTGCTGAACGATCGAGTGTTGCTCAGGATGTTGCGATTCCCGAGACGCCGTTCTTTGGCGATCGACTCGTCGAAGGCATTGAGCTTGACGATATCTATCCTTATATCAACACGGTGGCGCTGTTTCGTGGGCAGTGGGGGTTCAAGAAGGGCGCGATGTCGGCAGAGGAATACGACGTGCTTGTGCGCGAAACTGTCGAGCCGATCTTTGAGCGCATCAAGAGCCAATGTCGTGACGAGAAAATCCTGCGTCCGCAACTGGTTTACGGCTATTGGCCGTGTAATTCGCAAGATGATGACCTTGTTGTGTTTGACGCGGAAGATCACGACAAAGAAATTGAGCGATTCACCTTTCCCAGGCAGGAGGGTCGCAGGCGGCTCTGTGTCAGCGATTTCTTCCGCGATATCGACTCCGGCGAGCGCGATGTGATTGGGTTTTCGTGCGTGACGATGGGCGTGGAGATTAGCCACCGTGCACGCCAACTCTTTGAACGCAATGAATACACCGAATATCTGTATATGCACGGGATCGGGGTCGAGGGCGCCGAGGCGCTGGCGGAATTGTGGCACAAACGCATGCGCGCCGAACTGGGAATCGGAAACGACGATGCGCCAAGCATCCGTAAGTTGTTTACGCAACACTACCGCGGCAGTCGATATAGCTTCGGCTACCCCGCCTGCCCGGACATGAGCGATCAGGAGAAGCTGTTTAGGTTGCTTCAACCTGAGCGCATCGGCTGCATGTTGACGGAAAACTGGCAGATCGACCCTGAACAATCCACGACCGCGATTATCGTCCACCATCCCGAGGCGAAGTATTTCAACGTGTGATCTCATAGAGCACTCTGACGCCGAGGGTGTCAGCGGGTGCGGCGAGTCTTGCGCGCACGAGATTCGGGGCCGAATAGGGATTAGTTCGTGCGCGCCACAGACGCCGAGCCCCCGGGGATTTTGGCTTGTTGACATCGATGCCGCGAACCGGAACAACCGCTCCTTTCATAGAGGGTTGCGCGGCTTCGCATGTGCGCGCCGGGGAGGTACTTTTTGGAAAGCGGCTCACGGAATGTGGGTATCTAGCTCACCAAGCGGGATATTTCCTTTTATTTTCCAGCTGAGCGATGGTGATTATGTGTGTCAAATCGGCGCGCCAGCATCGCCGTTGAGTTCTGAAGCCGCAATTTAGGGGGCGAACCAACGGTCATTGCTGTAATCGCAATACTCCCGGCAACGCGTTCGGTGGTTTAGAAACTGTTTCACAACCGATGCAAGCGCCGATGAATGAACGAGAGCCAGGTCGAGCATGGAGGCAACGCCATGGCGATGGAACTGCTGCCGGACGAATTGTGGGAAG
>CBDUST010000011.1:0-31433 GCA_965369945.1 uncultured bacterium | reverse complement strand
GCACGGGCAGGATGCCCGTGCCACCGGAGTCGGGCCGATCGACTCGTTTGGACCGGAAATTTATCGTGTCGTGAGATGACTATCGCACGCGGCCGCTTCATCTTCGATGAAACTGCTCTAGCCGCGAGCCAAAGGCGAGCGCTTTCCTTACCGCGACAAGTATCCCTCCAACCGCTGCTTCACTGCTGGCCATTCGTCATCAACGATGCTGTAGTACACCGAATCGCGGATGTAGCCGGTATGCGGAGTGTGTGACTTGCGCAGCACGCCTTCCTTGACCGCTCCGATTCGTTCAATCGCCCGCTGTGACCGTTCGTTTCGTGCATCAGTCTTGAATTGCACGCGAACCGCGCCGAGCTGCTCGAACGCGTGTGTGAGCAACAGATACTTACATTCACTATTCACAGCGGTGCGCTGATACTTCGTGCCGATCCACGTCCAGCCGATCTCCAGCGTTCGATGTGCCGGCTGAATATTCAAATACCGCGTCGAACCGATCGCGCATCGATCAGCCTTGCTCACGATGGCGTAGGCTATTTCGTTGCCGTTAACCATGGATTGCCTAACGTCCTCAGTCCATCGGCGAACTTCGTCCAAAGATTGCGGCATCGGCACCCATTTGTACCGCCAGATGGCTTCATCATTGCCCGCTTCAAACAGATCGGCCGCGTGACGAAGTTCGATCGGCTCAAGACGAACGTGATCGCCTTCAAGCACGATTGGTTTGGGTTCGAAGTTGGGCAGGGGCATCGTTGAAGTGTAGCGGTGTGTCGTTCCATCGTTGGGTCAAGCCCAACGGCTAAACGCAGGATGATCTACGACACCAATCCCTTGGTCAGTCGCATGAACGCGGTTTCCAGGTTCACCTTCTCTTGGTGCATTGACGACAACCTGAAACCCTGGGCGATCAGACGACTGGGCAGGTCAGAAATTGGCAAACCGCTGTTGGGGTCGATCGTAATATCAAGCCGAGGCTTGCCGTTGTCGTGCGTGATATCGACGGTCATGATCCCGCTGACTTCAGCCAGCAGCTTCGCCGCTTCTTCAACTCGATCATCTACGACGATGTGTACGACCTGGCCGATCTGTGCCTTGGCGAGAACCTCCTCGACCGGCCCGGAGAACAGTAGATCGCCTTGCTCGATGATGCCGATATGATCGCACAGTTCGGCCAGCTCGTGCAAAATGTGTGAAGAGATGAGAATCGTCTTGCCCATGCGCCGCAGCTCTTTGAGCAACTCGCGAATCTCGATCCGCGCGCGGGGATCAAGGCCGGACGCCGGCTCGTCAAGTAGCAACACTCTGGGATCGTGCAGCAACACGCGCGCGATGGACAGTCGCTGCTTCATGCCGCGGCTCAAGCCGTTGACCTCCGCGTTGGCCTTGTAGTTCAGATCGGTGAGGTCCAGCACGTCGCCCACGACCTGAAGGCGCTGCTTGCCGTGGATGTTGTAACAGGCGGCGAAGAACTCCAAATACTCGCGAACCACCATGTCCTCATAGGCGCCCATGAAGTCGGGCACATATCCAATAAGCGGGCGAATCTGTGGGTTTTGATAGCCGATGACTCGTCCATTGATGCGAGCCTCACCCCAGGTTGGCTTGAGCAGTGTTGCCAGGACCTTGATCGTGGTGGTCTTGCCCGCGCCGTTGGGGCCGATGAACCCGTAGCACGCGCCGTCGTCGATCGAGAGGTTCAGGTTGTTCAATGCGACCAACTCGCCATACTTCTTGGTGAGATTGATCGTTTCGATCATCGGCATGTCATCTTCCCCACAGCGCCCCGAGGTAGTTTCTGTACGCACATTGGAAAGATTGGGTTCGAGACATCCTATTCTTCGGCAGGCTCGCCCGTCAGTTCCGCCTCGGCAAGCGGTAACGGATAAATCCAGCGAACGATAGTAAGCCCCGAACTATTGGGTGGCTTGCCGTCCACTTGTAGCGGGATCGGGCACTCGGAATCCCTGAGCCAGCCTATCACGATCAGGCACGGCCGGGTCAGCCAGGCCGAGAGGTCCAACTCCCGGCCGAGCAGGCGGGACAAGACGAGATTCTTCGAAGGCTGGCGCCCGCCCGAAGTATGGTACTTCGGTGGCGTCATTTGGTGGAAGAAGCTCAGCATTTCCAGATGTCGCCGGACTTCTTTTTCTCGAAGCGTGGTGCTGGGTCCCTGACCGGACAAGTAGCCGGCTCCCGCATACTCCTCAAAGTATCGCTTCAACGTGGCCTGTTCGAACCCGGTTTGCCCGGGGGACGGTCTCATTTGGTCAGAGCTAAACGAAAACGGTGTTTGCGGAGCCCATGCAGGGCCGATGGCCCACATATGCCCACTGTTCAGAACCTTCCCCGATTGGAACGCCGGCACCCAGGCGAGTTCGGTATCGCCGTCCTTGGCCCATCGCCGGCGTGGAAGTCGGTTGTTGGTCACCCACACGATCAGCACGTTTTCCAGATTACCGGGAAGGTCATGAATCAGGCTACCGACGAGCCGTACATCGCGCTCGTCTAGCGCATCCCGCTGAACACGCAACGGATCGTTGGGGTCGACCCGGATCATCCCGCCCCATTGTGGGTCCAGTGCTCCGAGCCAACTCGCATACATCTGGGAGACACTTGCGCGCGCCGGAATCTTATAGTCAGCCGGCGCTTTGCCTACGTCAATTTGGTATGACGCGACATTGGGGAAGCGCTGCGGGTCCTTTTCGGGAGCCGACCATGTCAGCAACAGATCGCGCTGGTCTGGGACGGAATCGATGGAGACAGCGGCGGTGCCGTAGCTGGGTACGTACAACTGAAGCCAGCTCGCGGCGCGCTGGAGATGCAACTCGTTCGGCCTGGGATCGTCGGCCGGTCGACCGAGGTAGTCCAGAACGGTAACGTGTTTCAGTTCGATGCTGTGCTCGCGCAGCGCGCCGACACCGGCCCACGCCACGGCGGTGAACAACCCGGCGATGGCGGCGAACACGAGCCAACTGTGGCGCGCGAGTTTGCGTTGCCTCAGTGCAAAGAAGCTGCTGGGAACGGCCAAAACATAAGCGCTAAAAAGGAGGAAAGCGGCGAGAATGCCGACGCCCGGATTCGCTGTTGCCGAAAGTTGCTCCTCGAACACCCGGCCGTCGCCGATCTGCCGGTGGTCGCGGACGGGACGCGCTAACAACTCCTCTGTTTGCATTTGCGCCAATTCACGGGCTCCCGGCGTGTCCGATCGCCGCCCCAACACGCGATTCCAGAATACATCAGCTTCAGGCAAGCCCATGCTCGCCAAACGCCCGGAGGACAGATCAAGACCGATGATCGTAATCCGGCCGTGCCCATACGTCCGCTGGATTACGACAACACGCCCATCCGGCATCGCAATCAGCGGCTCATAATGATTGTCGATCGCATCAAACGTCGAGCCAATCTCTTTGAACACGCGGATGCTCACCTCGAAATCGCGCGCTGCTCGATCCGACTTGGACAGCACCGACAGAAGCTCGGACACAAGCACGGCTTCGTCCTTACGCGGCGCTTGCTGGGGCAGCAGGGGGTCCAGGTCTGTCACCCCGCCTCGACCTAGCGCCCAGGGGTTGCCTGCCGACGGAAGCGTGATGATCAAATGCCCGCCTCGCCGGATGTATTCCTCCAATGCACCGGCGCTGTTGGCGCGCAGTTCCTGTGGCGAGGCACCGGACCACACAATCGCCTCGAATTGCCGCAAACCGTCCCAACGGTCCGGGAGCCGACTCGGATTACTGATCGAGACGATCACCGTTTGCTCATGTGCGCCGGGCGGATTGGCCGGCGGCGGCAAAGGGCTCATATAGTCGTCCAGTTTCGTCGCCCCCCGACCGATCACCGCGATCATTCCCATCCCCGGCGACACCGGCGGCTGTGTGTTCACAAGACCTGGACTGATACGCGTTCCGCCAATCTCGCCTCGTCGGTCACCGTCACTTTCCTCGAAAACGCGCACCGTCCAAGTATCGCCGATGCTGGTTCTGGCGGGCAGCGGGGCGTACAGCCAAACAAACCACGGCGTGCCCGGGGTGAGCGTGATCGATCGTCCGTACTCAGCGGGATCGCCCTCAGCATTGGGCACTTCCCATTGCACCCAGCACGAGGTTGGTTTGCTCAGAGAACTGGTCAGCTTCAAGCGGATCGCCGTGATGTCGCCCGGCCGAAACCACGACCCGACGCCGAACTGATCCAGCTGGACCGTCACGTCATTGGATTGCGCCGCAGCAATTGGCGCAATTATGGTCGCGGCCATCAGAGCCACAATGAGGTACTGGCGGACAATCATCGCTCAAACTGTATCCCCAACTCGGTGCGGCTCAACCGGGTGGGTCGCGCTATACCTCCCACGAGCAATCAAAGGCGAGCGAATGCCCCTAGGACGTGCTTCAGGGCGGTTCCGGGTGACGCTTAAGTCACCACGGTTGGCAGCCGATCCTGCCCACATGCTCGGAACCTCCGTGTCAAGTAACGTATGGATCGGCACCGCCTTGATCGCGGCCATCACTGTCTTTTCCTGCTTAGGGTTCATTTGCACCCGCCTTGGCTACGAGCTGGAGCTCATTCGAGTCGTCGCGAGCGTGAAGAAGTTGCGCAACAAGCTGTCCCAGCAGCTCCACGAGGCCGGGGCACAAGCGGCCGAGCAACCCAGCCCGGTGGCGTGGGGTGCCGGAAGCGTCGATTCTTCCACGCCGACGCCCGACTCGGCCGGTTCTGCTGGTAACGAGGAGATTCCTGAGATTCAACCCGACCCCGAGTCTGCCCCCCTCACTGCCGCGGATGCTGCATAGCGAAATCTTGCTCGCCACTTCTCGTTGATCCCTAGCGGAGGGCCGCTTCGGTTGACGTCGCAGCCTGGCGCGACATTCCGGCAAGTTGGGACATGATCGCCGCCTGTGACTTGATTCCCATCTCAAAGCATCGCAACTCGAACTTCTCATTGGGCGAATGGACGCGATCGTCATCGAGTCCAAATCCCACCAGCAGCGAATCGAACCCGAGGATCCGCTGAATCGAGCCGACCACGGGTATCGAACCACCGGTCCCGATCAGAACCGCTTGCTTGCCGTACGTCTCGGCCAATCCGGCCAGCGCCGCACGTAGGTACGGCGAGTCGGTGGGCACACGAATGGCGGGGCTCATCCCATGCGATATGACATCCCAGCGGCAATCCGGCGGCGTGCGATCACTGAGAAACCGCTTCAGCCCGTCGAAGATCTTCTGTGGCTCCTGATCGGCGACCAATCGGCAACTGATCTTCGCGCTCACTTGAGCGCCAATCACGGTCTTGGCTCCTTGGCCGGTGTAGCCGCCCCAGATTCCGTTTACGTCACACGTCGGCCGCGACCACGTTCGCTCAAGTGTTGAGCGGTTGATTTCCCCAACCGGTGTCTTCAACCCCGCACTTCCGAGAAACTCCGCTTCATCTGCCCCTAACGATTTCCATTGCTTCGCTTCAGCATCGCTGATCTCGCGCACATCGTCGTAAAAACCGGGGATTTGTACGACGCCGTCTGAATTGTGAAGCTCGCCGATAATTCGCGCCAGCGCGTTGATCGGATTCACCACCGCCCCGCCATACATGCCCGAATGAAGATCGTGACTCGGCCCGTGCAACGTCACCTCGACGTACATCAGACCGCGCAGCATGTAGGTGATGGCCGGCGTGTTGATGTCCCACATTCCCGTATCGCAAACGACGCACACATCAGCGGCGAGCAGGTCCTTATTGGCTTCGAGGAACGGATCGAGACTCGGGCTGCCGGACTCTTCTTCGCCTTCCAGCAGGATCGTGACCTTGATTGGCAGCGACCCGTGTACAGACTTGAAAGCGCGGAACGCCTCAACGAACGTCATCAGCTGACCTTTGTCATCCACCGCTCCGCGGGCAAGGATGCGCTTGCCATGCTCACCGTCGGCCAGCACAGGCTCAAACGGCGGGCTGTCCCACAACTCGAGCGGATCGGCCGGCTGAACGTCGTAATGACCGTAGTACAACACGTGCGGCACATCATCCGTCCCGGGGCCGTCATGCTGGGCGATCACCATCGGATGTCCTGTGGTCTCATGCAGTTTGACGTCGAAGCCGATGTCGTCCAAGTCGTCCACGAGCATCTGGGCCGCACGATTTACGTCGGTGTCATAGGCCGAGTCCGTGCTTATGCTGGGGATTCGTAAAAGCGAGAAAAGGCGTTGGACAGCAGCATCGAGGTCAGCGTCGATTCGTTCGATGACCGGAGCCAGCGACATGCTCATGGGGAGTCTCCTGTTCTTCCACGGGACGAGCAACAGTGTACCCGCCGCTGACGCTCGGGCGAGAAGCGATCGGCATATCAACTTGCGACCGTGCGGTGCTGTTGAAGTGTCGGATCAGCCGGGGAAGGTCGCAGCGGCGAGGTATAGCATCGCGATGAAGCCGAGCGCCGTGAGGAAAAGGAATACGATCCAGCGGTGAATAAAACGCTCGTCGCGTCTGGGCTCTGCCAGCGGTTGATTCAGCGCGAATGGTTGATCCAGGAATCCCTCCATCTCGGCATAGCTGCGGGCTGGACGTTGGCGAAGATTGCATCCGCATCGCGCGCAAATTTCAGCCTGTCCGCCGCGAAGAAGCGCGCCATCGTATCCGCAGGCAACGCATCGGCGAACGTTCAATTTCGGATCAAGCGTCTTGGCCTTCTGCAACATTCTCCGCTGACAAGCCTACCAGCAACGCCGGTCATTCCCAAGCAAAATCGCGGCGAACTGCCCGGCCGGGATAACCAGGCTTGCCATAGCCCATGGGTGGGGCAATAGTGGATCGTGATGACACAGGCGAATGTGGATAAGTGGGTGACCCACCTTCGACGCGTCGCTCGGACCGGTGCCGGCGCGACGCCGCCGGCGGGGCCCGGACTGATCGCGAAGCCGTTTGGGTGGGCTGTAGTCGATAATCAAGATGCGATAGAGACGGCGCCGTGTCCACTTCCCGATGCCGATCTTGGGTTGTGGTGGGCATTGGCCGGGGCGCGTGTTGATGTCGATGCGTTGCTCGCCAAACAGACTGCCGGTCCACTGTGGCTGCAGGGGGGCTTCAAGACCATCGAGGTGTGGACCGAGTCGGAACTCTGCGGGCTGCACGCGCTTTGGCGGTTGGCCCGCGATCGGGGTCGCGAGGACTGGGCCAAGCGGGTTCGAGCCGTGCGTGACTGGCACATTGAGAACACGCAGCCGGACAACGCGACGAATCGACCATGGGCGTTGCACGTGTTCCTGCTGGCTGATACTCCGGAATGTCAGCATTACGCCGAGACCCTGCTGCACAATTGCTTGGTTACGACCGGTGAGCCTGAGCCGCTGAGCGCGTGGATTCTGCTGGATGCGGCCAATGAGTTGGAGCGGTCCCTGCTGACCGGAAGTCCGCCCGAGGCGTGATCCGAGCAGGTGGCCGCATCCTCGCAGCCTGATGCCGCGACTCTTTGTTCCCCAAAAACGTCGCCGATACGACTCCCCCTCCCCCCCCATCAACGACTCCCGACCCCTTTTATGGTAAAAAGGGTGATAGCGAAGCGTGAGCCCGTGGCTTAGATGCCTACTCGTCCAATTCCATGCACTCTTTGTGATCGCCTTCGGTGCCGCAGGTTACGATGCCGTTCTCGATCCGCAGCGTTGCCGGTGGTGAGATGATCCAGTCACATCCCAAGGGCAACTCCAATAACTCACAGGCCGTCTCCGGCATCTGCCAAGGATTCTCCGGCATGAGCACGTTTGGACTGTGCGGCATCTGAATAGCCGTGACCATCGCGCCAAGTACCGGATCGGTCAAGTCGTATAAGAACATCTCTTCGCAGTGATCGCAGGATCTGCTATAGAACACGACGATTCGTTTCTCGGTGTCCATGTCCTTGGGCCATCGCGGCATCAACTGGAAGACTTCCAACTCACGCCACGGCTTGCCGACAAGACTGCTAATGTCGTCGAAATACCAATTTGCGGGTAAGGGGAGGGGGTTGGGGTTGATCGTCGGATCGACGCTGCCGCCGTTGCCGAGCACCTTTTGTTCGGTCGGTGGGTGCAGCAGGAACTTGCCTGCGAAGCTTACGCTGAATCCAAGTGCAACAAGTCCAACAGCAATAGTGGCCGGCTTTCTGAGTGACTGCCCCTTCGCCTTAGCGCGACCTGTGCCAAGAAGAATGACGCCCAGCAGCAGCGCACCATCGATGGTCAACATCTGCCATGGTTCGATTTCGATTGTCCCGCCAAAGCAGCCGCAGCTCTCAGCCCTGTTGATAATCTCACCAATGAGGATCAGACAGAAGCTTCCGAGCATGAAGCCGGCCATCAAACGCGCAAAGCGACCAACGCACAGCATGACGCCGACCGCGAACAGTTCGAGGGCGATCAAGGTGTACAGCAACGGGTCCATCGCGATGCCGAGATCTTTGGCTGTGCTTTGAAACAGTTGGGGCAATGTGGCCGGCGTTCCCGACAACAGCTTGAACACTGCGCCGGTCAAGACCCATGCGGGGACGACGATGCGACAAAGAACGGTGCCAACCTTCTCACGAACTGAATCCGCCATCGCAACGCCTCGCGCTGAAGTTTTCTGTTGATTCTGCAAGCGCCTTCGTCAGCGCTCCAAGTGACGTGATATACGCCCAAGCCCTCGACTCGGTCGCAGAATCATATCCCTTCCGGCCGAGATCAGGCCTCTCGCCTTGCCGCTTCTCGGACCTTACCGGACATGGTCTTGGCGACTCCCGATGGGATCGATCGCTAAGGCCCATGAACCGACCGCAATTGCCCGTAGGAGTCGTGATCACAGCGGTTTGCGCTACGGCTCCAGGCGAGCTCGGTCGATGATTCCGGTGGGGTTCCAGGCTCCTACACTGAAAGGCATCGCCATGGATACCGCCATCCTGGTGACCGTTCGCATTCTAGAGATAGGGCTTCTTCTGCTCGCCGTGCGTGTGTTCTTCTGGGTAGTCGGTCTTCTGGATTCCCTCCTCATTCTTCAGCGACAGCAACGGAACCGAAGAGCTTGTATTCGTGCGGGATGCGACCGTGCAGGCCGCCACTGCGAGGGCTGCAACCTATACGACCTCGACGAGCCGACAACGGACTTGCCATGATGCTGGTGACTATCTTGACTACACCTAGGTGGGGTTGCAGGCTCCGACAGCATCAGGCGTGGCTGCGGTATAGTGCCCATAAGTTCGCCGCTGAGGAGACTGCCGAGCGGTTTTGGACAGAATTTCGTACACCGTTTCTTCGCAGAGAGATCGATGTCCTTAGAGGTGCGTAAACCGACGACCCTCGCCGTGCCATGGGCCGAAGCGCGGCAGCGCGCCGAGGCCGAGATCGAGCCCGTGTTCGTGCCGGTCAACCCTTATGCTGATGATCGCGGCTGGTCGCTGATGAATCTGTTGACCGGTGCAATGAGCGAGCGCGGACAGATCAACTTCTCTGTGCAATATCCGGGTGTGGTCAAGGCGTGGCACCGACATGACAAGCAGACGGACTTTTGGACCTGTACAACCGGTCACCTCAAAGCGGGGATGTGGCGCGAGTCGGACGGCGTGGCGTGGATGTGCGTGTTCGGTGCGCGCAACCCCGGCGTGTTGATCATTCCGCCGCCTTTGTGGCACGGCGCCGCAACGGTCGGACCGGAGTCGGCCGGCCTGTTGTACTACGTCACGCACGCCTACGACGCTGCGCATCCCGACGAGCACCGCCGACCTTGGGATAGTGTCGAGGGATTCCCGTGGGCGACCGAGAACGGGTAGTCTCTTAGCGACCGATGGGAATGAGGGATCAGGGGATGGATCGTCAAGTTGTAGCAGTGTTGTTAGCCGGGACGTTGCGCCCGACACCGCTGCGCGAAGCGCTGGGTCAGCCGGTTTTGTGCTTGCCGTTGGGTCGCTCCGGGACGCTGCTGGATGCGTGGCTGGACGTGCTGCACCAAATCGACGAGCTTTCCGAGATCAGAGTTGTCCTGAAAGGGCAAGCGGACGTGGAGGCAGTCATTGCCGCATTGAATTCGACGCTTGGTCTGAGTGGTCACGAACGCCGCGGACCGAAGGTGCACTGTCTAGCCGACCAGCAAGCATGGCGTGGACCTGCGGGAATCCTTCGCGACATCACCGAGGATCTCGACGCCGATGATTCAGTAATCGTTGTCGAGGCGCTGCGTCTGCCGCCGCCAACCTTGAGCCCGCTGGTTGATGCGTTCACTGAGCACTGCGACGGCGTGGTCGGGCTTGTGGGGGAGGATCAGCCGGCCGGCGTGTACATGTTCTGCCAACACGCGCTACAACAAACGGCAGCGATCGGGTATCGCGACCTCAAGGAACAACTGATTCCCGCGCTGAGTCAAGGCGGGGCGAAGATCACAACCGCACCGCTTGGCAAGGTCGCCTATGCGATTCGCGATCGCGCTGAATACCTTGGGGCGGTGGGGGCAAGCCTTGAATTGGAAGAGCGGATTGCCGCATCGGCTGCCGTTTCCGATGCAGTTCTTCTAGAGGGATTCTGCGTGATCGAGCCGAACGCGGTTATCGGTGACGGGGCGGTCGTGCACGATTCGGTAGTGTTGTCCCACGCCGTGGTTGGCGGCGGCGCAATCGTAAGCCGCAGCATCGTTGGCGCATCTGTTGCTATTGCCCCACGTCGGCAGATTGTTCAACAGATCGTCTGTGAGCCGACGCTCTCCGTCGCTGAATCTGCGTTCGAGCATCGGGCCCTGGCTGGATAGGCATGGCCAAACAGGAACGACAACAGTGAAACTGCACCCGAGACGAGCCTGGAAGATACGCGACTTCGCGCTGTTGAGCGTCATGCTCGGCGTGGGACTGTGGGTGCATCGTCAGCCGCTGCTGGACATCATCACCATCGGTGCTCGCGACGAAGAACAATCGCACATATTCCTCGCCCCGATCGTTGCGGTTCTGCTGTTGTGGTTGAGGCGATCGCGCCTGCGCTACGTTCAGCTCAACCCCAGCTTCCTCGGCCCGCTGGTAGTTTTAGCAGGTTGGCTTCTGAGTTGGTGGGGGTTCGAATCGGGTACACAGATCGCCTGGCACGGCGGCGCAATCCTCAGTCTGCTGGGAATCGTGCTGTCGATGACCGGGGCCGCCCCGCTGATGATGTTCGGGCCGGTGCTGGCGGTTCTGGCGTTTGTCCTTCCTGTGCCGGGACAACTTCGCCATCAGATTGCACTGCCGTTACAGGAGCTTGCCACGACCGTCACCCACACTGTGCTTCAATTGGTCGGCGTCGGTGCGATCAAAAGCGGAAACGTACTGATTATCAACGGCCAGGAGGTCGCGGTGGGAGAGGCCTGTAACGGTATGAGAATGGTCTTCGCATTGACGCTGGTCGTGTATGCGTTTGCGTTCGCCACGCCGTTGCGCGGCAGCGCCCGCGCCATGCTCATCGTCTTGAGCCCCGTGATCGCGATGCTCTGCAATGTGATTCGTCTCGTCCCGACCAGCCTGATCTTCGGGTACGGCTCCGTGCACACAGCGCAGCAGTTTCACGATATTTCCGGGTGGGTGATGCTGCCGATCGCGCTGCTAATTCTGATCGGGGTTCTGCGCATGGTTCGGTGGCTCGAATTCCCGGTGAATTCACTTCGATTGGCTAGCCAATGAACAAACTGGCACGGATCTTTGCTTCAAGTCAATCAGCCGCACCGTGGTTGAGTTTGGTGGTGTTGGTGGGGATGTCGCAGGCGTTACCGAATCGGTCGCAGTTCGACCCGCAGACTGAAATTCGACAAGCGGAAGTGTCGGCGGCGGTGCAGTCGGTGCCTCGACTCATCGGGCCGTGGGTCGGCGAGGATGAACAGGTCTCACCACAGGCCCAAGAGCTGCTGCGCCCCAACGCGCTGTTGAGCCGAACGTATCGACGCCCCGGCGGACCGCGCATCCATGTCCTGCTGGTTCACTGCTCCGATGCCCGCGACATGATCGGCCACTATCCGCCGGTCTGTTATCCCAGTTCCGGCTGGATCGCCGCCTCCACCGAAGGGCCCGATGACGACAGGATCACGATCGCTGGACGGACGCTTCCGGTCCGGGTGTACCGATTCCGCCGATTGCGCGATCAAGGTCGGGACGAGCAGATAAGGATCTTCAGTGCCTTTGTCCTACCCGACGGAACCGTCACCCGCCGTATTGACGATATCAACCAACAGTCACAGCGCCTGGCTGTGTCGGTCCAGGGCGTGGCCCAATTGCAGGTGGTCACCTCCGGCCAGATCGACCGAGCAACCGCCCTCGAGGCCGCCTCGGAAGTGCTGCGCGGAATGGGCGATCTGTTTGACGCCCTCAGGGTTCCACAGGGAGAAGACGGTGACGAATAGGCCCGATCTCAACGAGCTTGCCCGGCAATTTCCAGTAGCGCTGCTGTTGGGTGGTGATCCTAACGGCTCAACTCGGCAAGCCGAGCCGCCTTCGCTGTGGGTGGTCATCAACGATCGGATTCTCGGTCGCTGGAAAGTCACACTCATATTGGGTGCGATCCTCAGCGCGATCCTTGCTTGCGCCGGCTACCTGTCCACCACCCCGAAGTTTGTCAGCACCGCCGCCATCCGCGTGGCGCCGCGCCTGCGTGTTACGCTCACGCCGATCCACGAGACCGGCCGGCTCGATCAGTTCTCCGCGTTCGTCGCCACGCAAGAACAGCTTATTCGTAGTCGCCGGATTCTCGAGACGGCCGTCAAGGACGAACAATTCAAGCGCACGTCTTGGGCCAGGGGGCCTGATGCGCTGGCTGAACTGGATCGGCACTTGGAGGTCGAGTCAGATCGACACAGCGAGCTGATATATGTTCGGGTCGAGGCCGACTCGCCGCAGCTTTCACAAAGTGCGGTCAATGCGGTAGTCAGGTCTTACTACGACATCTACGGAAAGGTCGGCGGCGACGAAATAAATCAAACGCTTCAGGATCTCGATCAGTTCCAGGCGACACTCCGTCGAGATTTGCGCGCCAACCTCGCCGAGAAGCAGCGCGTGATCTCGCGCTATGAAACGTCGAACCTTCGCCAACTGCAAAGTCTCAAGCTTCTCAAGATCACCGATGTTCAGGATCAACTGTCGGAGACTGAAGCGACGGTGGCTCAGATCCAACAACGCCTCTCAGCCGGCCAACCCAACAATTCCGGTCAGCTGGGTCCTGCGCTGCAGTTGCTTGAGCGGTTTGATCCGACGCTGGCACAACTGAGGATTCGGCGCGACGAGGCCGAGACTGAGTTCGGACTTATCAACGAGCGATTCAAGCCGATCTCGTACGCCTATCGGCGAGCTGAGGAGAACCTACAGGCGGCGCAGCGCGTGTTCCAGCAGCGATATGACAACACGCTGGCGCAGTGGAAAAAGCAGGGTGGTGGGAACTTTCGCAGCGGTGCCTTGTTGCCTGCCTTGACGCTTGAGGAGCTGGGAACTCACGTGCAATCGCTCAAAGACAAGATCGCAGCACTGCGCGAGGAATCGCGTCAAATCAGTCACGATCTTCAGACGATCGACGACTTGGCGCTTCAAAAAGAACGAGTCCAAAACGATCTTGACCGTGCGCTGCAACGAATACAGCAATTGGAATTGGAGGAATCTTCCGTTCGATCCGGCCGCATCAACGTTGCGCAGTGGGGCTTCCTTCCACAAACGCCCGAGCGAGATGCCCGAGCCAAACGCGCCGTCTTCGGTGCAGGAGCCGGGTTCATGCTGAGCTTCGGCTTCTTCTTCATCTTGGGAACACTTGATCGACGGGCGTTCGATACGTCGCAGATCGATGAGATGATGGAGAATTTCTCGGCCCCATGCCTCGGTGTCCTGCCTGATCTTACTCGCAGTTTGCTCGATCCCGAGGCCCGCGATATCGCCGCTCATTGCGTCCACCAGATTCGCAATCAGATCGAGATTGCCCGCCCCTCCGGCGACGGTTACGTCCTGGTCGTCACCAGTCCCTTCCAGGGCGATGGCAAGACCAGCATCGTCATGGCGCTGGCGTGGTCGTATGCCGCCTCCGGACATCGCACGTTGCTCGTGGACTGCGATCTGGTCGGCCGGAGTCTTACTCGACAACTAGGGATGATCGGTAAGGATGGATTGAGAGAAGCGCTTTCGTCGCACCATGTCCAGGGGATGATCGTTCCGCTCGCCGCGCCGGGGCTCAGTGCTTTACCGGTCGGATGTGATCCACACTTCCGATCCGAGACCCTGCGCCGAGCCGACCTTAAACTCCTGTTCGATTCGATCCGCGACGCGTATGACCTCATCATCGTTGATACCGGCCCCATGCTCGGCTCGCTGGAGAGTACGCCGGTCACCGCTTCAGCTGACGGCGTGGTTCTATCAGTACGGAGAGGCCGATCTCGCGACCGGCTCGATGACTGTCTGCAACGCCTCAAGGCGGTGGGAACGACCTGCCTGGGCGTGATTCTGAACTGCGCTGTTCGCTCGCAATGCGATCGCTACGTTTCGGAGGCTTCACTGTCCGCAGCTGATCACGAACGCCGTGACGGCGCTGCCTACGCAGCGGATTCGGCCTCGATCGTCGGCGTTTCCGGCGACGAGGCGAGCGCGCTGATGCGAGCCATGGAATCCTCTTCACCCTTGCAACGTCGCCAAGACCAGTCCAACGATGCCGCATGAACCAGACGCTCCAATCTCCCCCTGCTGCCCTGCGTACACGGTCCTCAGCCGCGGTCGATCAACGCGCCGGTGAGTCGCCGACGATCTGGGGCTTATCACCGCGTCAGTTGCACGATGCGTTCTGGGCCGCTCGAGGTGTTCAAGCGGTTATTCGAGGTGAGGTCGTCCCACTTCAGCGCGCCGCTGATCTGTACCTACTCATCGAGCCCGAGCAACTGGCCCTGTTTGATCTGGCGACCATGAGTGATCGACTGACGTGGCGTCGCGCTGCCGTGACGCGCCTTCGTTTGACCGACGCAGAGACGGACCGCTACTCCGAGCATGTTCTGCTCGATACACGCGGTCTTGTGCAGCGCGTTGGACGGCGCTATCGTCCCCAGTCGCATTGTTCCTATCGCGTTGCGCTCACGTCCAGCCGACGTCTGGTGAAGTTGTGGATGGCAGCGACCTCGCCCCGCACAGGATGGGATCGGCTGCGCCGGGCCGTCGCTTGGTCTCGCGTCGATCATTGCCGATGCCCGGGCATTGCGTTCGACGAGCGCGACAGGCAGCAGGTGCGGCGCTTCCTCGATCAGTTGGTCGAGACGTGGAAGTTCCCCGCACAGTCCATCGACGGTATTGTGGAGGCCGAAGCCGGTGTATGGCGCCTGGCCGATCAAGTTCCATTCAACCACGCCATCCGTCTCGGGCCACTGTGGCTCGGGTTCAGTTCGGCCCCGCCCGATCGGCGATGTCTCATCGGACCGAGTTGGACGGCTGACGATGCTGGACTCAGTGGCTTTACCCCGCGCTTGGCGACATTGCGTGACATCACACACGTCGAGCTGAGCGAAACCTCACGACAACACAGCGCTACCCGAAGACCGCTGGCGTATCGCCTCATCAAACGCGCCACTGACGTTGGTTTCAGCGCGGGAATCCTCCTGGGATTGCTCCCGCTTTTCGCGGTGATCGGACTGTTGATTTGGCTGGAGGACGGTCGGCCCATTCTGTTTTGTCACCGCCGCCAAGGTCGGCATGGACGCGTCTTCGATTGCTGGAAGTTCCGCACCATGCACGTCGATGCACACAAAGTGAGGCGCCAAATGGATGCGTACAACCTCTGTGACGGTCCGCAGGTCTATATCAAAGACGATCCGCGCGTTACCCGCATCGGCCGCGTGCTTCGCCGAACGAATCTCGACGAGCTGCCTCAGTTCTTCAACGTGCTGCGCGGTGAGATGAGCATCGTCGGCCCTCGGCCTAGTCCCGACGACGAGAATCAATGCTGCCCGGCGTGGCGCGACGTTCGCCTCAGTGTTCGCCCCGGCATCACCGGCCTGTGGCAACTGAAGCGCCGCCGCGAACCAGGCGAGGATTTCCAAGAGTGGATCAAATATGACATTCAGTACGTGCAGCGGGCCGGCTTGAAGCTGGATATCAGCATCATGTTGCGCACCATTTTGGTCATGGTGACCGGGAGAGAGCGAAAATGCGACTGACCAGACGCGGCAAACGGCGATTGATTCTATTGTCGGTGATCCTGCTGATCGGAAGCGCCGGCGTGTTCGTGTTTAAGTCAGTCGGTCACGCTCAACAAGTGCGCCTGCTTGCGGCCGCTCGTGTGAACGGTCTTGCGGCCTACGAACGTGGCGACTATCAAGCGACGCTCGATGAGCTGAAGTACTACGTCCAGTATCAACGTGACGACGTAGACGTGTTGTTGCCGTTCGCCGACGCGCGCAGTCGACTTCCGTTGGCCAACAACAAGCATCTTCACGAGGCGGTGAGCTACTACAGCTACGCCCTGGAGCTGCTTCAGCAGGATCGGGAACACCTTGACCGTGACTTGCGACAGCACGAGACGTTGGAGTCGCTGCTGGCATTGCGGGAGACCCTTGGACATCGATTTGAATTACTTCAAGTTGCTGAGCAGCTTCTAGAGTTGGAAGCTGACCACATCGGGGCTCTGCGCGCCAAGGCCAGAGCGATGCTGGCGGATCGGAGTTTTGCCGAAGCGACCCCGATCGTTCAACGGCTGATCGATCTTCAGCCGGACGAACTATTGTGGCGGCAATGGCTTCTGCAAATGATGCGCATGAAAGGCGAGTCGGAGGATCAGCGCTTGGCCCAATGTGAGGCGTGGATCGCCGAGTACGATCAGCAAGATCAAGCGCAGTTTCGTTTGCTCAAGGCCCAACTCCTCGCGGACCTCGGTCGAGTCGATGAGGCGGCGAGCGAAGCGTTGCGCGGGGCTGACGCCGGCGTTGCGTCGTTGGCAACCTTGCAGCAGTTGGTCGGACTGCTTGACGCCCTGGGAAGCCATGATGAGGCAAGTCGGGTGATCGCACAGGCCAAGAGAGATTTCGAGGGCGAACCATGGGTGCGCCAGGCAGCGGTGCAGCGCTTGTTCAAGAACGGGCGAATCGACGACGCGATGGCCGAACTTGCTGAGGCCGAACCATTGGATCCGATCTTGCTGCGCATCAAAGCCTTGTTGTTGATGGAGCAGCAACGAAGCGATGAAGCCATCGTAATACTACAGGCGCTCTTGGCCGAACCGGGACGCGATGCAGCGACGGGCGCGAACCGCGCTTGGGCTGAGGCGCTCTTGGCGAGCTTACGGTGGACGACATCGGATCGAGAGGAGATTCTCGACGTCTACCGTCGCGCTGCGCAATTGAACCCTCTAGATCCGATCTTGCCGCTACTGATCGGAAGTGCGCATACCGAGCTTGGCGAGCATGCCTTGGCGTTGCAATTCTACACCCAGGCTTATGAACTGGATCGCAACTGGATAAGGGCGGGGATCACCTACACACGCGCGCTGTTGGCCGCGGGGCGGTTCGAAGAAGCATTGATCGCTGCGCGCGACGTGGGTGCTAAAGCGCCGCCGTCGCGCATTGAACCCTACCTTCTCTATGCCGAGTCGTATCTCGCCTTGCAGCGTATCGGGCGCTCGCCGGGCGTGACGGATCGCCGCACCGGCCGGCGCTTGGACATCATCGCCATGCTTCGGAATCTCTCCGAGCAGTTGCCTGATCATCCACAGGCCACGTCGCTGCTCGCCGAGGCGTATGTGCTACACGACCAGCCAGCTTCCGCTGTTCAGTTGATCAATCAACACCTCAGGCTCGGAACGCCCGATCCATCGACGCTGTTGGCGCTGGCCGACGTGAGTGAGCGGTATGGGCTTGGCCTGGAACTAGCGTTGCTCGGTCGGGCGCGAGTCAATGACGAGCAGAACCTTACCCTTGTGTTCGCCGAAGCCGAGGCATTGGCGGCCCGTGGAGATACGGCCGGCGGTCTGGTGCTGCTTGGGCGCGCCTTGGACTCACTAACGCCGGAGCAGGCCAACGCGGAAACGACGCGCCGTGCGTACGTTCGGTTCCTTGTCAGAGCCAAGCGCCCCAACGCGATGAACGAGCTCGAGTCGCTCGCTGATCAGTTTCCCGGCTCGCCATCGGTACAGACGTTCGTTCTGGCTCAGCCGATCGCGTGGAACAATCTGCCGTTGATCGACAAAGCGATCACGAATCTCCAATCGGCATTGGGCGCCAAGTCGCAGCAGGTCAGCCTTGCTCGCGCCGCCCGACTGCTCCGTGACGACGCTCCCGACGAGCAGCGCCTGGCTGAGGCGGTGGTGCTGATTACCGCGGTGTTGGAGCAGTCGCCGAAATCACTGGCTGCGCTGTCGTTGCTCGCCGAGGCATACACTCGCACCCCTGATGGATCGACCCAACAGGCGATCGAGTACCTTCAGCAGGCGGTTGAGTTGTACCCAGCTCAGGCGACGCTGTATCCCCGGTTGATTGCGCTCTTACAACAACACGGCGATTTCGATGCGGCGGCGGGATACCTTCGGCGACTGTCGGAGTTGGCTGCACTCGATGTTGGCTTGAAGCGGACCGAATTGCAGTTACTGCAATCCCAGGGTGATCTGGAGACGGCGTTGGTGCGCGCCGTCGCACTGGCAGGGCAGACGGCCAGGGAAACGGATCAGCTCGCGTTGGCCGCAATGTATCAACGTACGGGCCGAGACGATCAAGCCCAGGCGATCTACCAAACTTTGTTATCGCGCGATGATCGCAGCGAACTCGTCGTCGTCGAAGCGGCGGACTTCTACGCACGGATCGGGCAGTTCGACGAGGCGGTCGCGCTGCTTACGTCGCTCGAAGCGGCCGAGGTGTCGGCTGACGCCGCCACGATGATCGGCAAGCTATACGAGCGCCATGGGCAAACGCAACAGGCCGAGACCTGGCTCCGGCAAGCCGTGGAGGAAAGGCCCGATCAAGCCGAGGCTTGGCATGCGCTGGCGCGCCTGTACCTGTCAAGTGATGACATCACGCAAGCGTATGAGGCGGCCCGAGCCGGCCTTCGCGTCACACCGAAACATGTTGGGTTGCAAGCGACTATTGCGATCGCTGCGATGCGCCGCACCGACGGCGGTGTTGAAAGCGCCGTGCAATTGCTGAGCGAACTTGGGCCTACCGGCGACGACCTCGCATCGACGTTCCATCTCTTAGCGCAGATCAAAGTCATCGACGGCCGACCCGCGCCGAGCGCAGAGAATCTTGGTGATGCCCGTCGGCTTGTGGATGAGCACTCACGTTTTCTGCCTGCTTGGTTGTTGGCGATTACACTGCACGTGGAGGCGGGCCAATTTTCCGAGGCCGCCGATCTCGCCCGGCGCGCCAATAGTCGTTTTCCCACGCATCCCGAGCCGGCGGTGTGGGCGACACAGCTTCTGATAGCCGCGAGCCGCTGGGATGAAGCGCTCTCGGAGGCTGAGGAATGGCGTCGACGCTCGTTGGTCGATCCCTTCTTGGCCGACGTAGCGGCGGCGAGGATTCTCGCGGAACTGGCACGCTATGACGCAGCGGTCGATCGACTTGAGCCCTACGTAAAGCGACTGGTAGCTGAAGGGAACGACCATCCCAGTCGACTGGCGCTGTGGGTTCGCTCGCTCATGATGGATGGATTCTTTGATCAGGCGGTGTCGATCGTCGAGCCGCTTTTTGAAGACGAGGCTTGGCAGCGACAATGGTTGGCGCTAGCTCGACTTGTCGATGTCAAAACTGCTGCCAAGGCGCTGAACGTGATCGAACCGGCGATGCAGAATGACGCTCAGGATCTGCTGCGCTTGGCTGTGGCGTTCAACCACTTGGCGGCGCGATCGGCTCAAGCCGAGCACCTCGATCGCGCTGATGCGTTGGCGCTTCGTGCAGGAGTTGATCCGAATCATGTCATCGACGCGCTCTTGGTGCGGGGCGGGATCGCGGAGGGTCGAACGGAATGGGCAGCGGCGGAGCAGTTGTATCGCCGGGTTCTTTCCGATCAGCCGGACAACACAGCGGCGCTGAACAATCTCGCGTTTGTGATCGTTCAGTCACCGGATCGGTCGTCCGAGGCGATGGAGTTCATCCAGCGCGCTATGGCTCTACAGGGAGAGCATCCGGATATTTTGGATACGTATGCGATGATTCTTCACAACCTTGGACGGCTGGATGAAGCGAATGAGGCGCTGACCCGAGCCTTGACGCTGCGCCCTGAGGATGTGGCAATTCGGTTGAACCTGGTCCAAACGACCCTGGCGCAGGGGCGGCTCGATGACGCCTGGCGCAATTTGCAGCAGATCGAGCGCACCCTCAGCCTGCGTCCACAGCCCGATCCGCAGCAGGTCCGACGAGCCGAGGCGCTACGCCGTCAGCTCGACGAGGCGCAGGCTGCGGTAGTCGTTCCTGACTCACGATGACGCTCCCAGTTTCCGGGGTCAACCAACGGGCAGCGCGTATTATGACGATAGGAATCCTTATGGCAGTCGCGAAACAACAATCCCGGAGCGATCGACCATGAAAGGCGTGATCCTGGCTGGTGGGCTCGGTACGCGCTTGCAGCCCTTGACGAAGGTGACCAACAAGCACCTGCTGCCGATCTACGATCGGCCCATGATCTATTACCCGATCGAATGTCTCATCAACGCCGGGCTGCGCGAGATCATCCTCGTCACCGGCGGCGAACATGCGGGCGATTTCCTGAAGCTGCTGGGCAATGGCAAAGCGCTGGGTATCCGCGAGCTGCACTACACCTATCAGGAAGGCGAGGGCGGGATCGCCGATGCGTTGCTGTTGGCGGAGGACTTTGCAGACGGCGACAAAATCTGCGTCGTGCTTGGCGACAATCTCATCGAGAAAAATATCCGCCAGCCGGTCGGCGAGTTCTTCACTCAGCCCAACGGTGCGCGAATCCTGCTGAAGGAAGTTCCCGATCCACAACGCTTCGGCGTGCCGCGTATCGAGGACGGGCGCATCGTTGAAATTTTGGAGAAGCCGTCGGACCCGCCGAGTAACTACGCGGTGACCGGTATCTATATGTACGACAACGACGTTTTCGACATCGCACGCAATCTCGAGCCCAGCTCACGCGGCGAACTGGAGATCACCGAGGTCAACAACGAGTACATCCGTCGCGGCGGCCTCACCTACAGTGTGCTTGACGGTTGGTGGACCGATGCCGGTACGTTCGAGAGCTTGCACCACGCCAATTGTCTCGTAGCCAAGGGCGGAGCGAATCACGTCGAGGATACCGCTGCGACACAGGCGCGGTTGACCATCAACCGGTAGGGGTTTCATCGGATGGCCGCAAGTGAACGGCAAATCCTCATCACCGGCGGGGCAGGCTTCATCGGCTCCAACTTTGTGCGCTTCGTGATGCACGAGCGCCCGAAATGGCGCGTTGTCAACTACGATGCGCTGACCTATGCGGGCAACCCGGCCAATCTTACTGATGTGGCTGACGATCCACGCTACGACTTCGTGCACGGCGACATCCGCGATCGCGACGAGCTGATCCACGCGCTGTCGGGCTGTGATTGCGTTGTTCACTTCGCGGCTGAATCGCACGTCGATCGCTCCATCGCCGATGCAAGCCCGTTCGTGTCCACCAATGTGTTGGGCACGCAAGTGCTGCTGGATGCTTGTCGCGAATTAGGGACGATCGAGCGGTTCGTTCACATTGGGACCGACGAGGTGTATGGCGAGCTGCCGTTGGATCGACCTGATCTGAAGTTCACCGAGCAGACGCCGCTGAAGCCCAACAGTCCATATTCAGCTTCCAAAGCCGCCGGCGATCTGCTGGCGCTTTCCTATCACACGACGTTTGATCTACCGGTTGTTGTCACGCGCTGCTCGAACAACTTCGGCCCGTATCAATATCCCGAAAAGGTGATTCCGCTTTTCGTGACAAACCTGATCGATGGACAGAAGGTGCCGCTCTATGGCGACGGGCTCAATGTGCGCGATTGGGTTCACGTGATCGACCACTGCGAAGCGGTGCTGGCCGTGTTGGAGGGCGGCGTAGTCGGCGAGGTCTACAACATCGGCGGCAACAACGAACAGAGCAACATCAATCTCACGCACACGATTCTGGACCTACTTGGGTGCGGCAAAGACATGATTCAGCCCGTGGAGGATCGGTTGGGCCACGATCGCCGTTACGCGATCGACTCAACGAAGATGGAGAGCGAGCTTGGTTGGCAAGCGACACGCAGTACCTGGCCCGGAGCGCTCGCCCAAACGATCGACTGGTACAAGTCCAACGAATCGTGGTGGCGTCCGCTAAAGCAGCGCACTTCACAAACCGTCGCGTGATCGAAGACGGATCCGGCCACTACATCAAACAAGGCTGACGATGACTCGCCAGCCTTGGAAATCTACAGTTGAATTGTTGCGTCTAGGCGGTTGCCAGCAGTCGCTTGCGACGAACGATGGCTACGCCGACCAATCCCAGCAGACCTATCGCCAGCGGTGCGGGCAGCGGTACGATCGTTGCATACTGAACGTGATCGATTTCGATCCCACCAAAGGAAGTCGAGAGAAACAGCGAGGCGATCCCGTCGGCGAACTCGACGCCGATGAAGCGGTCTTCGTCCGTCTGGCCGGTATGGACCAGGTCACCGAGCACGACCTCAAAGATCGACACACGGCTGGCATCAAACGCCTCCAAGCGGAAGACCCCATCGATATTGCCATCGGTCCACACGAACCCAACCTGAGAGGGCAAGCCACCCAACGCCTCTGCGTCGAAGCTGATCGTGAAACCCTCGGTCCCCTGAAGTTGCCAGTAGGAGTGTCCGTCGGAACCGTTGCCATCGATTACGCCGTCATCAGCATCAACGGAGTCGGTGAAGTTGCTAGGTTCGCGGAGGACGCCGCCGTCGATCGTGACGCCGGTGATATTCACCAAGCTGTCCTCGAAGTCCTCGAACGCGAAATCAGGCTCCCCCAGGAACGGGCTATCGTCGACGCTCAGGTACGGTTGGTCAGGATCGTAGATGAAAGTGACTGATCCCGCATGAGCGCTCCCACCGGCCAGCAGGCCCGACGCGAGGAACGCTGTCCCCAGTATTACGATTGCCTTCATTACGTTGCCCCTTTTCCTCGGCTCTATTCTGACGTAGACCTATAACCGATGCGGTGAAACATCGCCTTTCTGCATAGATCGAATATAGGCCGCGATCACGCCCGAGCCCGGACATTCCCACGCCGTCGTCTCGAAATGTGCTTACCATGCTTACCTACGAGGACCAGACGGTTCACCACAAAGTCCGAGAATGACCTATCGACGCGACGCCCCCGGATTCTGAGCGTCGACGTGGCTCTTGGTGACCGCAAGACCGCGGATCACGGTAGCATGTCGCCCATGCACCACCGACCTGGACGGTTTCACGCGTTCCTGTTTGCTCTGGCAGCTACCTTCGCCACATCGAGCGTTTTCGCCCAGAACACCGGGCCGGGTGCGCCCGATTCACAGCGGACCGCCGACGACGGAGGCGCCGACACCCCGGCTGCCTCACAGTGGGTGCAGTTCATCGAGGACCTGCTGCCCGAGTGGCTGGTGGATAACTCGTTCGTCACAGTCAAGATCTGGCAATGGATCGGTCTGGGCTCGCTCGTCCTGCTCGGCATGGTGCTCGATCTGTTCCTGCGGACACTCCTTAGCGGGATTACCCGCCGCGCCGTCAAACGCAGAGGCGGTGAAACCAGCGACGAAACGCTTGCCAAGACAGTTCGCCCGTTCGGCTTGCTCGCCGCCGGGAGTCTCTGGCTCTTTGTGCTTCCTTTGCTCGAGTTGCCCACGGGAGCTGCCGACATTCTGCTCGCGGCGGTTAGTCTGTTTGTCACCCTCGCCGCGGTCTGGTCGGCCTACCGCATCACCGACTTACTCAGCGAGTTCTTCACTTCCAAGGCGGCGGGGACTGAGACCAAGGTCGACGATCTGCTCATTCCGCTGCTTCGCAAGACCGCGAAGATATTCGTGACCGCGTTCGGCCTGGTCTATATCGCCAAGGCTCTGACGATCGACATCGGACCCCTCCTTGCCGGACTGGGGATCGGCGGCATCGGTTTCGCCTTCGCCGCACGCGATACACTGGAGAACTTCTTCGGATCCATCACCGTCATCGTCGATCGGCCGTTTCAGATCGGCGATTGGGTTGAGATCGGCGAAACCGCAGGCACCGTCGAGGAATTGGGCTTCCGATCCACACGGATCCGCACTCCTTACAACTCACTGGTCACGATCCCCAACGGCAATCTCGTCCGGGCGGTAGTAGACAACTACGGCAAACGAAAATACCGTCGGTTCAAGACGAACCTGGGCCTGACCTACGACACGCCGCCCGCCAAGATTGAAGCGTTCTGCGAAGGTGTGCGCGAGTTGATCCGCCGCCATCCTTACACACGCACGGACTACTACCATGTGTGGCTCAATGAGTTCAGCGCATCGAGCCTGGACGTTCTGCTGTATATGTTCTACGAAGCGCCGGACTACCAGACGGAGCTGCGCGAACGGCATCGGTTGATGCTGGACATCCTTCGCCTGGCAGATCGCCTCGGCGTGCAGTTTGCGTTTCCCACGCAGACGTTGCACATGTATTCAGAGACCCAGGAGTCCGCACACACACCGGCGCCGCCTCCCGAAACTGATACCGAACGCCACGCTGAACGCGAAGGTCAGAACGCGGTGCGAGAGCTTGTTGCCAAAGCTCAGTGGCGCCACGCCAAACCCCAACCTCATGTTATTTCTGAAACTCCCACGCCGGCCGACGAGGAGGACGACACGCAAATCGAATCCAAGCTCGAAGGCAACGGGTAGTTTAGCCGTCGGGCTTGACCCGACGTCTTCTTTCACACGCCTCAACGCGCCGTCGCTTCAGCCATCACCCTTTGCTCAATCACTTCGCAGATCAAATGAATCACCACTTGATGCGCTTCTTGAATGTGAGCGGAGTCTTTGCCGGGCACAACGAGCGCATGATCGCATAGTTCGCAACACGCCCCACCGCGCCCCCCCAGCAACCCAATCGTCGTCGCCCCACGCAGCCCTGCCGTACGTAGAGCGTTTACTACGTTCGCGCTGTCGCCGGATGTTGACAGCACGAGCAGCGCATCACCAGGCTTCACCAACGCCTCGATTTGTCGCGAAAAAATATGCTCAAACCCATAGTCGTTGGCGATGCACGTCAGCGCACTCGGATCAGCATTCAAGCAGATCGCTCGCTGCGCCGGCCGATCAGAGCGATACCGACCGATCAGTTCTTCGGCCAAGTGAAGTGCTTGCGCCGCCGATCCGCCGTTGCCCGCGGTGTAAAGCGTTCCGCCTGACCGCAGGCACTCGTACACTTCGCCGGCAAGGTCCCCAATCACCGCAACCTGATCGCGCAGGGCCCCAACCACCGCCAGGCTTCCGCTAATCCTCTTTTTGATCCGTGCTTCGTCGTTCATCTGATCAGGCCGACATTGTAGCTCACAGTTCGAGCCTTCGAGTCAAAGGGGCGAGCCACGGGACGCCGTGCTGCCGATTATTGGACACATCGCGCCACAACCCTCATCCGCCACCAGGGATAGTTATCCGGGAATAGTCCGTGGCCGCACAGACTTTTATGTTCTATGTACGTGTCCGTGGAGGGTTGTGAAGTTGTTGACGGACGCTGAACTGGATTTCCTGTCAGGAGAACAACTTATGAAGCGAGTACTCTGGGTGATTCCCGCTGTGGCCCTAATCGGATTTGTGTGGTTTGCAGCCGGATGTGATTCGACCGACAAAGGTGAGTCAGGCGCGATGGCCGACTCGGGCGAGATGGCCCCGCCCTTTGGTGGGCCGGACGATGTCAGACGATCGCAACGGCTGTGGCGCGATATGCGCGGCTACCAGAACTGGGCGTCCTATCCCGGTCTCGGCGGCTGGCAGGATGGCAAGAGCCCGCATGGCAAGGTCCTGAAGTACTACATCAATTCAACCGCCGTCCGCAACCCCCAAATTCCACGCGACGGTTACGTGATCGTCAAAGAAAACTACGGCGAGCAAGGTGGCCCGCTCATGGCGGTCACCGTCATGCAAAAGGTCCGTGGCTATGACTCGGACAACGCTGACTGGTTCTGGGTGAAGTATAAACCCGACGGAACGCTCTTTACGAACCCCAAGGGAATGTTGCTCGCTGGTCGCGTAGCCAAGGGCATGCCTGCCGGTTGCATCGCTTGTCACGGTAACGCTGCGGGAGGCGACTACCTGTTTATAAACGATTGATACGACTGTTTCTCAGTTGCCGCTTGCGCACGATTTGATAACCCGCGGTGCGCGCTGTAGCGTCGATGCACCTCTCTAGGAGTCCGTTCGCCCATGACAGGCGAAGACAATCCTTCCCCGCAACGCGGTAACGAATCCGGATCGATCAATCGCCGATCGGCGCTAGCGGCGATCTTCGGCGGGGCAGGGGCGCTGGCCGCAGGCGCCCTCACCCTCGTCGCTGCATTTCTCTCAAATGCGCTCGGTCGCAGCGCGCCCCGGCCTTGGATTCGCATCGGCGCTGCGGAAGACCTCGATGCTGAGTCCTTCCAGCGACACGTACTGCGCATCGATCACGATCACGCTTGGATCCACCAGCGTCAATCACTGACCATCTACGTCAAGGATCTCTACCCGGCCGATCCGGTTGCGCTACTTTCCAAATGCTCGCACTTAGGCTGCGCCGTCAAGTGGGACGCTCAAGGAAAGAAGTTCCGCTGCCCGTGTCATGGCGGTGTGTACGACGAACACGGCAACGTCGAGTCCGGTCCGCCGCCGCGACCACTGACTCGCCTTGATGTCAAGATCGAAGATGAAGTGTGCTTTGTCCGCCTCCCCGGTAGTGATCAGCAGGACGCCACCGCTTGACCGGACCGTCAAACAACCACGGCGGAATTCTCAGTCGGCTCACCGCCCAACTTCTGACTTGGGTCGGCCCGCGCTGGGATGGCCCGCAGCGCATCGGAGCCTTTCTCACAAAGCCCTTGCCGCGCAACATCTCCTGGCTTCACACCCTCGGCGGTCTGCTGCTCTTGTACATTTGCTTCCAGACACTCACCGGCATTCTGCTCGGTTTCTATTACAGCCCCGGCCCCGAAAGCGCCTACCAAAGCGTTCGATATATCCAAGACGAACTCTTCCTTGGGCGTTTCCTCCATCACTTGCACCGCTACGGTTCAGCCTTCATCATCGTCACCGCATTTTTACACTTGGCCCGCTCATACTTTTTCGCTGCCTATAAAGCCCCACGCGAGCTGCTTTGGATCACCGGCGTGATGCTCTTCATCCTGCTCACGCTCTTGGCGTTTACCGGTCAGCTCCTTCCCTTCGATCAGCGCGGATATTGGGCGACCGTCGTCGGGATCGACATCGGTTCAAGCGCGCCAGGCATCGGCAAGTACGTGGGTCAAATACTCACCGGCGGATATGGCGACATCGGCGCAGCCACACTCTCTCGCTTCTACATCCTGCACGTATCACTGCTGCCGTTTGCGCTCTTCGGGCTGATTGCCCTTCACCTGGGTATTCTGCAGCGAACAGGTTCAGCCGGCCCGGCCGATGGATCGCCCGAACCGGTTCGCCCGTTCTTCCCCTCTCAGGCGCTCAAGGATGTGATCGTCGCCGGCGGCGGCGCTTTGGCCCTGTGCGTCGTGGCCGCGCTCATCACTTCCGTCGACACCGGCCCGGCTAATCCGGCCTCATCCGACTTCGTCCCGCGCCCCGAGTGGTACTTCCTCTCGCATTATCAAATCCTCAAGTCATTACCCGGAAGCCTGAAGATAATCGGCACCTTTGTGGTGCCCAATCTACTCTTCGGCGCGCTCTTCGCTTTGCCCTTCATCGACCGGTCACGCAAACGCGCGATTCGTCAGCGACCGATCGTCGTGACAGCCGGGCTGATCGTCGGAATATCAATCATCGGCCTCACCGCCTGGGGAGTTCTTACACCGCCTCAGGACAACTCACAAGCCGATTCCATCGCAATAGACCTCGACCCCGTCGAACACGGCCGGCTCCTGTTTACCGAGATGGATTGCGTTCAGTGTCACACCATCGCCGGTTCAGGCGGCACGCAAGGGCCCGACCTATCCAACGTCGCTACGCGCTTGCGCCCCGACTACCTGCCCTTATGGATTCGTAACGCGCGCAGCTTCAAGCCGGACACCGAAATGCCCGCCTTCGAGGGGTCAGAGGACGAACTTAGCGCACTGGTCGAATATTTGCTCACCCTTCAGTAGTTAGTCGCTTCAAGGAGACCGCACCATGAACAAGAAACTTGTCCTCGCATTTGTGACCACGATTGTCGCTGTGCCGCTGTTGGCCTTGACCCTCAAAGCCGACCCTGCCGAGCCCACCGGGAATCAGGATTCCGGCCCCGCATTCGGCGGCCCCGCTGATGTCGCCTTCGCCAAGAAGGTCTGGACCGCAATGGATGGCTACAAGGACTGGAAGCTCACCTCGCCTGTCTACAAAGGCGCAAGTCCCCACGGCAAATTCGTCAGGCTCTACTCGACCTGGGTCACCGTCGATTCCAAACACTACCCGATCATCATCAAAGACAACTACGGCGGCCGTGGCGTCACCAAAGAAGCCGTTGACGAGAATCCCGATCAGTGGCTCGCCGCTGTCACCATCATGCTTCAGCGCGAAGCAGGCTACGACGCCGACAACGACAACTGGTTCTGGGTCAAATATGGCAAGAACGGCGAGATTCTCAAGAACCCCAAGGACATGCTTCTAGCCGGTCGTGTCGCTAAGGGAATGCCCGCCGGTTGCATCGCATGCCACAGTCAATCCGCCAAGGGCGACTACCTCTTCTCAAACGACTGACGCGTTCGCCACGTCCTTCTAATTCTCTTTGACACCACCCTCCCAAGATCAGCGATCGCCCCTTTTACGGTCGCTGATCTCTTTTCTTATCCCCTCTCTTGTCCCCTCTCCCTGTCCGGGGGCGGGAGAGGGCTAGGGTGAGGGTCTTCTCTTCTCCCCACGATGCCACGATGCCACGATGCCATCACTTTCTCACCTTCACCACCACCGTCGCCTTCGGCCAATCCCCTCCACCATCAATCGTAAACTCGACGTGCCGTTTGCGCCTCCCTGGCCGTGCATCGCCGCTCGCCGACACGCGCAGCTTCGCGCGCATCTTGTGCAAACCGTGGCTTGTGTACATCACACTTACGCGCACGCCATCGGTGCTGCTGGGTCGACTGACCCCACACCGCACCGGCAGACCGCTCTCCTTCGCAAAACTCTTGGCCCGCCCAAACCGTTGCATTGGCACCTCGACCGTAATCGAAGTCGCCTCACCCGGCCGAATCGAAACGCGATAAACATTCCGCTGCGCATACCCATACCCCACCCCCCCGAGCACGAACACGACAACCGCCGCGACAACAATTCGTTGAACGATGGACGACCCACCGGGCTGTTTCGATTTACCACCGGTCAGCCCCTCTATTTCGACCCAATCCTCCCCACACTGTAAAGCCTGTCCAATCCACCACGAATGCATCACCATCGGTGCCGTAAGCACCTCACGCCGCGGCGGCTGCAACACGATGTTGGGCGGCGGCGTTTCTTTCTACTGCACGTCTTAGTTATGCCGACGCCGCCTGAGGGAACGCCATACCGTGAGGGCCGCTATCAACGCCACAGCCAAGCCGACGACATGCTCCGGATCCTTCAAATCCGCATGGCCGTGCTCCCCATGTTCCTGGACAAAGGAGATGACGACGTACCCAAGTGACACGATCAAGACGACAAGTGACACGATCAACATCATCGCGCGGCCGAGGAATCCTCGCCTTTTGTCGATCATCTCTCCGCAGAAGCGGCACTTGATCGCGTCGTCCAAGATCTCTTCGGCGCAGTATGGACACTTTTTCACGGCTTGTCCCTTCTCGATCCACGCACAGAATACAGGCGCCGTTAGATAACATGAAGGGAGTATAACATGGAGTGGCGGATGCTGGAACGCCGGTGTGTGTCCCCTACTTCGGTGACGCATGAGTAGGGGACAAAGGACGGCCGCCGAAACGGCCCGACAGGCCCACTTGAGCCGGACGCCGCCGATTCCCAGACAGGAGAAGTGGCTCGGTAACCAGGGTGTACCCTAGTTCGCTGTCACCTATCTAGCTGACACCTATTTAGCTGACACCTATTTAGCTGACACCTAGGTAGCTGACTACCGTCAACGTCAAAGACAGATATCCTAGAAGCAAACGACTGGAGCTTGTGTTTCCGGGGGACTTTAGGTTCGAGGTCGGAAAGCTCGGCGGTGGAGCCGGGCGAAGGTCAAATGGGACATATCAGCTTCATGCTGATTGTTGCCAAAACAGATCCAAGCCGTAGCCCTGGGTCTTGTCAGAAAACCGGAAAGAACGAGTCCACCGGGTGGACACCAAGAATGAAAGGAGCATCACAATGTTCAAATCAAGTCGTCGCTTAACCGTATTGGCTGGCTTCGCGCTCTGCACTCTGCTTCTCGCCGGCTCGGCCGCATGGTTGCCTTCGGCCGCTCACCGACCGAATCCGCAAGCTCCGGCCGTTCCTCGCGTCGCCGCGGCCGTCGTCAACATACCGGCACAAGCCCGGCAAGGCGGCGAGATCCAGTTTACGGTCAACATGAGTGGAACGTTCAATGACGTGTTTGTCGGACGGGAAGCATATTCCGTGCTTGCGTTCGTCGATGTAAGTGACCCGGATAAACTGGTCCTGGTAGCCACTTTGCCCGACCCCGCCGCGATATTTCCGAAAGTTCCTATCTCGCTGGCCGACTGGCAGAAGGTACACGTACCCATCCTCGACTATTATTTTGCGATTTGTTGGCTCGCTTGTCAGATCGACGAACCCGGTTGTCCCTTTAGGTTATGCGACCCCCCTCCTGATGCCTCACCTGAGGGGATGGACGAGGTTTTCGCCGCGGCATTTGACAACGGAGACATACTTGAAGGCATCACCGACTTCCGGTTTCAGGACGATGTGATCAACTACCAGATCAACGCAAGGTTTCAACCGTCAGCGCCCGTTTCCTCGATCCAAGGCTCGTTCATCTTTCCGGCGACCGAGCCCCTAGAGCCCATCAGAGCGTTCGGAACGATGACAAGTGTTCTCGAAGATGGGAGCGTTTCAGACATGAACTTCGACGGCTTGGTGCTGCTGAAGAATAGGGACGGGAGGTTGGCCTCTCCGTTCAGGATGGATGTGGAGTGGATCTTTTCGGGGCTTGAATTGGTCCTGGTAGCGGACTTGATCCCGATCGACGACAATGAGGTATGCATCTGTCACATTCCACCGGGGAATCCTGACAACGCGCACACGATTTGCATCGGACTGGAGGCGGTGCCTGCTCATCTCGGCCACGGAGACAGCATGGATCCGTGCGATAATGGATCCGTGCGATAGTCGGGCAGAAACCGGGACGGGTATGCTCCGTTGAAAAGTGCTTTCGTACGCCTGAGGATCATCAGGCTCAGGGTCAGC
>CBDUST010000010.1:0-32121 GCA_965369945.1 uncultured bacterium | reverse complement strand
CCGCGCCGTCGGAGGCGAGGAGTTTTTGTTCCTCGACCCAAGTCACGCCATTGAAACGGAAGATGTACGCCGAGCCGGATTGGAAGCCGTTGTCGTTGTCCGTATGCGCTCCAATGATGGCGACTTCATTTTCGGGGATATCGCTGAACGAAACACTGAAGCCGAAGCTATCGCCAGCCGCGCCGTCGGAGGCGAGGAGTTTTTGTTCCTCGACCCAAGTCACGCCATTGAAGCGGTAGATGAACGCCGAGCCGGAGTTCGTGCCGTTGTCATCGTGAAAAAACGCCCCGACGATGGCGATTTCATTTCCGGGGGTGCCGCTGATCGAGACGGTCTCGCCGTAATGGTCGTTCGCCGCGCCGTCGGAGGCGAGGAGTTTTTGTTCCTCGACCCAACTCACGCCATTGTAGCGGTAGATATACGCCGAGCCGGAGTTAAAGCCGTTGTCGTCGTCCTGATACGCCCCGACGATGGCGACTTCATTTCCAGGTGTGCCGCTGATCGAGACGTAAATGCCGAAATGGTCGGACGCCGCGCCGTCGGAGGCGAGGAGTTTGGCCTCCTGGACCCAGCTTGCGCCACTCCTGCGATAGATGTAAGCCGAGCCTGATCGAAAACCGTTGTCGGCGTCGCTAAACGCCCCGACGATGGCGACTTCATTTCCGGGGATCCCGCTGAACGAGACGATTCGGCCTAACCCGTCGACCGCCGCGCCGTCGGAGGCGAGGAGTTTCAGTTCGTCGAACTGCCCCGCCGCAGGACCGTTCATCAGGGCCAGTGCCATCACGCAGGACAAAGACCACATGACCCGATTATCTTGTTTCGTTGCGAACCATTTCATAATTCATTCTCCTGTTGACGGCGGCATTGATCGCCGCCTGGACCTCGGTTGAGCGGCCGGGATATGTATGGCTCATGCCTCAATAACCGACGTAAGAATCGCCATTGCAAGCCCCAGAACAGGCTAAATACGTTGCATACAAGACATAAGGAATCTCCTTATTTACATCGATACTGGATTTTCTTGCCAGAGCCACCCACTTACGCGACAATGGGCGGGGCAACCCGCATGCAATTCTTAATTTCTTTTGTGGAGGCGAATGAATGAGCGAGGTCGGCGAAGCGACAAAGCTGCTCCGGAAACTCAGCGCCGGCGAGCCCGCGGCTGCGGAAGACCTTGCCTCCCTCATTTATACTGAACTTCACGAAACCGCCCAGGCTTGCATGCGTCGGGAAAGTCCGGGCCACCTGCTCCAGACCACCGCCCTGGCCCATGATGCCTACCTCAAGCTCATCGATCAGACCCGGGTTCAGTGGCGCGACCGAGCCCACTTCCTTGCCGTCGCCTCCACGATCATGCGGCGGATCCTCATCGATCACGCCCGCAGCCGCAAACGTCTCAAGCGAGGGGGAGACCACCAGCCCCTCACGCTCAGCCACGTGTATATCGCCGCGGATTCGATCACGAATGTCGATCTGCTGGCCCTCGATGAAGCCCTGGAAAAACTCGAAGCGATCGATCCGATCCGGATGAACATCGTCCAGATGCGTTTCTTCGGCGGCATGACCATGGAAGAAGTCTCCCGGATGCTCACCATGTCGCTGCGTAGCGTCGAGCAGCGATGGCGCTCGGCCCGGACCTGGCTCCACCGGGAACTGGCCGATGACACTACTTCGAATTGAGCGAACGATGAGTCCTGACGTAAAGCGAGCCCGCGCAGCACTGGATATCTTTGAGCAGGTCGTCGAACTCGACGCCGAACGGTGTCGTTCGTTCCTTGATCGCGTCTGCGCCGGCGACGAAGTCCTGCGCCGCGAAGTCGAGTCGCTGCTCGAATCCGAAGCCGCCGCCGGCACGTTTCTGAAGAAACCCGCGATCGATACATCCAACATCGAACCGGAGCCTCGCCATTCCTATGTCGGTCAGCACATCGGCCGGTATCACGTCCGCAGCGTCATCGCCGAAGGCGGCATGGGCGTCGTCTATTCCGCCGTCCAGGAACAACCTCACCGCACCGTTGCCTTGAAGGTGATGAAGCGGGGGATCGCTTCGCGTCAGGCATTACGCCGTTTCCAGTATGAAGCTCAGGTCCTTTCCCGGTTGAGCCACCCCGCCATCGCCCAGATCCACGAGGCCGGCATGCATGGCGACGGCACCGGAGGCGTCCCCTACTTCGCCATGGAATACATCCCCGGGGCGTGCATGATCACTCACTACGCCCGGCGTCAAACTCTGGATAAGAAGGCCCGGATTGCCTTGTTCCTCCAAATCTGCGAGGGCGTCGATCACGGACACCAGAAGGGCATCATCCACCGTGACCTCAAGCCCGGAAACCTGCTCGTCGACTCGTCGGGGCGGGTAAAGATCATCGACTTCGGGGTTGCCAGGGCTACCGACGCCGATCTGGCCATCACCACGATGCAGACCGACATCGGGCAACTCATCGGGACGCTGCCTTACATGAGCCCCGAACAATGCCGCGCCGACCCGCATGACCTGGACACGCGCAGCGATGTGTACTCGCTCGGGGTCGTGCTCTTTGAGTTGCTTACGGATCAGCTTCCTTACCAACTGGCCGACACCCCGATCTCCGAAATCATCCGCATCATCCAAGACACCCCCCCGATCCGCCCCAGCACGATCGATCGCACGGTCCGGGGGGATCTGGAGACGATCATCCTCAAGGCCCTGGCCAAGGAACGTGATCGACGATACGAGTCGGTCGCGGCCCTGGCTTCGGATATCAAACGATACCTGCATCATGAGCCGATCGAGGCGCGGCCGCCCAGCGCGATCTATCAATTCCGCAAGTTCGCGCGAAGAAACAGGGGCATTGTCGCGGCGGCGGTGTTATCGCTTGCCGCCGTCATTACAGCAACTATTGTTTCCACCACATTCGCCGTGCGCGAAACTGTCGCTCATGAGCGTGCCAACCTGCGAGCCCAAGAAGCCGAGCGACAAACTGAGATCGCCCAGGCCGTTAATGACTTTCTCAATGTCGATCTGCTCGCCGCGGTCGTCCCTTCGACTCAGCAAGGCAAAGGCAAGGACGTCCTGATGCGGGACGTGCTGGACGAGGCGGGCAAACGCATCGAAGAGGCGTCCATCGCGGGCGGGCGCTTCGACGGAAAGCCGCTGATCGAGGCCTCAATCCGTGCGACCCTGGGAGAAACTTACCGGAAACTAGGCGAATACGCCGCCGCCGACCCGCACCTTCAGCGAGCCAGGCTGCTTCGGCTTCGGGAGTTGGGCCAGGAGCATCCGGACACGCTTCGCTCGGTGAATCACCTCGCGATTCTGTATCAGGTGCAGGGCCGTTACGAAGAGGCGGAGCCGCTGTTCGTAAAGACGCTTGACATCGCAATAAACATACTCGGGGAGGAGCATGTGAACACGCTCGGCTACATGTTCAACCTCGCGGGCCTGTACTGGAATCAGGGTCGCTACAAGGAAGCCGAGACGAAATACATCCGGACGCTGCAGATTCAGAAGCGCGTCCTGGGCGAGGAGCATCCCAACACGCTCGACTCAACGAGCAACCTCGCGGGCCTGTACAAGGATCAGGGCCGTTACAACGAGGCGGAGCTGCTGCACGTCAAGACGCTGGAAATCCGCAAACGCGTCCTAGGCGAGGAACATCCGAGCACGCTCTCCTCCATGCACAACGTAGCGGACCTGTACTCGATTCAGGGTCGCTACGCCGAGGCGGAGCAGCTGTTTGTCAAGACGATTCACATCAAGCAGCGCGTCCTGGGCCAGGAGCATCCGAGAACCCTCTCGTCTATGAACTCCCTCGCGCTTCTGCACAGGAGACAGGGACGGCTCGACGAGGCAGAACCGCTCTACCTCAAGACGTTCCAGATCCAGAAGCGCATCCTGGGCGAGGAACATCCGCAAACGCTCATGACCATGAACAACCTCGCTGTTCTGTACTCCAGACAGAGCCGTTACGACGAGGCAGAGCAGCTGTACCGCAAGACGTTGGAGATCCATCGGCGCGTCCTCGGCGAGGAGCATCCGAACACCCTAGCTTCCAGCGGCAATCTTGCGGTGCTATACAGCGATCAGGGCCGGTACAGCGAGGCGGAGCCGCTACACCTCAAGACGTTTCAGATCCATAAGCACGTGTTGGGCCCGGAGCATCCAGGCACGCTGCGCGCCATGCGCAACTTGGCCGAACTTTACATCATCCAGGGAAGGATCAACGATGCCAGGCAACTGGTACGCACGGCCCAGCAGATCGAGCGCCGACGCGCCGAACTACCTGGCGCGTCGGCCAATGACATGAACATCTGCGCGTGGTACCTGCTGACGTGCGAGCCGCACGATCTGCGCGATCCGCAGCTCGCCCTGGAGCTGGCGATCCAGGCCAACGATCTGACGGACCACCAGAATCTGGACTATCTCGACACGCTCTCTCTCGCGTACCACCTAACCGGTGACACTGCCCGGGCCATAGAGAACCAGCGCCAAGCCATCGCCCTACTGCCGCAGGGCGATTCCCCACTTCGGCAGGAACTGGAAGCCGCACTGGCCAGGTTCGAGGCTGCGTTGGAAGATGAGTCCAGATGAACTCGCTCATCAACCTCGACCACGTTTGGGACAAGCCCGTCAAAGCCGACCAATGGCGCGCGAAGCTGCCCGACGAACTGAATTCGAACGAGCAGGACGACTGACGTGTGCGAGCCGCGCCAGTTCTGACTGGCTGGCAACGCCTGCCTGCATGCTTCACCTATTGGGTTCCTCGCAGAGTCGGTGCTTCGAGGTGCAGGCTTACCGCAATCTACACCGGTGATCGCCATGTCGGTTGTTCGAGAACGCCGCGGTCATCTGGGAAATCCGGGTTGAGGTACAAGGAGCCGAATCATGATCGCCTCAACACGTTGGCAATCAGTTGAGGTGATAACCGCTTCCCCGTCCGGTTCGTGAAACCCTTAGCCTGCAATTCCTCGGCGATCCGGCGCAAACTAGTTCCCTTGGCGCGAAGCTGGCGCATGAGACGGATGCGCAAGCAGAGCTCGCTGACCGGACGACGCCCCGGAAGGCCGTTGGTCCGGGTGACTGCCGATGAGCAGGAACTCGATACATTGGCACCCTCCGTTATGCTGCAAGTGTTAGCCACACGACCGGCCGTGATCAGTCGATGCAGTCGAGCTTTGCGGCTGCCGGCGAGTTGCTAACTGCGGGCCGGAACTGGATGCCTACGCAGTGCGCTGCTGCACATGACCAGGATCGACGCGATCGGCAGTCCTGCAGATGGGATAAGGTGGCCACGCACGATCATGTACCCAACCACCCCAAGAGTATCATGCAGTGATGCGCCCTGACGTCACCCAGATCCTGCAGGCGGTGGAGCGCGGCGATGAACGGGCCGCCGAGCAACTCTTGCCGATCGTCTACGACGAGCTTCGCGCGCTGGCGGAACGCCGAATGGCCAGGGAGTCGCCGGGCCAGACGCTGCAGGCGACGGCACTGGTTCACGAGGCGTACCTGCGGCTGCTGGGTGACGACGAGGCAGGCGGTCAGTGGGAGAACAAGGGCCACTTCTTCGCGGCCGCAGCCGAGGCGATGCGGCGCATCCTCATCGATCGTGCCCGGGCCAAAGGAGCAAGCAAGCGCGGCGGTGGGCGGGCCAGGATTTCGCTCTCTGCAGAGAACGTAACGCTCGATGCAGTGCCGCAGGAGATACTCGACCTGGACGAGGCCCTGGGGCGCCTTGCCGAAGAGGATCCGGGCAAGGCCGACCTGGTCAAGCTCCGCTTCTTCGGCGGGCTGAGCCTACCGCAGGCGGCCGCCGTGCTGGGCATCTCGTCCACGACCGCGGACCGCCACTGGGCCTACGCTCGCGCCTGGCTCTATAACGAGCTCCGGCGGGAGGAATAGCCCGGCCTCCGGTTTTTCTTCACCCGGGTGGGGTGTTCCGGCCTCCGTTCTCGCATTGGTGTTTGGAGCAAACGAGCCAGGACGCCACGAGCATGCGACAATGTCAAGTCGCGAAGGAGTCGACGATGACCCATCCTCAACTCAGCCCAGAGCAAGTATTTCATGAAGCTCGGGCGATCGAGTCACCCAGCGAGCGTGATGGATACCTTCGGGGCGCTTGCGGCAACGACGTCGCGCTGCGCTCGAAGGTCGAGGCGCTGCTGCAAGCGGACGCCGAGGCGGGGTCGTTTCTTGCGTCGGCCGGTAACGAAGGCGACGCGACCGTCGTGACTGCCCCGCGCGAACAGGCCGGCGCCATGATCGGCCGCTACAAGCTCCTGCAGCCCATCGGTGAAGGCGGCTTCGGCGTCGTCTGGATGGCCGAGCAGAAGAAGCCCGTCAAGCGCCGGGTGGCCCTGAAGATCATCAAGCTCGGCATGGACACCAAGCAGGTCATCGCCCGCTTCGAGGCCGAGCGCCAAGCGCTGGCCATGATGGCTCATCCCAACATCGCCACGGTGCTCGACGCCGGGGCGACCGAGACCGGAAGACCCTACTTCGTCATGGAGCTGGTCAAGGGCATTCCGATCACGGAATACTGCGACCAGAACAACCTGACGGTCCACGCGCGGCTCGATCTGTTCAAGCTTGTCTGCGCTGCGGTGCAGCACGCCCACCAGAAGGGGATTATCCACCGCGACATCAAGCCGTCCAACGTCCTGGTGACGTTGCATGACGGTCAGCCCGTTCCCAAGGTGATCGACTTCGGCATCGCCAAGGCGACCAACGCGGAGCTGACGGAGAAGACGCTGTTCACCGAGCACCGCCAGATGGTGGGGACGCCCCAGTACATGTCGCCCGAACAGGCGGAGATGAGCGGGCTGGACATTGACACCCGCAGCGACATCTACGCGCTGGGCGTACTGCTGTATGAGCTGCTCACCGGCACCACGCCGTTTGATCCCAAGCGGCTGCGCTCCGCGGGCCTCAACGAGATTCAGCGGATCATTCGTGAAGAAGAACCGCACAAGCCGAGCACGCGTCTCTCTACGCTCGACACGCTGGAGTCGATCGCGGCCCACCGGAACATCGAGCCGAGGAAGCTGGGTCTGCAGATCCGCGGCGACCTGGACTGGATCATCATGAAGGCGCTGGAGAAGGACCGTACGCGGCGCTACGACACGGCCGAGGGCTTCGCTGCCGACGTGCAACGTCACCTCGACGACGAGCCCGTGGTAGCGGGGCCGCCGAGCGCCGGATATCGGTTGCGCAAGTTCGTGCGAAGAAATCGGACGGGTGTGATGACGGCGTTGGTAGTGGTCGCGGTATCGGTGATCGGGGCGTTGGTGTCAATCAACTATGCAATCGGTGAGGCACATCAGCGTCAGATCGCGGATCAGAAAACGATCGAAGCGGAAGACAATCTGGAACTGGCTCGAGAGCAGGAACGAGCAGCCAATGCTTCGCGCGACGAGGCGGAGAAACAAGAGCGGCAAGCGGAAGAGGCTGCCCAGCGGGCCCGGTGGCAGTCCTACCTGGCCAACGTCCGAGGCGCCCAGGCCAGTCTTCATTCCAACGATGTCCGGAATGCGGGGGTCTTGCTCGACCAGGCGCCCTCGGAGCTGAGGCGCTGGGAGTGGCTGTACCTACATGCGCAGGTCCACCAGAGCCAGGCCGTCCTGCGCGGGCACGGGAGCGGGGCGTTTGCTGTCACATTCAGCTCGGACGGGACGCGCATCGCTTCGGGGGGCGGATCGTACCAGTGGGGCCGCGAGTCGAAGGACAATACCGTCCGGCTGTGGGACGCCTCGACCGGTGACGAGCTCGACGTCCTCAGGGGGCACGAGGACACGGTCTTTTCTGTCGCGTTCAGCCCGGACGGCACGCGGATCGTGTCCGGATCGAGGGACAACAGGCTGCGTGTTTGGGACACCGCCAGCGGGAAGGAACTCCTCGTCCTCCGCGGCCACAAACAACCGGTCTACTCGGTCGCGTTCAGCCCGGACGGGTCGCGTATCGTTTCGGGATCGAATGACAGAACGGTGCGGGTGTGGGACGCCTCGAGCGGCGAGGAGCTTCTCGTCCTCCGAGGCCACGAGGACCTGGTCTGGTCGGTGGCGTTCAGCCCGAACGGGTCGCGTATCGCTTCGGGGTCAGGGCCTTGGTTCGAGGGTGCCGCGGCTGTGCGGGTGTGGGACGCCTCCACAGGGAAGGAACTCCGCGTCCTCCGAGGGCACAAGGGCCGGGTCACCTCGGTCGCGTTCAGCCCAGACGGGACACGGATCGCATCGGGTTCGTACGACAAGACCGTGCGGGTATGGGACACATCGAGCGGCGACGCGCTTCTCGTCCTCCGCGGGCAGAAGGCGTTCAATTCGGTCGCGTTCAGCCCTGACGGGACGCGGATCGCAACAGGGTCGGATGACAGGACGGTGCGGCTGTGGGACGCCGCCAGTGGAAAGGAGCTTGCCGTTCTCCGCGAGCATGAGAGCGGGGTCTTGTCGGTCGCGTTCTCACCCCGGGGGTCGCGCATCGCCTCGGGGTCGGGTGACGGCACGGTGCGCCTGTGGGACGCCTCGATCCCAGGCGCCTTCGCCGTTCTCCTCGGGCACGAGACAGGAAGGCCGCACGCTGATCGGCCCGGCGCTCTCTGGCCTGTGGGTGTCAACTCGGTCGCGTTCAGCCCTGACGGGACGCGGATCGCAACAGGGTCGAACGACAGGACGGTGCGGCTGTGGGACGTCGTGGCCGGCGAGCAGCTTCTCGTCCTCCGCGGGCACGGCAACTCCGTTGGTTCGGTCGCGTTCAGCCCGGACGGGTCGCGCATCGCCTCGGCGGCGGCTGACGACACGGTGCGGCTGTGGGACGCATTGGCTGGCAAACAGCTTCTCGTCATCCGCGGGCTCGAGGACCCGGTCCACTCGCTCGCGTTCAGCCCGGACGGATCGCGTATCGCCGCGGGGTCAGGGCCCTGGGGGGACGAGGGTGCCGGGACGGTGCTGGTGTGGGACGCCTCCAGCGGCGAGGAACTCCTCGTCCTCCGCGGCCACGAAGAACCGGTCTACTCGGTCGCGTTCAGCCCGGACGGGTCGCGCATCGCTTCGGGGGGCGGATCGTACGAGTATGGCCGCGAGTCGAAGGACAATACCGTCCGGCTGTGGGACGCCTCGACCGGTGACGAGCTCGACGTCCTCAGGGGGCACGAGGACACGGTCTTTTCTGTCGCGTTCAGCCCGGACGGGTTGCGCATCGTCACCGCCTCGAAGGACAACACGGCCCGCGTTTGGGACACCGCCAGCGGGAAGGAACTCGCCGTCTTCCGGCGGCACGAGGGCACGGTCTTTTCTGCCTCGTTCAGCCCGGACGGGTCGCGCATCGCCTCGGGATCGCGTGACACCACGGTGCGGTTGTGGGACGCCTCCACCGCCGACGAGCTCCTGGTCCTCCGGGCGGATCAGGACATCGTCAACACGGTTGTGTTCAGCCCGGACGGCTCACGAATCGCTTGCGCGTTCGAAAACGATGGGGCGGTGCGCCTCTGGGATACTATTGCGTACCGTGACCGCGTAGCCGAGCGCGACGACGCACATCGCGCCGAACAGACCATCAGCCCCTTCGTCGATGTTCTGTTCGGCAAGGGACTGGACTGCTCGGCCGTTGCCGATCAGGTGGGTTCCGACCCGTCGCTGAGCGATTCGCTCCGCCACGCGGCGATCAACCTCGTCCTGAAACGATGCTCGGTGATTCACGAGGAGGCGCGTTCCCTGGTTCGCGATCTCGAGACCCAGCTCGTCTTCGCGGCTGAGATTCAAGCTGCGGTGCAGGAAAACACGTCACTGGAACCGGCGGTCCGTGCGGCGGCGATCGATATCGCGCACTGGATCGAAGACAACCCTGTTCGTCTTTCTCGACGGGCCTGGCGTATTGTGAAAGACGACGACCGGTCCCCGGCTGATTATGAACAAGCAAAGCGGGCTGCGGCATCGGCGTTCCAAGACGACTCCACCTCTCAACACTTTGCCCGAACATTGGCAAAAGCATGGACCCGGCTGCATCAGCCGGACAAGGCCCTGGAAGTATGGCGTGAGCATGTCGATCAACTGCGATCGGCCACCCCGGCTGACGATCTGGGCCTGACGAATACTTTGATTGAATATGCCAAGGCGCTCTTGAAGAATAACCAGGCCGCAGACGCGGAGCCGGTGCTGCGTGAATGTTTGTCGATCGTTGAGAAGCTGGTCGCTAACACCGAGTTGCGGTTCCATCGCACCGAAGAGACGCGACGAATGCTGGGCGAGTGCCTGGCCACACAGGGTGCGGACCCCTCCCTCAGCGCGGCGGTTCGGACCAAAAAGTTCACCGAGGCCGAGACGATTCTGATCGAGTTAGCCAATTCCGTACAGGAAGATGACACAGCGTCTAAGGATGACAGGAACGAGGCCATCCAGCGCGTGGTGGATTTGTACGAAGCCTGGCACGCCGCCGAGCCGGGCCAGGGCTACGACGCCAAGGCCGCCCAGTGGCGCGCGAAGCTGCCGCAGTCTCCCGACAGATCGGGGCAGGAAGAAGAGGGCGACGACTGAGCACACCAGCGGCGAATCATGACGGCTGATGCTTGGTCAGGTACGCGATACTACGAAGGCCGTTGAGTTCGCTGAGCGCGTCGTTGAAGCCGCCTAACACCAGCACAGCGACACACATCTAGCGACCAAGACTCAGAAACACCCAATTCCCTCATTCCAGCTGGTGCTGACAATGCGACACGTGAAGAACTGGAGTCCAATCTCCGTACATACGAAGAGGCGCTGAATCAAAGGCATCTTGTGATACAATACACAGATGACCGATCAGAGCAGCGCCGTTACTCAGATGATTCAGGAACTCGATGCGGACGGTGGCCATCGCACTGACTTGCGGAGAACCACACCATGCCCGACCTTCCACAAATTCTCTCCGATGCGCTGGATCGCCCCGAATCCGAGCGGTCTGCGTTCCTCGACGGGGCCTGCGGCAACAACACCTCACTCCGCGCCGAGGTCAAATTGCTTATCGAGGCACATGAGAAAGCGGACTCGTTTCCTGACAAGCCGCTCGTCACCGGGCCGGCGGTGGACGGCACGGTGGGCACGACCCTCTCAGAAGGCCCCGGTACGGTTATCGACAAATACAAACTCCTGCAACTGATTGGAGAAGGTGGCTTCGGCGCCGTCTACATGGCCGAGCAGCGCGAGCCGGTCAAGCGCCGCATTGCGCTGAAGATCATCAAACTGGGCATGGACACCAAGCAGGTGATTGCGCGCTTCGAGGCCGAGCGTCAGGCACTAGCGATGATGGACCATCCCACCATTGCCAGAGTGCTCGATGCTGGCGCAACCGAGACCGGCCGGCCGTACTTCGTCATGGAACTCGTCAAGGGTGTGCCCATCAACGAGTACTGCGATACGGAAAATCTCACGACGAAGCAACGTCTCCATCTGTTCATCAGCGTCTGCAACGCGGTGCAGCATGCACATCAAAAGGGGATCATTCACCGTGACCTCAAGCCGTCGAACGTGATGGTGACATTGCATGATGGCAAGCCGGTGCCCAAGGTCATCGACTTCGGCATCGCAAAAGCAACGAATCGTGAACTCACAGATAAGACACTGTTCACCGAATACCGCCAATTCATCGGCACGCCGGAGTACATGTCTCCGGAACAGGCGGAGATGAGCGGACTCGATATCGATACGCGCAGCGACATTTATTCACTTGGCGTTCTGCTTTATGAATTATTGACAGGCGTGACGCCATTCGATGGCAAGCGACTGCGCAGTGCTGCGATCAACGAGATTCAGCGGATCATCCGCGAGGAAGAACCGTCAAGGCCAAGCACGCGCCTAAGCGAACTGAGCCGCGCACTCCCCTCTCCCCCTGGGACCCCCGGCAAAGGGGTTGGGGGTGAGGGTTCTTCGGATTCACAACAATCGTCCATCCAATACATCGCCAAACACCGCCGCACCGATCCCGGTTCACTCTCCAAACAACTGCGAGGCGACTTGGACTGGATCGTCATGAAGGCTCTGGAGAAGGACCGTTCTCGCCGCTACGAAACCGCCAACGGCTTCGCTGCCGACGTGCGACGTCACCTCGACGACGAGCCCGTGGTAGCGGGCCCGCCCAGCGCCACGTATCGCTTGAGTAAGTTCGTGCGAAGAAATCGGACGGGCGTGATTACGGCGTGTGCGGTTCTGGCGCTGTTGCTGGCGGGAATCGCGGGCACCAGCGTGGGCCTGATTCGCGCACGAACTGCGGAGTTCCAACAGAGCCGCGCCCGTCAGGAAGCGGAAATCGCGCAGCACGAAGCGGAAATCGCCCGCCGGCAAGCGGAACAGGCCCGCGATGCCGAAGCCGAGCAACTCCAGATCGCCGAGGCGGCGGTGCGTGAACAGAGCCGCGCCCGTCAGGAAGCGGACGACGCACGCGATGAGGCTCAGAAACAGGAGCGCCAGGCAACCGCTTCACGCGATGAGGCTCAGAAACAGAAGCAGAGAGCACAAGAGGCGCAGGTGGAAGCCCAGGTGCAACGGGATGCCGCGCGCCGGCAGTCCTACGCCGCCAACATTGCCGCGGCCCAGGCGAGCATTCAGTCCGGTGACGTCCGGACCGCTCGCGCTCGGCTCGAAAAGGCGCCCGCCGAACTCAGAGGTTGGGAGTGGAAGTACCTGCACGCCCAACTCGACCAGAGCTTGTCCACCCTCCGCGGGCACGAGGAGAGAGTCTACTCGGTGTCGTTCAGCCCGGACGGGTCGCGGATCGCCACGGGGTCGGCGGACAAGACGGTGCGGTTGTGGGACGCATCGAGCGGCAAGCAACTCCACATCCTCCACGGACACGAAGGCAATGTCCACTCGGTCGCGTTCAGCCCGGACGGATCGCGCACTGCCTCGGGGTCTTTTGACCGTACGGTGCGTCTGTGGGACGCCTCGACAGGAGACGAACTCCATGTCCTCATCGGGCACGGGGATCGGGTCTTCTCAGTCGCGTTCAGCCCGGACGGATCGCGCATTGCCTCGGGGTCTGGCGACAGTACGGTGCGGCTGTGGGACGCCTCCACCGGCAAGAATCTACACGTCCTACCCGGACACGAGGGTGGCGTCGACGCGATCGCGTTCAGTCCGGACGGGTCGATGATCGCTGCGACCGGGACAAATGATCACACGCTGCGGCTATGGGACGTCGACCGCGGTGAGCAGCTCTACGACTTCCGTGGGCACGCTGGATCTATTCTCTCCATCGCGTTCAGTCCGGACGGGTCGATGATCGCGTCGGCAGATTCCACCGCTTTCACGACGGGTAGTACATTTGACTACACGGTGCGGCTGTGGGACGCCTCGAGCGGCAAGGATCTCCACGTCTTCCACGGACACGAAGGGGATGTCCGCTCGGTCGCGTTCAGCCCGGATGGGAAGCGGCTCGCCTCGGGGTCATACGACAACACGGTACGGCTGTGGGATCCCTTCAGCGGCGAAGCGCTCCAAGTCCTCCACGGGCACGAGAGCGATGTCTCCTCGGTCGCATTCAGCTCGGACGGGTCACAACTCGCATCAGGCTCCTATGACAGGACGCTGCGCTTGTGGGATGTCGCGAGTGGGGAGGAACTGGCCATCCTCCGTGGGCACAAGGGCAGCGTCTACTCGGTGTCGTTCAACCCGGATGGCTCGCGCATCGCGTCGATATCCAACGACAAGACTGTGCGGCTATGGGATGCCTCGCTCCCAGACGATTTCGCCGTCCTCCGCGGGCACGAAGGAGAGGTCAGCTCGGTTGCGTTCAGCCCGGACGGGTCGCGCATCGCCACGGCATCGCCCGACTGGACCGTGCGGGTATGGGACGTCGCCAGCACCCAGGAACTCGCTGTCCTCCGCGGGCACGCGGAAGGCGCCGAATTGGTTGCGTTCAGCCCGGACGGGTCGCGCATCGCATCATCGTTATGGAACAATGGGGTGCTGCTGTGGGACGCCTCGACAGGAGACGAGCTCAACGTCCTGAGCGGGCACGAGCGACGCGTCACCTCAGTCGCATTCAGCCCAGACGGGACGCGCATCGCGTCGGGGTCGTGGGATAAGACGGTGCTACTGTGGGACGCCTCGACAGGAGACGATCTCCATGTCCTGCACGGGCACGAGCAAGTCGTCACCTCAGTCGCATTTAGCACGGACGGGTCGCGCATCGCCTCGGGATCGCGGGACAAGACGGTGCGGCTGTGGGACGCCGGCGGCAGGGAGCATCTCGTCTTCAGCGGGCATGAAAAAGCGATCAATTCAGTTGCGTTCTCACCCGACGGGTTGCGCATCGCCTCGGGGTCATCCGACAAGACGGTGCGGCTATGGGACGCCGCCAGCGGCGACAAGCTTCTCGTCCTCCACGGGCACGAGGGCCGTGTCAACTCGGTCGCGTTCAGCCCGGATGGGTCGCGCCTCGTCTCGGCAGCCTCAGACCGGACGGTACGGCTGTGGGACACCTCCAGCGGCGACGAGCTTCTCGTCCTCAGAGGATACGAAGGCGGAGTTCGCTCGGTCTCGTTCAGTCTGGACGGCTCGCGGATTGCTTCCGACTCGAGCGACGGAACGGTGCAACTGTGGGATACGGTTGCATACGGTACTCGAGTACGAGAGCGCGACGAGGCGCGTCAAGACAGGGAGACGATTCGTTCCTTCGTCGATGAACTGTTCCGTATGAAACTGGATTGCCACGCTGTGGCCGATCGTGTGAGGGCCAATGCGTCGCTCAGCAATTCGCTCCGCCGTGCGGCGATCAACCTGGTTCTCGAGCGATGTTCGGAGCGGCGCGAGCAGACGCGCCGAGATGCAGGCGAAGCGGTTGACCAGGCGCTGACCTACTTCGAGGAGGGCCTGTACGACGACGCGGAGTCGCTGCTGGTCGACGCGCTGGATAAAGCCCGACGATTGCTTTCTCCTGATAGTCTTGAGACAGCAACGCTGATCATGAGTCTGGCGGACCTCTATCACAAGCAGGGCCGGATCGACGAAGCAGGGCCGTATATGGCTGAGCTGATCTCGATTCCAAATCGCGCCGGCTTTCCCGCTAGCGGCAGCCTGAACGCCCACGCCTGGCCTGTGGTCGAGAACCCGTCGAGTGACCTGCTCCATTTGAGGCGCGCCCTGCTCGAGTCCATGCTGGCTGACGAGTTGAGCGGTCACGGGCAATTGATACTTCTTGACACGTTGGCCCAAGCCTACCACCGGACAGGCCACACGGCCAAGGCGATCAAGACCGAGAAGAAAGCCCTCGCACTGGCGGGCGGTGATCCCCTCCGCGACCAGGTGGAGCTCCACCTGGCCAAGTACGAGGCGGCGTTCGCAGACCCTGATCGCGCGGCAGCACGCGACGAAGCGCGTCGCAACATCGAGACCGTCCGGCCCATGGTCGATGCGTGGTTCAGCAATGGACTGAACTGGTCGGCCATTGCCGCCCGGGTGCGGGAGGACCAGTCGCTGAGCGAGCCGCTCCGCCGTGCGGCCCTCATCCTGGTTGTCAGTCGCTTCTCGGCGATCCGCGAACAGGCTGATTCATTGATCAGCGATGTGACAGAGCGTCTGATCTTCGTTGCGGATATTCGAGAGGCGGTGCAATCCGACCCAGCGCTTGAACCGAGGGTTCGCGCCGTGGCGCTCAATATGACGCGCTGGATCGAAGACAGCCGGAATCGTCTTGCTAGCGCGGCCTGGCGTATTGTGAATGACGACGAGCGGTCCCCGGCCGACTATGAACGGGCCCAGCGGGCCGCGGCATCGGCGTTCCGGTCCAGACCAACCTCCTGGTCGATTGCAAGGAGCTTGGCCAAGGCATGGACGCGGCTGCATCAGCCGGACAAGGCCCTGGAAGTGTGGCGAGAGCACGTCGATCAACTGCGAGCGACCTTCCCGGCTGACGACGATCTGGGCACCATGCTGGGGCACGCGGCGGGCGAATTGATCAAGGATGGCGTAGCGCTCTTGAAGAGCGACCAGCCGGCAGACGCCGAGCCGGTGCTGCGTGAATGTGTGGCGATTCGTGAGGAGGTGCTCGAGAAGGACGATTGGCTCATCGCCAACGCGCGGAGCAATCTGGGCGAGTCTCTGGCGAAACAGGCCAAATTGACCGAGGCCGAACCGCTGCTGGTCGAGTCGGCCGACGCGCTACAAGGACATGCAAAAGTGCCCGAGATTCGCAAGGCCGAGGCCATCCAGCGCGTGGCGGATTTGTACGAAGCCTGGCACGCCGCCGAGCCGGACCGGGGCTACGACGACAAAGTCAAGCAGTGGGTTGCCAAGGCGATCAAGATCGAGAACGAAATGGCGAAGGAGGCCAGGGAGCATCCGCCGTCGTGGTCCCCCAATCAGGCGGCCGGCCCGCCCAACAGTCAACCGATGGGGGATCGAGTGACGGCGTGGGCTACGATGGCCGAGAACGCCGGGAAGGAATGGCTCGAGCTCGACTACGTGGCGCCGTTCATCGCACACCAGGTGCGCATCCACGAAACCTTCAATCCGGGGGCCGTCGTAGCGCTCGTCCTCAAGGGCGAGAACGGACAGGAGATCGTCCGGATCCCGGTTGTGGACACGGCGCGCGCGGCGCCGGAGTGGCTCGAGGTGTCGTTCGATGCCACCACGGTGCCGGTGCAGAGTGTGCGCGTGATCCTGGACACTTCCAAGGTTTCGGGCTGGAATGAGATCGACGCGGTGGAGCTCGTAGGTCCGACGCGTCGCGCCTGGGCCGAGGCAGCGCACGCCAGCAGCTTCTATGGAGTGAAGTCGTCGCCCGCTTCATGATCTTTGGAACGACCAGGCCTTTGATGCCGAGCCGGTGCTGCGCGAATGTTTGTCGATCCGCGAGAAGGCGCCCAAGAAGGACGATCGGTGGATCGCCGAGGCCCGGCGCGTGCTGGGCGGATGTCCAACGAAACTGGCCCAGTTCACCGAAGCCGAGGCGCTCCTGGTCGAGTCTGCCAACACGATGCTGGACAAATACGCAGCGACCGAGTCTCGCAAGACCGAGGCCATCCAGCGCGTGGTGGATCTGTATGCAGCCTGGGACACCGCCGAACCGGGCAAGGGCTACGACGCCAAGGCCGACCAGTGGCGGGCCAGACTGCCGACCAAGGAGGAAGAACAAGCAGATGACGCTGGCCGCTCTGGTGGTGATTAGACTCTCAGACCGGCTGGATCAGAATTTGGGTTTGAGCGCAAGTTCTTCCGCAGTTGGGACAAGAGCTGTCGGTGCCAAGTCACACCAGGCCATCAGGTAGAGGCCGCCCAAGTTCCTTGCGGCTGCGAGTTCTGGATTCGCCTTCTCGCTCCGGCATCCCCGACCGGGCCAGAAACAATCGCTGATCTCCGACCAATGGAACCATCGATTGGTGAACGCGGGAACGTCGAATTCTCCTGGCGGTCTGAGGATCCTTCGCATCATTGTTTCTCCCTGTCATCAGCAGAAGGACATTGCGCGAGACACCGACCTCGTGGGACGATTCGCGACCCTAATCGCAAGTCCCCATCGCACGAGCGTCAGGCTGCAGGCCTGGAGGCCAACAATTTGCCCCGCGTGGCAATCGAGGACCGTGAGGCTACCGGTCGTCTTGCAAAATCGTCTTGATGCGGGTAAAATGGTGCTTCCGATCAGGTAGCTGAACTTGCCCGCCCGCTACCAGTTAGCATCGGCAAGCGGGGACATGATCGTCCTGGTTCTGGGCGCAAAAATACGCAAATACGCAAAGTAATAGCACCAGCCAACGCGCGGCGTCTGCAGCCGGTATCCGCGGCTAGGTGCACGTTTTGCGTATGCAACTTAAACGGGTGCTTTGAGCACCCATACTGCCAGGTCGTTAACGGACAAAGAGCATGTTCCGAGCCTGAAAGCATTCTTGGAGGCGAAGGTGCGTCATTGCATCTAAGCATCAGATATCGACATTCCCCAGAATACGGAGTAAACAGACCATGCACCCGCACGACACAGCAATCAACACACCGGTGATCCATGAGCGCACTTCTGATGCTCGTGCTATCCCGCAGGTTGACGTGGCGGCGGGAGCTGAGGGCCAAGCTTTTCCAACCCAAGGGTACTGCGCCAGCAATCCAGTTGACGATTTCGTGATGGCATGCCGTGACTTCGTATGGGTGATCCGGGTAGATCGTCAACTCGCGACACTGATGGCTGCAGCGGGTCACTTTGTTGATCCGGCTGCACTCCGCGCAAAGTCGCGGGAGGAACACGGAGCGAGGATCGACCGGCTTCACAAGGAACTGCTACACCGCGCTGATCAGGCGGGGTGCCACACTGAGGTGAGGCGTGTCCTCGAAACCATTCGGTATTGCCTCGATGCATTCGAAGATTGGTCCTATGCACCGATCGAGGCGGATCAACGATATCGACGCGAGCCACACAACGACCGTCCTCTCGATAAGGCTCAAACTCAGCTCAATACAGAACTGAACAACCTAGCTCATTATCGCACAGTCCTAAGTAAGGCGGCCAAGTTCAGCGATATCGTCAGCCAGGCTACCTCGACTACCCACGATCGTCTGCGACCATCGCAGCGGAAGGCGTACTGGAGTTACGAATCGGCGTGTTCCGAGTGCCCTGATCTCGCAGGCAAGCATGACGATGATGTCTACGACTGGCTGTGCGAGCATGGGCCCTCGGAGTACGAACTCCCCTCCCGAGAATCGTGGAAGAGGTATCTTCGCGCTGGCCGAGCGCTGCTCGGAACCCAGAAAAACCAGCGTCGCAGCGGACGGGACCTCGGTAGAAGCGTTGTACGGCAGCACGATCTGTAGCAAATTGGGTTCTACACCAGATTAGACCGGATTCCCGGGCAACTCGCCATCACCCATAACCCCTTGCCTCGAAGCAGTTTACTACTCCGGGGACCGGATTTGTGCGATCCGGTCTGTGGTTTAAGGGTGCAGCTCCAAACCGTATGCCGCCAAGTCGCGTCATCGCTGCCGCTGCCCTGCAAACGCTACGGAGGAACCGCCATGCGCTCTCATCGGATCTCGATCAAGTCAATCAGACCGTCCCCCTTCAATGCCCGGATGCAACCCAGAACCAGAGGTCAACAACCCCCAGTGGCATCGAATCGCGAAGCAGGTCGGCCTCCGTATGCGCCTGACATGGGTCATCACCTGCTCTTGAGCGGCCAACGACGTGGAGACAAGCATGAAGATTGAGCACATTTCCATTAGCAAGATTCAGACAGCTCCCTACAACCCTCGCGTCGATCTCAAACCCGGTGAGCCGGAGTACGAAAAGCTCAAGCGAAGTATCAAAGAGTTCGACTGTGTCGAGCTGCCTGTGGTCAACGAGCGCACGGGCAACCTTGTCGGAGGGCACCAACGCGTCAAAGTGCTCAAAGATCTAGGTTTCAAGAAGATCGATGTTGTCATCGTTGATCTACCCCTTGAGCGGGAAAAAGCCCTCAACCTTGGTCTCAACAAGATCAGCGGCGAGTGGGACGATGCGAAACTAGCGGCCCTGCTCGACGAGCTGACGACCTTGAACGAATTCGACATCGAGTTGACAGGCTTTGATCTGCTCGATGCCAACGAGCTCATCGCATCCGTCCTTCATACCAATAACGAAGACAAGGACGAGGATTTCGATGTCGACGCGGCATCTCGCACTGACCTTCCGGCAGTGACCAAGCCGGGCGAGGTCATCGAGCTTGGACGGCATCGATTGCTCTGTGGCGATTGCAGCCGAATGGCGGATGTGCGCCGAGTGCTCGGTGACGCTCGTGCGGACCTGCTCGCCACCGATCCTCCCTACGGGGTCAACTACTACGGCGGGAACCGACCGATGCCCGAGAAGGCGAGGCCGAAGCAGTCCCGGCAGTGGCAGCGCATCTACAACGACAACATGACCCAGGCGCAGTACACACGGTGGCTCAGGCGTGTCCTGAAAAACGCTGCCGCCAACCTTGCACCGGGCGGACCGTTTTACATCTGGAACGGTCATCGCCAGTTCGGTCCGATGTACACGATGCTCAGAGACCTCGGCTTCAAGATCTCGTGCGTCATCACCTGGGCCAAGGAAAGCTTCGCCATCGGTTATGGCGACTATCACCAACAAACCGAATTCTGCCTATACGGCTGGCTCGAGGAAAACGGCGCACACAATTGGTATGGCCCGAACAACGAGTCGACGCTCTGGCAAGTGAAACGTGAACCCACGAAGTCGTATCTGCATCCGACCCAGAAACCCCTTGAGCTTTTTGAACGCGCAATTCGCAATTCGACGCGGGCGGGTCAGACAGTATTCGACGCGTTTCTGGGCAGTGGTACCGCTCTTATCGCAGCCGAGCGCACCGGGCGGCGCTGCCGCGGCATCGAGATCGAGCCCCACCATTGTGATGTGATCGTTCGGCGATACATCGGTTTCGTGGGGGAGGAGAACGTTCCTGCGGAACTGGCCCATCGTTACCGGTTGTCCGAGGTCGCACGAACTGGAGAGCACCGACATGACTGATCAAGCGAACACGAATCCCGATCAACAAGCGCCACGAGGTGAGGCCGATACGACGGGCAAGCCCCGTGCGATCGACCTTCTCCAGAAGATCAAGGCTGGCCACACGGATCCGGAGAGCATCAGGAAGGTCGATCGTCACCTCATCGTCGAGATGCTTATGGCTGACTGCGCGACCGTTCCAGAGATCGCGAAGATCCTGGTTGTTTCAGAGCGAACCGTCAAGCGCGACAAAAAAGAGATTCGAGCCGCCAACGCCATCGAGCGTGATCCGAACCTCGTCGGTCAGATGGTCGGCCGACTCAGCACTGAGGTGGACACGGCAACGCAGCGCATTCGACGGGCGATCCGCGATCCACGCGCGACGCCCGCCGTAAAGGTCGATGGCGAACACCGTTGCTACCAGATCTTCAGCGACTTCTTTCGACACCTGCAACGAATCGGATTCGTGCCGACAGCGGTACAGGAGATTCGTGGCGACCTCACGCACCACTTTGCCGAGCCGCCAGCGTTTGACGAGATCCAAAAGGAAGCGGCACGAATCGAGCAGATCGCTCGGGACGTGGGTGCTGTGGATCCTCAGACCACTGCCTTGATCGTCGAGATGCGGGACCAAATGGCACGCCTGGCGCTTGGCGAAAAACTGGAAAAACTCTCGGATGCTGTCGCACCGAGTATCGAAACAGACCATGTAAATAAGGACAACGAGACATGACCAAGAAACAATCCGACGGGTACCGCCGAACTGGGGCCAGGATCGTCGCTTCGAGGCGTCGCTTGATAGGGGAAAAGTCACTCCTCGCGTTTGGGTACATGTACTTGCCCCATTACTTCGAGTCGGATCCCTCAAAGATGCACTTGGAGCTGGGCGCAGTTCTTGAACGAGCCACAAAGGAACAAGGCGCACGATTGGCGATCGCAGCTCCACGCGGCCACGCCAAGAGCACTCTTGTGTCGTTGGCCTACGTGTTGTGGTCGATCTGTTACAGCAAAGAGTTCTATGTTGTACTGATCTCCAACACTAGCGACCAGGCCAGCGATCAACTGTCGTTCATCAAGAAAGAACTGCAACAAAACGAAATGTTGATCGCCGATTTTCCCGAAGTCTGCGAAGAATCTGGAATCAAGCCAGCTGCGCCGAGGTGGCGTAAAGACGAAATCATCACGCGTAACAAGATCATCAAGGTGACCACGCTTGGGATCAACGAGAAAATCCGGGGTCGTCGCCATAATTCGCACCGACCAACTTTGATCATCCTCGACGATATCGAAAATGATACCTCGGTCCGGAGTGAGGAGCAGCGAGATCAACTCAAGGACTGGTTTACCAAGGCAGTTTTGAAGATGGGCGACAAGAGGACGAACATCATCGTCATTGGTACGCTGCTGCATTTCGATTCACTGTTGGCTAGTCTGCTTGACTCGGATCAATTCCCCGGCTGGTTCACCCGAACATATCAGGCCATCTGTTCATGGTCCTCACGACCTGAGTTGTGGGAACAGTTTGAATCCATCCTCACTGGTCGAGACGAACATGACGGGCAAAGCGGCGCCTCGGCGGCCAAAGCATTCTTTGAACAGCATGAGACGAAGATGCTTTGCGGCACCGACGTCTTGTGGCCCGAGCGCGAAAGCTATCGCGACTTGATCACCATGCGCGCACTCGAAGGTCATCGCAGTTTTGACAGTGAGAAACAGAACATCCCCATCGATCCCGCTGAATGTCTCTTCTCGGATGCCAAACTGCGATTTTGGGACGACGAGTATGGCTCCGTTGACCAACTACTCGCAGCGAAGGGTAAGAATGGTCGCCTGCTTGGCGCGTGTGATCCGAGCATGGGCAAGAAGCGCAAGGGTAGCGATCCGTCCGCCATCATCGTCCTCCTGCGCGACATCAAATCAAACCAGCTGTACGTTCTCGAGGCTGACATCGCAATCCGAACGCCGGAAATGACGATCGAAACGATTCTGGAGTACTGCCGGAAGTACCGATTCAGTCATTTCGCGATCGAGACCGTCCAATTCCAGGAGTTCATGGCGCACGAACTCAAGCGCCGAGCACACGATGCGGGCCTTGCACTGAGAGTGAAGGAGCTGAAGCCGACGACGGACAAGCTTGGACGTATAGAGAGCCTCGAACCGATCGTGAGCGCCGGCAACTTGCTCTTTTGCAGTAAACACCGGATTCTCCTCGATCAGTTACGGCAGTTCCCGTTTGCGAAACACGATGATGGCCCGGACGCGCTGGAGATGGCGGTACAACTGAGCCGTGTTCGGCGACCGTACCTCAGCGTCGAGGCGGCAGACCCCATCTGGGCCAAGCTGACCGCTCCGTTCGTTTTCCCGGACCCTCCTGAGGACCCGCCTCCCGTCCAGTGGGCGGTGCGACCAACAACAAAGTGACGGAACGCGGCAACCGGGCGGAATCCCCCGACATCTTCGGCCACCGGAGCGGCCGAAAGAGGCCTATCGACCTTGACATCCGGGCCTGATTGTGCCCCTATACCCTGTGGGCCTCGGCATCGTGCCCATGGCCAATACCGATTACCCCGAACCAGGGAGATCTGACTCCTCAATCCCACGGGCCTCTCGGGGCCTGACAACCAGATGACGCGCGAGCGTCAGGTGCTGCTCTGTAGGAAACCGTCAACCTGGGTCATTAGACCCTTGAAGTATCAAAGCAGTTCCTGGTCCGCGCCCCGCAAGGGGCGTCGGCCGGGTTCTGTTTGATATGCCCCTTGACGGGGGTCCTGCAGGCAGGCTTGGTTCGGCGCTCCTTTTTTCGCAAGAGCCGAGCCAGCCGCCAAGCCGCAGCATCGACGCGACCGCCATGACCGATCGCCATGCTGCACGCCGTTCTCCATCATAAGCTCGACGAGACGACCCCCGAGCCACAACGACTCGAGGATGCGCTCACGTCGACCGTGTTCGGCACCCTCGTGATGACCGACGCCTGCGACGTGCTGACAGCCTGGCTGTCACGTGCGAAGCGCGTCGACGGCGCGCGGGAGCAGGTGCAAGCCCAACACATCGACGGCATCTGGTTCTGGCCGCGCCTCGCGCTAGCGGAACCGGATGTCGTCCTTCAACTTGGCGCGCAGCTATTCGTCATCGAAGCGAAATACCACGCCGGTCGGCACGACTTGGCCGGCGGCGATGGTGATGCAACGGATGGAGAATCACCAGTCACCGACCAGCTGCACCGACAGTGGCTGAGCATAAGCGACAGAGCGACTGATCATGCAGGTTACCCCGACGATCTGCGGAGAGCGATAGCGACTTGCCGGAAGACCTTGATCTACGTTGTTGACGGACGACGATCGCGCCGCGCTTGGCGCCAATTCAGGGAGTCAATTGATCATCTACCGTACGGCGCCGACTGTCGTCTATTGACTTGGCAGTCGCTGCACGAGGTCATCGCGAGCACTGAATTGCCACCTAAATCACCTCGCTGGCACGCATTGCTCTGTGATTACCTGCAGCACCTCGGGCTCGAGGGCTTCATCGGAATGCGGTCTCACTCGCATGGACGGTCATCTGACTTTACCGCCGCAACTCGTTGGCTATCAAGACTGCCAGAATACGCCGAGTTGGATTTGCGTTCGGCCGTCGGCACACAACGGGGAGCGCTTGCGGCCGCACGACAATGGATGGTCAACACTGGCGGTGCTGACCGGTTTAGTTTCGCTAGGGCAGTTGCTCCGGTTGCCAGATCAAGAGCGCCGGTCCTGCTCGCTGCGCTTGCGTTCTCCATCCCGTCGTCGAGCGCTCCACTCAAACTGCATTTAGCCGACTTTCGCCACCCATTCCATTGCCTGACCAATCGTCTTCGAGCGGCATCGGTGTGGGCTATCGAAACAAACAACGAGGAACATCATGAGTGAATTCAGCCCAAAGGAGTTCGCAGAATCCGTCAGGGCCGCCATCGGCACCGTGAATCACCTCTGCATCCAGGTCGACCGACTGAACGCTTCCCTGCGAGACGCGCTTATAAGCGAGCCCAATGCGCTCACCATCGTCTCTCGGCTCGGATCGAGCCAGGGAAAACATCGCCATGACTTTCGAGTCGTTCGCTTCGATCACGGTGTGCTGTTTCACGCCGATCCGGTCGATGGCGATGAAGATCTCGATGACGAAGAAGACTTGGATGAGGAGCTTGAAACCGGTGACGATGCCGGGCCTTCGCGCCGCAAGAAGCGAGTCGTGGAACTCTCGCCCGACCAGCCACTCCTGGCCGTGCGCACACTTCTGTACGACCACAAGAAGCCAGATGACCTGGAACCGCAGATCCTCTACGCGGTGCTCGGTAATTGGCGAGTAGGCGACAAGGCGTCCAAGTCAAAGTCCGGTGATCTGCTCCGCCTCAAGTACTACATGGCCAACCGCATTCTCAGGGCGCTTGACCATCGGACGACCGTTTCGCCGGGCAACCGTCTTCGCACCAAGGCGATCGTGATTGGCAAGGGGCGCAGTGGTCCACGGAACCCCGAGCGCGAACTCAGCGCGCAGCTCCTCGGGCCAATCAAGTCGGTCCGGCTCTATGACCTTGACGGGGCTGGTGCCGTGGAACAGCTCGCCGCCGACATAAAGGCACATTGGCTGATGCACACGTCGCCCGACGCCCCCTGATCGCGCCGTTCACACCGTCGGGCTTGCCGCGCCGATCGGGGTTTGGGTAGTCGATCCCTATCCCGATGCACAAAAGCGGTCCGCTTGTGACTGCGCAGACCGGGAGACCCGCACAACTGGACTGCTTAGAGCGAGAAAGCAACTGCTTAGAGCGCGAAAGCAAGTGCTTAGAGCGCGAAAGCAGTTGCTTAGAGCGAGCAAGCAGTTGCTTTCAAGTTGAAAAGACTTGCTCAGGACCGGGAAGCAGTTCTTTCACGCGTTCCGGCAGTTGCTCAGAAGGCTCCAGCAGTTGCCAATTCCGAAAAAGGCATTGCCGGAAGCGGCCAAGCAGTTGCCAGGCGCGTGGAAAGGGTGGTAGAATCGGCCCGCACAACTGGTTCTATACGAGCGCGGCACGTCGTCGATGCGGAAGCTGACGAAGTCCGTGACGTATGTTCTTCAACTCTGAAGTTCCCGGAATGCGCAAATCATCCGAGAAGAAGAAAGTTTCGCGGCCTGCACGGGCAACCGCCGCCGCATACCGAAGCTCGTACGTGAACGACCGCCGGTCTCGGTAGTGCACCTTGATCTCTTTGGCCGTGTCGTACGAAACGATCCATGGGTGCCACAAACATTCCTGAATCGTATCCGCAACGCTGGCATGATCGTCGGGCGAGTAGTGGTCCAGATACAGACGGCCAGACTGGTGAAAGTACGGAGGATCACAATACACCAGCGTGTCCGACGGCAGTTCTGACACATAGTCAATCAGGAACTCCTCGGCGTCCATGTTCTTCACGCGAATCTGGCTCCGATGCGCGGCGATCGCTTCAATGCGACGGATAAGTTCCAGCTTCGGAAAGCGTGCGTCAATGCCCCATCGGCCGGTTTGATCGAGACCGCCAATCACGCCGCCCGTTGGAATCCCCGAGCGGTTGCATCGATTCAGGTAGAATAAACTGAACCCGAGTTCCAGTTGGGATACGTTGCGCGGAGAACCCATCAAGATCGCGCGTTGTCTGCGCCATTCATCAACAGACAGCGTCGCGCTGGAGATCAGACGACACAACTCATCGGGCTTGGATACGACTGAGCGCCAGAATGAGTACACGGGCCGGCTAATGTCGTTTAGGTGTATCCGGCGCGCAGCGCCCGAAAACAGGAGCGCAAGAGCGACGCCCGCTCCACCAGCATAGGGTTCGGCGTACTCTCCTCCGGAAAGGTCATTTGCCGACATGATCTCGGCGACAAACGGCCAGAGTGCGTGCTTGCCCCCGGGATAGCGCAAAGGCGTCACGTAGCGTGTCACGCGTTCATCTCACGGAGCAGTGGGAAGACCTGGTGGAACAGCACGCTCAAATCTGCGGGTGCCACTGAGAATGACGGGTTATGGACGAGTTGGTTCATCGACGTTACGGACAGAAGACTTGTTGGTGTCCCAAGGATTGCAGTAGCGCCGTGAAGTTCTTGCTTCATCTTGGTGGGCTGCGAACTGTTCTGCGTGATATGCCTGGCAACATCCTTGAGCACTTGTACGAGCTTCTTCTCTTTCCCATTCGGGTCCGTCATCGCGATCTGATGCTCGCGGCAATACACCGTCGCCGATATCTCAAACATGCTCCGCAAAACGAAGCAAAATGCCATCGGCGTTGTCCGTAGGTTGAGATGGATCGCCTCTTTTCGCAACTGGGCGACCTTTTCCCGTTTCTTCCCCGACACCGTAAAATCGCGCAGGACAGCCTTCACCGATTGAGGGTCGTTCAGAGGATGCGCGTCACCTGACCTATCGCGCGGCTTGGCTGTAGGTTTATCCGGTTCGGTCGATGGCTTCTTCTTGCCGTCTGGTTCGGTCTTGACCTTGAACTCTCGATCTACGACGAAGTCGGTCTCTTTGTCGCGCAGTTCGGCGTATCTGAACAGTTCGAGCCCGACATCGCGGACAAGCGCTTCCAACTTCTTTCGCTGCGCCGCCGGCTTCATTTTATCTGGGTACGCGTTTGCCAAAGCTTGTGGGCTGTCGAATCCGATTCTCTTCGCGAGCCGCTTCAATGCCTCGTCGAGCACCGACAAGGGGTATGTCCCGCACCACAACTCCCGCTGGTGGTCCGTGACCTTTGGTGCCTTCTTCAGATACTTCTCGAGCAGATCAAGGGCGGGTTCTACAACGCCGCGTTCATCCCGGCCTTCTCGGGCACGCGCGACTGCGTTCCAAGGAATCCGACTGGCCTTCTGCCCCTTGCCGTGGATTTGTGCCACGATCCGATTGACCGTGGCCTCCTCTGTCTTGGGATAGACAGCGCAAGGAATCTTCTCCAAGGCACCTTGTTGACCAGCGGAGAGTTCGTCGATTCTCTTTCGCACCGATTCGGGCACGCCGACACGGTTTGCCGAGATCAGGCCGAGGATGATCTTCACCGCGGCTATCCGACGGTTGCCTTCTTTGACCACAAACTGGTCATCGGTGTGCCAGACGAGGATGTTCTCGATGGGGAGAAAGGAGTCGTTAAGGATGCTCTCTACCAGCGACCAAAAGGCTGGCTCATTTATTCCAATCAACGCTTTGACCGTCGCCAACTCACTCCGCTGCTTCGGAATCCGGAAGTTCTTGCGGTCTAGTACCAAGTCCTCAACTGGGAGGCTACGGGTCTGCGGCATGGCGGCGAATCCAAATTGAACAACGGGGGAAATGTTGCACGGCCGTCCTTGAACCGGCTCCCTGAACTTGCGATCAACGGCATTAGCATAGGGGCAGCGGAGAGAGCGTCAAACGTGTCTAAGAGGTCCGCGGCTATACTCCCGCCAGTCAACTGGGCCTGTTTTCTGGCCGATGCGTTCTCCATGCGAGCCCTCTCCATCCGCCAACCATATGCCGAGCTGATCCTGCGGGGGATCAAGACGATCGAGTATCGCAGTCGGCGAACGCGGATCATTGGTGAGCGGTTCTATATCTATGCAGCCCGCACGCCGGGGGATGCGGCCGGGTTCGCTGAACTGGGCTGCGAGCCGGGCGATCCGGGAACGCCACCGGCGTGATCGTCGGCTCAGCGGTGATTGCACGGTGTGAGGCCAACAACGATCACCATGAGTGGCATCTGTCGGATGTGAAGCGCCTCAAGCGCCCGCGCAAACCCAAGCGGATGCCCCAACCTGCCTGGTTCACACCGTTCTGATCCCCCCGGCTCCCGGATTTCCGGATGATCTCCCGATGCCCGGTTGTCGAGCACCGTGGGGATCTGTTCTTCGACAGGCATTTCCGGGCCGAGAAGTCAAGGCGAATCAGCGAGGAATCGGCCGAATCAAGAGATTACGGCAATATGCGATTACTGGCCGTATCTGCCTTGCTATCGAGGCCACGCTAGGCCCTCATGTCACACCCGGTCAGAGAGGGGCACGGCTCACGCCTTGGCTGGCAGGGCACGAGCTTGGTGCGAACCCGTCGGGCCGGCGGGGCAAGGAGGCCCACGCGATGGCACACGGCGCGACAGACACGACGAGGCGGCGCACTGCCGTCGGCTATCTCCGCAGATCCACTGATCGCCAAGAGCAATCCATCCCCGATCAGCGCAAGGCGGTGGAGCAGTACGCAAAGGAGCAGGAGCTGCAGTTGCACACCCACTACTTGGATGATGCGATCAGTGGCACGAGCGCGATCACGCGGAAGGCGTTCCAGCAGATGATGGCAGACGCGCAGCAGCCCAGCTGCCGTTTCAGCTACGTGATCGTCTATGATGTGAAGCGCTTCGGTCGTGTTGACAACGATGAAGCCGGCTACTACCGGCATCTGCTCAAAACGAGTGGTGTAGAAGTCCTCTACGTCAGCGAGGGCTTCAACGGGGCTGACACCGACGACCTGCTGCGGCCCGTCAAACAATGGCAGGCGAGGCAGGAGTCCAAAGACCTGTCCAAGGTCACGATCCGAGGACTGCTTTCCAGGCAGCCGGGCGGTTACTGGATGGGCGGTGTTCCGCCCCATGGCTACGACCTGCTGTACGAGAACGATCGCGGCGAGTTCCTGTTCGTGGTGAGGCACATGCCGGATGGATCGAAGCAGCTGCGCGACGCGGCCGGTGTGGAGGGAAAGGTGGTGAGGACTCTCGCTCGAGGGGAGTCGATCTGTATCTCCCAGCGAGACCGGGCCAAACTCGTGCTCGGCGATCCCGAGCGGGTGGCCGTCGTGAGGCACATCTTCAAGATGTACACTGAGGAAGGAAAGGGACTCACGGTGATATCGAACACCTTGAACGTCGAAGGCGTCACCACGCCTCGAGGACGGGCGTGGTCAAACATCTACAGCGGCAAGTGGTCCGATGGCACGATACGTGCGATTCTCATGAATCCCAATTATGTCGGTGACATGGTGTGGAATCGTCGAACCGACGGCCGCTTTCATCGGATCAGTAAGGGGCAGGCGGTCGAGCGGAAACAGATACACGGTGCTCGTCTGGAACCGAACGCTGAAACCGACTGGATGATTGTACGTGACGCCCATCCTGTCCTGATTAGTCGTAGGACATTTGAACAAGCCAAGGCGATTCGGGAAGGCAAACCCGCCACAATGCAGCAGCTTGGCGTCCGACGGAAAACGACTGGCGGCTGGACCGGAGCGCGCGCTCGGTTCCTCCTTTCCGGTCTGATTCGCTGTGGCCGCTGTGGCAGCCGATATCACGGTGTCACACGCACGAAAGGCAAGCCGCGCAAGGATGGTACGCGAATCCGCACCTACTACTACGGATGCAGCGGCTACATTTCCAAGGGCAGGAGTGTCTGTGAATTCGGGGCGATCAAACAGGATGTCTTTGAGCAACTCGTCATCGATGCGGTCCTCGAGTTCTATCGCCGATACGATAGCGAAGAAGGTCGCAAACATCTGACAGGTCTGATCCAAGATCAGCTTGGCACGGAGGCAGGCGAGATCTCAGCTTCGCGCGAACGGCTACTAGAGGAGAAGGGCAGGATCGAGCGATCGATCCGCAATCTACTTGACAACATCACCTCTGGCACGCGCGATCTCGTCGAGCAGCGTCTGGCAGAACTAAGGGAAGAGCGTGACACTCGCTCCATGCACCTTGACGAACTCGAATGTCTTGCGGCGGAAGAGCGTGAGGTGCAAACGACAGTGCAGGAGTCCTTGCGGTTCCTGAACGACCTGAAGTTCACATTGCTAGAGGGCGTGCCGGAGGCACAGCGGACCGCTTTGCGGAAGTGTGTTTCAGAGATGGAGGTTGATCGTGGAAGCCAACGCGTGACTCTCTTTATTCACCCGGCACCCATGGCAGCCCTCCCGGACTCCGCAAGAGTGATGCTGCGATTGGACTTCTAGGAATGGGTTCCGTCGATCACGTCGCCGTACGTGAGGATCACTGATCGGAAGACCGGAGGCGGCGCGGACCCGCATCGCGCGTCTGATGGCGTTGGCGATCCGGATGGACCGGCTCATCCGCGGGGGCCACGTAGTCGACTACGCGGAGTTCGCCCGCATAGGTCACATGTCGAGGGCGCGGGTCACGCAGATCATGAATATGAACTTCCTAGCTCCGGACATCCAGGGCGACCTTCTCTTTCTGCCGCGCGTCGAGCGCGGGCGCGACCCGATACGGGAGCACGCCGTGCGGCCGATCGCAGCGATGTTCGATTGACGGAAGCAGCGGAAGGAGTGGCGGAAATTCGCCGGCCAGCTGACAGGACCGAGGTCGGGCAAGTGCGCGGCGTTGGGCGCAGAAGGTGAGAATATTTGTCGGGCGGAGTGAGGCCGCGGGGATTGAACGCTGACAGCTGAGAACTGCCAGCTGATAACCAACCACTAATCTCCCTCACCACCGATGGACACTGATGAAGGGAGGGGGAAGAGATGAGCCATGTGCCATGAGGTATGAGGCGAGACGCAGGCTGATGGCCGATAGATGACCGCTGCTCGCTGATTCGAGTCACCACTCAGGCACGGAGGCAAGAAGACGCGAAAAGAATCAACCAAGGGTAGATCCCTAGTTCGTCTCCGGTGGTGCGCCTGTTAGTGGAAAGGCTTCAACATAGTATCAAATCTTGTACCGCTCCCCTTCATCTGTCGCAATCCTTCGGTGACCAGTTCGATCGTCGGTAGATGATCCCAAACCAGATTTGGTGTCTCGTGACGGAGCTGTCCAATTCGGCGGAACGCTTCACGGAGGGTCTGTAGGATGCCATCTCGCAGTTCAATACAAAAGCGATGCCACCTCAATTCTCTCGTCATGAAATGGAAATCAGCGATCTCATCATGGAATAGGCCGCGACCGTTCTACGCCGCGATCATTCGGGAGATAGCCAGGAAGGGAAAGGACGCGCGGTTCATGAAGACCGATCGGGGTAGGTTCGCCCTCAAGGCTCAGCCAAAACGCTGACGGGCGTCGGTCAGTCGCTCTGTACCTGTCCCTCCCGAAAACTCCATCCGAGCGGCCTATCGCACTTTCGGTGCCACAGCACTCGCTTCTACTCGTTGGCATACATTGGCGACGTCCCCTGCGCAGGTGTCACCTCAGCAGGTGTCACCTCAGCAGGCGACACTGCCGGTTGATGACAACGGGTACAATAAATGTTGTGTGTGGCTCGAACCACCATCGGCCACTCGGATGGAGTTTTCGAGAGGGACAGGCGAAGCCGAGCCAGCCGGTCCCCCAAGCAATCTACCCGGAACTTTCCCATCGGCCAGGAGTTTGGCAGACTGGAGCCTTGAATGACACCGAAGAAGATCGTCGTTGCCATCGTTGCTCTTGCAGCGCTCGCACTCATTGCGTGGTTCGTGTTTGTCCCGCGCGAACAGTCCGGCGGCACGCTCAATCTACTCTGCTGGAGCGGCTACGAAGACCCAGATTTCATCCAGGCGTTCGAAGATCGCCATGGCATTCAAGTGAATGCGAAGACCTTCTTTGGCGGCGACGGGATGATGGCACTGCTAACACAGTCACCCGGAACCTACGACGTCGTGGTCGTCGACAAGGACTACCTGCAGAAGTTGTTCGAGGCCGGACTACTCACCGAACTCGATCCGAGTAACTACGACTTCTCAAAGTACTGGGAGCCCTTTCAATATGCGTAATTCGCGCGGCGGGACG
>CBDUST010000009.1:0-33593 GCA_965369945.1 uncultured bacterium | reverse complement strand
CCCTGATTATTATTCTGTTTCATGGGCTATTGCTGGAACAAGATCATGTCCGTCGAATCTACCCACCGCGAGATCATGTTTTCGGTGGATATCAACGCGACACCCGAGGAGGTGTGGCGGAAACTTACCGACCCCAATGAGATTCCCAAGTGGAGCTACATGGAACGGTGCGAGCTCACTGAGCTGAAAGTGGGCGGGACATACCGCTTCATCGATCCGCCGGGACCGGATGACACCGGCCGGATCGTCGTGTTGGAAACGAATCAGCGTCTTGTGTATGAATGGACGTCTTCCGAGCCGGAGACAACGTACATGGAGTATCTGCTTGAGGATCGTGGCGGCTGCACGAAATTGACGGTGCGCAACTCACCATTTAAGAAAGGCGCGCAATGGGACAAGTTCTATGAACAGAATTTCAAGGGTTGGTTGGACTTTACGTTGCAACTGAAAGCTCTTGTGGAAGGGAATGCGGGAGCGCCGGTGACGCAATCAGCGCTTGATACTCCGAATTGTGTATGATGACGCGGCACCATTTGAATAGACTACTTTGAGAAAGACTCGATTGAGGAGCAAACGATCATGACGACCACCGCAACGTCCAGCGTTTTTGATATTGGCAAAGCCACGCTCGATTTGGCGCGTGTATGGACGTTCAAATTGTCAGACGGCATCCCACAGGACAAACTGACGTTTCAGCCTGTGCCTAAGACGAATCATGCGCTTTGGATTCTTGGCCATTGTGCGGTCAGCGATGAGTACTTCGTGAAGACGATGGGCGAGGACGAGTCGATCCTTGAAGAATCATGGGGCGAGCTTTTCGGCATGGGCTCGACGCCGGTTGATGACCCTGGGAAATATCCATCGCTTGATGAGGTAACCGATGGCATGGGAAAGGCGCGTGAAGCGCTGCTTGAATGGTTCGGCTCGATGGATGAAGCGAAGCTGATGTCGGAGTTGCCTGATGATTGGAAATCGTTTGGACCGAACTTTGGCGGGCTGATGAACTCGATCGCCTGGCATGAAGGCATACACACCGGTCAACTGTCTGCGATTCGTCGCGCGCTTGATTTGCCAAACGCATTTGGTTGAGGGCTCTAACCGTCAGCTGGAACTTCGACCGGTGCGTCGGGGTTGACTACCACAGCGACGTCATCATCCCTCCACCATGGACGAGGCGGCGCTTCAGTCTGTCTGGCCGGGCGCACCCGCATCGGGGTGGTGAACTGCCCGTCCCAGTATTTGGTCGCCCCCGGTACTCGAAGCGCCAACTCCGCATCGCCGCGGACTCGCATCTGCCATTTATCGTCGCGTCCACTAGCGGTCGCCAGCAGCGGGTCATCTTCGTAGACGACGTCCCAGTCAATGCGACTCGCGCCGACCGGCCACCAGAGGTCCAAGCGTCTTGCGACCTGGCCATCACATACCAGTTCGACGATGACGCCGATGGCCAGACCGTCCATCGCAAGATCGCGTGCCCGCCCGGCGTCGATGTTGACTCGAACAGGTGACCGGCCTTTTTCCCATTTGGTGACCCGTCCGGAAAGCGCTTGTGTCATTACCCGATCGAGCGTTGTGTCATGAACCGGTTCAAGCAAATCGGCTAGCCGGCCCTTTCTGATCAGGGGCACGCTGATACTGAATGATCCCGCGGGCTCCCATCGCGCGTTGTCGTCCGTTGATCGACGCCGTTGGATCTCAAGGTCGACGATCACCTCAGTGGAATCTTCGGTAAGTGGGGGGATTGGCAACTGATAGGCCGGCTGACGGAAATACGCGTTCGTTTTGTAGAAAGTGGTTGTCGGCTCGCCTTCAATTCGAGGGCGGGCACGAATTCTGGTCTCCACGCCACTAGGCCAGAAGTCCTTCACATTGACCTCAAGCCGCGGCGAGACATCGGCCGGCCAACTCTCTCGCGTCGATACCTCAACCACAGGCGCAAGGTCCAACAGCGGCTGTGCGACTTCACCGTCGGCCTCCAGCGAGCCTCGCCAACTGAGAATGACCTGCCCGTAGGAGGCGAGCCATTCGTCACTGATCGGTTCACGCTGCCAGTCGCCCTTGGCGCACCGCTTCATGAGCATCCGCCACTCGCGTTGAGACAGCTCATCGGCGCGCATGCGGCGAACAAGCTCCTCGTAGGTATCTCCGTTGAGGTCCATCGTCAGTGGCAGCGAAAGGATCAAGGCCTTGGTGGGGGCCAAGTTCAGCCAACCTTGATTTACCAGATGTTCGTTGATGTAGCCGGCTATGGCAACGGAGGCAATAAACGCCAATACCGCAAAGAGCGGTCGCCGCCGTCGTTTGGCAAGTTGCTTTTCAAAGTGAACAGTGAACCCGCATTCGTTGCAGGTCATTGAGGGGGTAGCACACATGTCGTACCAACACTTGGGGCAGCGCCGTCGGCCTTTATGGCGGTCGCTGAAGAGCGCCCACCACGCCAAGTAGATCATCGCGCCGTAGAACGCGATCGCGCCGACCCACCCGAGCCAATACAAGATGTCGCCTGAGATCATGTTGCTCAAGTATGAATCCTATCGCGCCAACCCGCCGTGGCGAGTTCCTATTCGTGATTTGAGGCGTTGTGGCTGCACTTGAAGATAAGTTCGCGGTCCGACGGCCGTTCTGCCCCGGATTCTGCCTCTCGGAATGTAATGTTGGGTAGGGCTCAGAGCGCGATCCCCAGCACGGGGACGATGATGGCGTAGGCGAGGAGCGTCACCAGCGCGATGCCGATGAGGTTGAGCCACAGGCCGGCTTTGCACATTTGTGGGATCGTGATGTGACCGGAGCCGAAGACGATCGCGTTGGGCGGGGTGGCGACGGGCATCATGAACGCGCAGCTTGCAGCGATCGCTGCGGGCACAATCAATAGGTACGGATGCAGACCCAGTCCGACGGCCACGGCCGCGAGGATCGGCAGCAAGGTTGTCGTTGTTGCAGTATTGGAAGTCAGCTCAGTGAGGAAGATTACGCCGGCGGTGACGAGGAGGATCAGAAGCAGCGTGCGCAAACCTTGCGTCGAAGCCAAGCCTTCGAGCGTCGGCACGGCGCTACCGATGAACTGCGCTACGCCGTTGACCTTGACTGCTGCGGCCAAACTTAGTCCGCCGCCGAAGAGAATGAGTATTCCCCACGGTAGTTTCATTGCGGTGCTCCAGTTCATTGTGAATTGACGCTTCTTGAGATCGACCGGGATGACGAACAGCAGCATTGCGGCGATCATCGCGATGCCGGGGTCACTGACCCCCGGAATGTAGCGTTCGATAATCGTTCGAAAGATCCATGCGATCGCCGCGAGCATGAAGACGATCAGCGTCACCCATTCGCCCTCCTTCATTGGACCGAGCTGTGCATGCTCGCGCTCGATCAACTCGCGCCCTCCTTCGATACGCTTGATGCGGATTGGATACAATACGCGCGTGAGCAACAACCACGTCATTGGCAGGAACACGACGGCAAGCGGTACGCCGATTACGAGCCACTGCGCGAAACTAATTGTTTCGCCATAGTTGTCCTTGATGAACCCGATCAGAATCGTGTTGGGCGGCGTGCCGATGATCGTGGCGATGCCGCCGATCGAGGCCGCGTAGGCGATCCCAAGCATCAAGCACAGGGCGAAATTGCGATCTGCTGTCGTAGTTGTGTTTCGCCTGATGAGATCGATGACACTCAGCGCGATTGGCAGCATCATCGCGGTTGTCGCGGTGTTGGAGACGAACGCGCTCAGGACTGCTGTGGCGAGCATGAATCCGCCGACCATATTTACCGGCTTGGTGCCGACGAGTTTGAGTGTGGTCAGCGCGATACGCCGATCCAAACCCCATCGTTGCATCGACAGCGCAATCAGAAACCCGCCCATGAACAGGAAGATGTATTCGTTGGCGTAGGGCGCAGTGGCGGCTTTGATGGTCGCTGCGCCGAGGATCGGAAAGAGCGCGATGGGCAATAGAGCGGTGACGGAAATCTCGACCGCTTCGGTGAGCCACCACACCGCCATCCAAATCATGATGCCTAAGGTGACACGACCTGCTGAGGTAAATGTGACAAGCTGTCCAGCGCTGTCGGCGTAATCTTTGGGCAATACCAAGTAGCTCAACGCCGCCAACACGGGCCCTCCGACGAGCCCGATCCACCGGATGATCGATCGCGCGTTGCCTTCGCTTTCGGTCATAGTCCGCGCACTGTACCGAGCGGGCGCGTCACAGCAAGCAGAGGCTCTAGCGTGAACCGGTACTCGGTCCCATTACAAGGAGTTGTCGAAACTCCTCGGCTAGATCCGGTTTGTCCCACGCCTCATAGAGTTCAATCAACGGATATACGTACTGGTTCATAGAAGCGCCGTCATCTCTGGCCCGCTTCCTTCCTTCGTACCTCCGCGTGAGATAGAACTCCGCTTCTTCGAACCGCCCCATGTAAGCGAGATAGGAACCGTAGCTATCGTCCGTGAATGGCTGCTTGATCTCGACCATGAATTGGACCAACGAGGCGAATTTCTTCTCGAGTCGGTCGGCCTCTTCATGCTTGTCTTGGATTCGGAGTACCCAAACAAGCCGAACTGTTGATTCGAATGTATTTCCATGGTTCGGACCGGAACGTTCCATGTCGCTCGCTAACAACTCTCTAAGTAGGGATTCGGCACGGTCGTATTGCCCGACAGCTTGTAATGTCTTGGCCAAGGAAAATTGTGAGTATCGGTAACCTCCGAATCGACCCGACGACGCGGCTCGCTTGAGGCGGACGAGCTCCTCCAACACCGGGACAGCCTCTTCGAATCGCCTTGCAATATTCAAGGCATCTGCCAAATAACCGAGCTGGAGCCGGACGCGGTCAGGCTGCGCACCATACAACTTGCGCATGCCAGACAGCGCTTCGCGGTGAACGTCGATTGCGTCTTCGGACTCCCCCTGCAAGGCCAAAGCGTTCCCGAGGTACTGCAACGAGGTGAGTGTGTCCGGGTGCGTCGGTCCCAAGGACTCACGTCGCAGGTCAACAGCGATCTGGGTCTGCTTTGCGGCACGGTCAAAGAGATCCTGCTGGGAAAGTATCCAACCGAGTTCGTGACGCGCTGCCGCCTCGGCTTCCGGCGCCTTTCTGCGAGCGATCGACTTCATCTGCCCCGCTACGTACGCCACCAGTTCTTCTGAAGGGTACTGTGGTTTCGTACGCTGTCGCGAACGTAGATTGAAGAACGTAGTGGAGAGCATTCGACGGCCGATCTCCGCGCGGTCCGCCTCGATCTTCGCTTGTTTCTCAACAGCATCTGCGCGATTGGTTTGGGACTCGGTCTCCGTGCGAGCTTCGGCTAATTCAGCGGTGAGCGTCTTCGCTTGAGATCGCACGTCTTCCAGCTCTTGGCGGAGCGTCTTCTGTTCCTGATGAGAATGCTCCAACTCCGCCAAGCGGGTGCGCGCTGTTTCGTTCGACGCCACCAATCGTTCGTCCAGACGGGCAATCTGATCTTGCAGATCACCTCTCGTGAGATTGTGCGCCTGAATCTCGCGTAGCCACAGAACGCCGAACGTTGTTCCCCCGAGCAACAACACGACCGCGATGGCGAGCGACACCAGACGACTCTTGGTTGGTGGCTTAGACTCGTTTGAGGCTTGCATGTGCATTACTCATTTCTCCCAAGCGTTTCTTTCTTCCTGAGCTTCGATCCGTGTTGCGTCGGCCTATCGTGGGTCGCCCGTCGTTTCAACAGCGGTTGGTGGCGCTTCCGGCCGCTCTGTTAGTTGCCGTAGTCGCAAATCCTGAAACACGGCATAGCCGCGCGTTCCTGCATAGCTGCCGGCTAGTCCGATTGCGCTGCCCGGATTGAAAGAGTCAGTGGGTTGAAGTCGGCCCGCGAACATGAACTCACCGTTGAGGTAGAGCACGGCTTCGTTATCCCAATTCTGCAAGTGAAACTCGAACAACTGCTCGACGCGTCGTCCCAGAGGGAGGTATTCACCTTTGGCCTTCCAAAATCGATACCCGATCCATGCTCGCTTTTGTCTGTTTAAGATTTGGAACGCAAGCCAATCGGCGCGATCAAATGCCTCCAGATATTGAAAGACGATTCCCGTATTTGCGTTATCCTCGCGACGCAGCTTGCTCATGTCGATCTTGCCCTGCAGCTCGAATCTTGGCCCGACGTCAAATTCGCTGATGAGAAAGAGGCCATCATCGTTCGGCCCGCCTTTGATGGAGGTGCCGGTTGATGAGTGCCATACTCCGGCTCGCTTGCGCCAGCCAGGAAGTCCATCCTCGAACTTCAGCTCGACCCACTCACCCGAGTTAAACTGAGTTTGGATACTGGTGGTGACGATCCGATCACGGAGAATCGTTTGAAGAGGCGTACCGTTTTCTATCTGACTGGCGATCTGTTCGTAGGCGTTATTAGCGGCGTCGAGTTGACCCAAACCGTTGAGGCGATCGGCGCTGTGAATCTCATCGGCGAATTCGCTTGTGAAGGCGAGCGTGTCGTCCAAGAGCTGCCGCGATGTGATCCGCATGGCAAAGATTGTCTCGGCATCCAGTTCGTCGCCAAAATCCTGGATCGCCTCACGAGCCTGGTCATAGCTGCCCAAGGTCCAGGCCATCGCGGCTCGGATAGTGCGAAGTTTGTTTAGGCGATGTGCATGCGACGGATGAGCGGCAAGTTGAGCGAGCACCTGTCCAGCAAACTCACCGACGCGGTTCTGCCGCCAAAACCGGCGTGAGTATTTTTGATCGTTATCGATATCGAGCAGGGCCTCGATAAGTTGGTACGGAACATCTGTATCAAAACGCTCAGTCTGAGCACACTCGATTCCAAATTCGTACATCTTCTCATGACTGCCACCCCAACGCGGGCGGTTCGACCACATCAAGTTGTTGTAGGCTGGCGGCCAATCCATCTGGGCTGCGACTGCTCGATCGAACCATAGTCGCTCCGTCTCGCCCGGAGCTGCGAATCCTGCCAGAGCAACCGTGATCATGGCCGTGGCCGCTTCAGGGCGTGATGGATCAAGTTCGTATGCCTTGACCAGATACGTTCGCGCTTGTTCGAGGTGTTCCTGGAAACCGACCCAGCCTTCTTCCGTCACCGTGTTGGCATAACCGTCGCCTCGCGCACGCCAGCCAACAGCGATGTGGTGCAAACCGAGTGCGGTGTTCAACGTGCAAGGATCAATACCGCCGACGAGTTGAAGACCATCCGCAAGCGAATCGGCGATATCGGCCGGCAGGTAATCGTTCAACTGTAGTTGAAGTCGAGAGACAAGCTCACGCTGCGAAAAGGGATCGTGGGGATCGGATTCCGCGGCTTTGACAAAAGCGTTCGCGGCGATCTGATGGAATGTTCTGGCCTCATCATTTCGATTCCATACTTCGAGAAACCTGGCAAGCCTTGATGCGACGTTAGCCAGTAGAGTCGCGGGGTAATCGCTGTCTGCAAGCCCTTCCACGGCCGCGCGAAGGTGCTTTTCGGCGCCGCGCCGATGATTCCGGCGATCCCGTGCGTATCCGTAACCGTAAAGTACCAGTGGATCGTTGCATCCAGCGTTGACAACCTGTTCCCCAGCACTCTGCAACTCTTCCATGCTCGGGGCAAACGGCACATCGTTGAATACCGCGATGCACATCTGTATGAACGCGAGAGCCGACTCATCCCAAGCGTCGCTGCGATGCCCGTGCTGCTTGTAGCCTTCCAGGTACCACTGTTCATCGTTCGCGATACTACGCTTGCGGTAATCATGCATCGTAAATGCCGACGAGTGCGTTGGGATCGGTTGGTCGGCGAGGGTGATGGATGTAATTGCCAGAATTGCCACTGCGTACAGTGCGAATCGCATGCTGGAGACATAATCAATCCTGTGCATTAGATTCCTCCTTCGACGGTGCGTGACGACCGCGTGATCGATCAGCTGCCTTTGCGCGGCTCGTGCTGAGCGTTGAGCTTTGCAGAAGGGTACTTGATCATACCAATACGCAAGGCGATCCCCCAGATTGTCCCGAATTCTGGCGAAGAGACCTCGGACTATCGGTGTGTGACGAGGTCCGGCGGCCTAGGGTCAAGCGTCGCCGGAGGGTTTGCATAGACGCCGGGTACGCAGCCGTGCGATTCGTTGCCGTTCAGTCGCGCGATGCAGTACACTGTCGTGTTGAGGGACTGAATGATGAGCGAGGAGCCTACAAAACAGGAGAACGAAGGTTCTTCGGACGATGACGCGACGGTTTCCGCTTCACGGGCTCGACCGCTGGGTGTGCCCGGAGCGCCGGTGTCGCTTTCAGAGGCGCAGCAGATCGTCGGTGAGCGTTACCGCCTCGAACACGTGGCCGGGTCCGGCGGCATGGGTCGAGTCTTCGTCGCGACCGATACCACACTCCAACGGCGCGTAGCAATCAAGTTGCTTCATCAACGAGGCGCAACCCCCGGGCCCGAGCAGGACCGCGTGCTCGCCGAAGCGCGCGCCATGGCCGGCCTGCGCCATCCCAACCTGTGTCCGGTTTACGAGGCGTCGGTGCAGACGCCAACTCCGTTTCTAGTGATGGACTGGATTGACGGGATTGATTTGCAGTTGGCATGGCGTGCGGCCGATCTCAAGAAGCGCCTCGCATTGTTCGTGAAGATCGTGGAGGCGGTGGCGGCTGCGCATGCGGCGGGCGTCGTGCATCGCGATCTGAAGCCAACGAACATTCTAGTAGACCGCATGGGCGAGCCCATCATCGTCGACTTCGGGCTTGCCCGATCAGGCGAATCCAGCGGAGACAGCGCACACACCGTAGGCGGAACACCGGGGTATGCGGCGCCCGAGCAGTTCGACGCAAGCAAGCCCCTCGGTTCCACCGTGGATGTCTATGCACTCGGCGCGATCATGTTTGAGATGCTGACGGATCGTCTTCCTTTCACGGCCTCACGACTGTCTGATCTTTTGGTGACTCTGAAGAATGAAGACCCGCCGTTGCCGGAGACTTTCGCGCCGGATGCACCGTGGCCATTGCAGCGGATCTGCCTGGTGGCGCTGGAGCGTGATCCGCAGCGACGGTATCCCAACGCCCATGCTATGGCTGCGGATCTTCGGCGGTACCTCAAGGGCGAGGCGGTGGCGGCCCGACCGTCGATGCTTACGCACCAGTTCGTTGAGCAGGTCGAGCAGCACATGGAGCAGACCCAGTCATGGCGGCGGCAGGGTTTTGTCACCCGCTCCGAGGCGGATCGACTCGTGAGAGCGAGTAGCTCGCTTCTGCGCCCGGAGTCACATTGGATTCTGGATAGCCGCCGATTGTTCACGTCGCAAGTGACGCTCTACCTCGGTGGGTGGTTTGTCCTAACGGCCCTGACCGTTGGGATGTGGATGGCATGGGATGCGCTGGAGGAGATCGCGGCGGTACGGTATCTGACGGCCTGGGCGATCGTGGTTGTCCTGCTCGGCGTGGGGTCAGCCATACAACGTCAGGGCGAACTCCGGGTGGCGCTTGGGTATCAGATGACCGCTTGCCTGGTCGTGCCTATTGCCATGTGGCTCACGCTTCGAGAAACAGGGTGGCTGGCTGGAGCGCTCACTGAGCAAGGGCGCGTTGGCATGGAAGATCGCGAATGGCAGGTGGTGTTCTTCGATGTCGATGCTGATGAACAGTGGCCGGGTCTGTTGAATCGCCAAGTGTTTGCTATCACGATGGCCTGGCTTGTCACTTCGCTTGGGCTGCGCCGCTTCAACGGATCAAGCGCGTTCACCCTTTGGGCTGTTCTTGCCGGCGGGTTCGCTGCTATCGCTGGCTGGGCGAGCACCGGCCTGCTGTTAGCTGAGCGGGAGCGCTTCGGGCTCTTGGGTTTGTGGATGTTGCTGGTTGGTCTGGCATCGCTTTGGCCTGGACTCTGGCTCAACAGCGTCGAAGAGCTAAATGCAAAGGAACGCGGCCTATCTCGGGTACGCACGCGCGACGCTTGGTCTCTGCTCACCGGATCGATCCTCATTATTGGGATCGGATCTTTGCTCACAGCCTGGAACGCGGCGGACGTGTATACCTTCAAGCTCCTAGGAGGCTACGCTGATAGGTCGGTGCGAGCTGTCGCCTTTATTGCCAACGGCTGCGCGCTCCAGGCGCTGGCTCATCTCTTAGCGCTGCATACGACCACTGTGCGCAGCAGACTCGCCGAAGCGATTCGGTGGGTGAGTCCCTCGCACTTCCTTGCCAGCATCGTCGTACTTGAGTGGGATGCCCAGGACGAATACGCCTGGATTCTGTGGCTCATTGTGCTGGTCCTGGCTGCGATCGCGTGCTGCTATGTGAGCGTGTGGAAACAATGGCGTCCGTTCTTGTTCACTGGGCTGTTCTATATCGCGGTCGCATACTTCCGGGCATTCTCGCGCGTATGGGACGAACTGGAGGGTGAAGCCCTCGAGACGGCGCGCCAGGTGCTGATGGGAAGCATGTTGGCGCTTGGCCTCGGGACCATGATCGTGGCCTGGCGACTCCCAGCGTGGACCGCGGCGTTGAGGCTGGGGCGGTGGTCCAAACGCGACGAGAAGTAGCCTTATAGGCATAGGTGGGAATATGCTTCGCCTCCCTTTATTCCTTTGCTTGAGAACGATGACCCATGTCGCTGCTGAGCCTCGCAAATGTGCATCATGCCTTTGGCAACCACGTCGTACTCGACGGCGTGACGCTGTCGATCGAGTCCGGCGAAAAGATCGGGCTCGTAGGACGGAACGGCTCGGGCAAGACAACGCTGATGAAAGTCATGCTCAAAGGCCTTACCCCGGACGCCGGTGCGGTGCAAGTGCAGCGTTCGGCGCGCGTCGGCTATGTCAGCCAGGATCCTGACTTCGACCCAGCGGATACGGTACGTGACGCGGCTGAGCGCGCGTTTGCTACGTTGCACGATCTGCACGTGCAACTCAAAGAAGTTTTTGAACACATGGCCGAGGTTACGGGCAAAGAACTGGAAAAGATGATGCGCCGTCAGACGGCGTTGGAAGAAAAGATCGAAGCGGCGGGGGGGTATGTCATCGATCATAAGATCGACGCCACGTTGCACGGGCTTGGATTTCCCGACGAACAATTCGGATTGAACGTGCAAGTATTGTCCGGCGGGCAGAAGTCGCGGCTGGCACTGGCGAAATTGCTCCTGCAATCGCCTGATCTGTTATTGCTGGATGAGCCGACCAACCACCTGGACATCGATGGTCGGCAATGGCTCGAGAACTTTCTCGTGCAGGAGTATCGCGGCGCGGTCGTCTTGGTGAGTCACGATCGGTGGTTATTGGATCGCGTCATCAAGCGGGTCGTTCAGATTGATCGCGGTATCGTGCGCGAATACCCCGGCAACTACAGCAAGTACGTTCAGCTTCGCGATCAACAGCAATTCACCGAAGCGCGGACATACGAAAAGCAGCTCGATAAGATTCGCGCTGAGGAGCAGTTCATTCGGCGGTACAAAGCCGGGCAGCGCTCCAAACAGGCCAAAGGCCGAGAGAGCCGGCTTGAGCGATTCAAACGCGATGAACTGATCGATCGACCGGTGTCGGATGGCGTGATGAACCTGCGCCTGCCCAACGCATCGAGGTCCGGCGATCAGGTTGCGGTTGCTGAGAGCATCGCCAAGCGCTATGACGTCAACGTGCTGTTCGAAGATTTTAGTATCACAGTGATGCGGGGTGATAGGATCGGCATCATCGGCCCCAACGGTGTTGGCAAGACGACGCTGATTCAATGTCTATTGGGGGAGTTGGATCAGGATGAGGGAACAGTAAGTCTCGGCTCGCGACTCAGCATCGGGTTTTACCGCCAACTCCATGAACATCTGGACATGGAGCTGAGCGTTTGGGAATACCTCCAGTCGGTGATTGTCTCGGTGGACGGGCAGGCGAGGGCGTCGGAGCAACAGGCACGCGATTTGGCGGGTGCGTTCCTGTTTTCCGGTGATGAGCAGGACAAGCCGTTGGGCAATCTTTCCGGCGGCGAGCGCAGCCGAGCGGTGCTGGCTGGATTGGTTTCCTCAGCGAAGAATCTGCTCGTCTTGGACGAACCGACCAACCATCTGGACATTCCCTCGGCGGTGCGCTTGGAACATGTACTGCGCCTCGGCGGTGATTACCAAGGCACGTTACTGCTGGTCACCCATGATCGAGCACTGCTGGAAGCGACCTGCGACAAGCTGTTGATCTTCGAGGGCTGTGGAAAAGTGCGCCTGTTCCACGGCCGGTACTCGCAATGGGCCGCTCAGAAGGAGACGGCGCAACGCTCCGAGGTTGCCGCTCAGCCACGTCCGGTTCGCAAGAAGCGCCCGCCAAAGGCCAAGGCGCCGATCGAGAGTGGATTGGGCCGACTGAGTTTGTACAAACTCGAGCAGCGCATCGAAGAACTCGAAGGGCGCAAGACCGAAATTGATAGCGAGATACTTGACCCGAAGGTGTACCAAGACGGTCGGCGGTGCAAGGCGCTGCAGCAGGAGCGTGTGGGTTTAGTGGCTGAGTTATCCGAAGTGGAAAAAGAATGGGCTCGCCGCGCTTCGCAAGCGTGACGAGCCGATTGTTCGGTGAACTGATGTTGTCGCTCAGGCGCTGGTGAGGAGCACCGTTCCGCTACTGATCTCGGTGATGGTCCAGGTGGCGGAGGTCAGGACGGTGGCCGCGTATTTCAGCGAGTCCAATCGGAATCCGCCGAGCCCGCCCGTGCTCATAAAGGCTAGCAAGCGCTCGGGCTGCCCGCCCGTCTTGGTGAGATTCACAGAGAATGTCGGATCGAGGCTTCTCGGGAAGTTGTTGGTGACAAGGAAGGCCTTGCCGGTTTCGGGATTTACGAACAGCACTGCCTCGAACGACGCGCTGGGATTGACGGGCTTCAACACGACTCGCTGGACGTTGTCGTCAAAGATGAAACCGGTAATACCCGGGCCGACCATCTGGGTGAGTTGAACGTCAGTCAGGCTGCTCAAGGCTAGCTTGGCAAGTTCGTTGTGTGCTTTGGTGGCGTCAGACCAGAAGTAGGCCAAGACGACAACGGTGCCGGCCAGGATGAAGGCTGCGGCCCGCCAAAACGGTCCGGAGGTTCCGAAGGTCGATCGGCCGTCGGACTCGTTGGATCCACGGCGACGCCGACCGATCGTGGCTAGCGGCGCAAACTCCGACGCCTCGGCTTCGATCGCCTCGGCGACCTTGCGCAGCACACGTTCGCGCAGCGAGCCATCCGGCTCGTCCAAGGGAAGTAGCGTCTCATCACTGGCGATCTCAGCCTGCAGCCGAACGATCTCGTCTTGCACGGGCGCAGAGGCATGGTGGAATGAGCGCGTGTACAGCGCAGCTTCGTACCGATCAAGTAGCCCGAGCGCATCTAATGCAGCCAGCTCTAGCAACTCTTGTCGTGTCATGGGTTCGGGGGAAGTCATGGATGATGTATCTCCGGAAGGGTATGAGGACGCTTGATTTCAGTCGAGCTTCGGGAAGAGTAATCTTCGGAAAGTCAGACGGCCCAATCGGCTTTGGCCCGCTCGCGAAGCCGGGCTAGTCCACGGCTCAGGGCGGACTTGACGGTCCCAAGGGGCGCTTCCAATTGTTCGCTCACCTCACGCAATGTGTATCCCTGTAGATAAGCTCTTTCGATAACGGTTCGTTGAAGTTTCGGCAATTCGGAAATTCGCTTCAGCAATCGAATGTTGCGCTCCGCCTCCTGTGGCTGAATCTCGGGTCCCAGGTCCGGGCTCGTCGAGGCGGGGTCGCCCTCAATGGAGGACGTCCTGCCGCGCACGGCACTCCGCCTGAGTCGGTCTATTAGATGCCGCCGGGCGATGAGCATGACCCATGTCACCAGCTTGGCTCGGCGAGGATCGTAACGGTCTGCGGTCTGCCATAGGCGAATAAACACCTCCTGAACCGCATCCTCCGCATCCGCCTGGGTAGGCAGGAGTTGTCTGGCCACGCGAAACACCAGTGAGCTGAAACGGTCGTACAGCTCACTTACGGCCGCCTCGTCACCAGCGGCCACGCGATGCATCAGCATCCAGTCCTGCTGGCTCATAGAAGGATCCTCTCCTGCAAACTACTATCCGCGTCGGGTTTACCGGCGGTTGCGGCCTCTCGACGACTTTGCCGAGAACCCCGCCCCGACCCCATACCGGAAGCCAAATCTTCCCCAATTTACCCATTTCGGACCACAAATCCAAGACTTTCTCCGTGCAGAACCGCCGCAACCAGTATATTCTACTCCAGACGGGGGAAGACATCCCACGGCAGGGTATCGAGGGGCCGCTGGTGGAAGCGGTCCGTCCAGCTGTGGGCGTACTTGATATGGGGGCGGCGATCCGCGTGATAAGCACGCAGCCATTGCGAAACCGGGAATGGAGGAAGCATGGGTACGGTGCAGATCGCGCCGATGCCGGCGCTGTCGCTCCACACTGTCTGGGATTCAGCCTGCTCGAACTGCTCATGGTCTTGGTCGTGACGGTCTTGCTCACTGGCCTGATGATGCCGGCGATGGCTCATGTGCGTGAGAACGCTCGTCGAATCGTCTGCCAATCGAATCTGCGGCAACTCGGTATGGGTGTCGTGATCTATACTGACGAAAAGAACACACTGCCCTTTAGCTTCTACGGCCAACCCGGTCAGAACAAGCAGCACATGATGGCTGCACACCGGGGCGCTGTCATGGTCGGTAGTGATGGGAACAATGAGGGCATTGGCGATGACAACGAGTCGATGGCCTTTGAGAATTGGGAAGGACTCGGTTGGCTTTATCAAGGGCGCTTTGTTAAGTCGGCCGAGGTTCTGTATTGCCCGAGTCATCACGGCGAGCATTCCTACGAGCGGTACATCGATCACTTCCAGTACTACCGACAATTCGATGCGGTCGCCAGCGAGCCCATCTTCACGAACTACCAGTACGCCGGCGACAGAGACTGGGCCAATGAAAACCAACCGGACCGGCGTCGACGGCTTACCGACGCGAATCTGATCATGGCCACCGATGGGCTGCGCACCCTTGCAGACTTCAATCACCTTGTCGGGATGAACGTCCTTCGCGGCGACGCCTCCGTTTCCTGGAGCGAAGATGTCACCACCCACCGGGTGCGGGACATGCTCCCCGACGACGTGGCGGGCGCCGCCGGCAACGCCAGCTTGGATTACAACGAGATCTGGGAACTTATAGAAGGCCCGATCGACGACTGACGGCTTCGGCGATCTCCAACCTTACACCAACTTGGCTGGGCCGCTATCCTTGCTGATCCTGGAGCGGTCGTTATGTCGGCTTCGTTTATTATCACCGGCGTCGCCGGCTTCATCGGCTCACATCTCAGCGCGGCGCTTGTGGCGCGCGGCGATCGTGTGATCGGTGTTGACAACTTCGATCCTTTCTACGACCAGAAGCTCAAGCTCGCAAATCTTGCGGACTTCGCGCCGGATCGATTCGAGTTGGTTGAACTGGACATCCGTGACGCCCAGGCCATGCGCGAGTTGTTTGATCGAGTGCGACCCGAGGGGGTATTCCACATTGCGGCCTTGGCCGGGGTTCGCCCCAGTATTGCCGACCCTGCGCGCTGTGTCTCGGTCAACGTGGACGGACTCGTCAGTGTGCTGGAAGCGGCGCGGGCGTGTGAGTGTCGACGTTTTATCTTCGCTTCAAGTTCCAGTGTGTACGGCAACAACACCAAGGTGCCGTTCGCAGAAACCGATCCTGTCGATGAGCCGATCAGCCCCTATGCCGCAACGAAGCGCGCCGGCGAACTGATCTGTCATACCTATAGCCGCCTCTACGGAATCTCGATCACGTGTCTGCGGTTCTTCACTGTGTATGGCCCGGCCCAGCGGCCAGACTTGGCGATCAGCAAGTTCATGCGCTTGATCGCCGACGACCAGCCCGTGCCGATGTTCGGCGACGGCTCGACGAGTCGCGACTACACCTACATCGACGACATCATCCAAGGCGTGCTCGCCGCCCACGAGTTCTTATCTTCCTCTTCCTCAAGCCTCACCCCTCAGGCCTCAGGCCTCTTTCGCATCTTCAACCTCGGCGGCTCGCAGCCGGTAAGTCTGCGCGACATGATCGATTCGATTGGCGCGGTAGTGGGGAACAAGCCGCGCATCGAGCAGCTTCCCATGCAGCCGGGCGATGTGCAGCAGACGTACGCCGATCTTTCCCGCAGTCGTGAAGACTTGGGCTTCGACCCCCAAACGCCGTTTGAGGATGGATTGCGCAAACAATGGGCATGGCTGCGCGAGCGTTTGGAGTTGTTCGCGCCAGCGGCACAATAGAAAATGACCGGACGGAGCAATCCCTGCGAATAGCCTCTTATCCCCTCTCCCTCATCCGGGGGTGGGAGAGGGCTAGGGTGAGGGTCTTCCTCTTTTCTGCTGGTCTACGGCCTTTTCCCGCCGGGCCAAGCCCGACGGCTAAACTGTGTGCTCTGTGCCACTGTCGTGCGTTCATATCCGGAAATTGGGGTTGCATTATTCTCGCCGGCGTGGGAAACTGGGGGGCAGTTGAGCCGGACCTTCCGGCCGAAAAGGAGGACGAACATGTTGAGCTTGCGATTCTTCGTATCGCTTGGCGTCTCCGGCTTGGTGACTTGCGCGGCTGTGGCCCAAGTGCCGTGTGAGCAGGTGAAGCTGCTGCCGAGCGACGGAGGGTTCCATGATCGCTTTGGGATCTTCGTTCGTATCGACGGTGACGTCGCAATCGCCGGAGCGATCACTGATGACGAAGCCGGACCTGAAACTGGCTCCGCCTACATCTTTCGATTCGATGCCAAGACCGACGAATGGATCGAAGAGGCGAAGATCCTTGCTGACGATGCGCAGCCGGATGACTGGTTTGGCTCATCCGTGGATGTCAATGGCGATGTGGCGGTGATCGGATCGGGCCGTGATGACGACGACGAGACGACCTTTCGCGTCCACATTCTGCGGTATGATGGGAAGGCTTGGAATAATGAACAACTGGTTGAGCTACCTGTTACTTCTGTGCCGAACTGGGTGGTGAACCAACCGTATCCGGTCGCCATCTCTGGAGACGTAATAATTGCCGGGGTGCATGGGCTACCAACTGATCCCATCATCGGGGAGGTGCGCGTGCTGAGGTATGATGGGGGCGCATGGGAGCAGGAAGCCGTGATAGTTCCATCAGACGGCGCGGCACACGATCACTTCGGCTTTTCCGTGGCGATTGATGGCGGAGTCATGATTGTTGGATCTCCGGCAGATGACGATAACGGGAACGTCTCAGGTTCAGCGTACATATTCCGATATGACGTCGACGGCGAGAATTGGGTCGAGGAAGCCAAGTTGCTCGCCTCCGACGGCGACGAAGAGGATCAGTTCGGTTGGTCGGTGGCACTTCGGGGAGACCTCGCCGTCGTCGGTGCCAATCGCGATGAAGCGAAGGGAATGGGACTCGGCTCCGCATATGTCTTTCGTTTTGATCCGGACACCGTGACTTGGATTGAGGAGGCGAAGCTTCAGGCAGCCGATGTAACGGTGGGGTGGCTTGGCTCGGCTGTCGCGATTGGCGAGGATTTGGTCGTTGCCGGCGCGGAAGGATCGGCCGGTAACGGCCCGAGCGAAGGTGCCGCGTATCTCTTTCGCAAGAGAGGAACGAGGTGGCTTGAAGAAGCGAAGTTCTTTGGATCCGACGGTGCGATGTGGGGATTCTTCGCAAAGACCCTCGCAATAACCGGTGATCGCCTGTTTGTCGGCGCTCCTCACGATGATGACAACGGCGAGTGGTCCGGCTCCGTATACATGTTTGACCTTGAGCCTTCCCTGGGCGATCTCAATTGTGACGGAGCAGTCGGCGCGAGTGATGTGCTCATCTTGCTGGCCAACTGGGGACCGTGTGGTGATTGCGATGATTGCCCGGCCGACCTCAATGGAGATTGCACCGTTGGCGCGGGCGACATACTGATACTGCTGGCAAATTGGGGATAGGTGAAACAGGGCGCGAAGGCATCAAGGCACATTCGGTGGGCGGGAACGAACTTCAGCCACCTGAATCAGGTGCCGGCCGAGGCCCGGATTCACAAGGCGATAGTCTTGAGCCTGCACCGTCTCAGCAAGCAGAACGTGGTCGAGGTGATATAGGGGAAAGGCGCGCGGGTATGTCGCGCCGTAGCCGTGCCCGGCCTGGTCGTATGCGTGCTCCAGATCCGGGAATGCGGTGCGAAGCGCTGCTCCGCCGCGCGTCATATTGAAATCGCCGATCACGATGTCCGGCGGTGGGGCGGCGACACTATCGAGTAACCCGCGCAGACGTCGGGCCGTTTCCAGGCGCGACGACTTCGGATCGGACGGAAGATCGACGGCGTAGATGGAGATCGCCCGTCCAAGCGTGGCCGCAGCGTCCAGTCGAACATGCACGACCTCGATTCCACCATTGGAGATCAAGGTCTGGTACTCCAGCAGGGGCAGGCGGGTGAAGATGAAAAATGGTCGAACGCGTAACGCACTACCTTCGGGGCCGAGCGTGGCGGCAAGCGACTCGTACCGTTTGAAGCCGCCGGCATTGGCGAGGATCGTGAGATCGGCATCGAGGTCGATGAGAGTTGCGTTGCGCGCCTGGACGCTGTCGCGAAGGGCCCCGGAGTTTGGGTTCCAGAACGTTATGCGCATCCCGGCCGTCTGTGATGGCGCGGGATGGAGCATTCGGTGCTCCCGTAGTGTGAAGTAAGCGATGATCGCCAAGACGGTGATCCCCCAGACGAGAAGTCGGCGTCTGCGCCGAGTCGGTTTGTCGGTCGGCCTCAATGCGCCGAGGAGGCCGATCAGCGCAGCGAGGATCGCGCCCGGTGTTGGAATCCAAAGCAGCCACTGCGACCAGCCGTAGCGATCAGAGACGATCCGTCCGGTCAGCCAGGCGATAATCACGAGCATCGCCAGCGCGACCAAACCTGTGGTAACTATCTTGAGCGTTGTACGTATCAACGAGCAATTACTGTCTTACGGCCCAGTGGAATAAAACGGAAAGAACAGCGGCGCGACGGCGCTGGCGATGAGTGCAACGAGCACGGTAAGCGGCGCCCCCAACTTCACAAAGTCCATGAACCGATACCCGCCTGGTCCATAGACCATCAAGTTGGTCTGGTAGGCAACGGGCGAGATGTAGGTCGAGCCGGCGGCAATCATGAGACAAAAGACAAACGGCTCGGGCCGGACGCCCAGATCGCTAGCGGTCGTCATCATGATTGGGAACATAAGCACAGCTGAGCCGTTGTTCGTAATCAACTGCGCGAAACCGGCGGCGAGGATGAACAACACAAAAAGCATCGCATGCGGGTTATCACCGATGCCGACGTGATCGCACAGATCGCGAATGGAATGGGCGATTGATGCCGCTGCGCCGGTCTGCTGAAGTGCCACGCCCATCCCCAGCGCGCAGCCGATGACGATCAGCACCTGCCAATTGATGGCGGTGCGCGCGATCGTGCCCGTGACACAGCGTGTAACGATCATGGCCATGGCGCAGAAAAAGGCTGCGACAACGGGTGAGATCGGCGTGGCGGTCAGCATGATGATCAGTGCTGCCAGGATGCCCAACGCCACCCACGCTCGTTCATGTCGGATGGGACGCGAACCCTCGACAGTAGACACCAAATAGAAGTCGTCACTGTTGCGATAGGCATCGACAAACCCGGCATGCGTGTCCAGCAGGAGCGTGTCGCCCGAGTTCAGTACGATCTGACCGATCTTGCGGTTGATGTGTTCGCCGTTGCGGTGGACAGCGATGATGGCGGCGTTGTATCTGCCGCGGAACTGGGATTGGCGCACCGTTCGGCCCACAAGCGGTGAATTGTGCGACACGACTGCTTCCACCAACATCCGCGGCCCTCCGCCACTTGTGATCTTCTGCACCTGATCCGTGGCTGGGACGAGACCACGAATCTTTCGCAGATCGATGACTGATTCGAGAATCCCGACGAACGCGAGGCGATCATTGGCTTCGATGAGTCGTTCGGGCGAAACCGCACCGAGAACGGTACCTGCTCGCTCGATCTGTGTAAGGAACAAACCCGGTAGGTGACGAAGCCCGGCAGCTTCGATGGTCTTGCCCACGATGGCAGAGTCGGGTTCGACGATCATTTCGACTTCGTATTTGCGGGCGTCGAGTGTGATGGGGTCTGCCGGTTTGCGCTGCGGCAACAGCCACTTGGAGGTCAGGCCGATGAAGGCGATTCCGACAAGTGCGGTCGGAACGCCGAGTGCTGCGACACCCCAGAATCGCAAGGTTGATGAGGGTTCGGTGACGCCAAGTGCGCCGAGCCAATGTTGCTGCTGAGGATCGTTGAGAAGGCTGAGGAACAAACCTATGACGACAATGTTGGATGCAGTGCCGATGTAAGTCAGTTTTCCGCCCAGGATCGCGGCGAAGCTCAGTGGCATGTACAGTTTCGAGGGGCTGATACGCAGTTTTTTCGCCCAATCCCCGACGATGGGTAGATACATCGCCACGATCGGCGTGTTGTTCATGAATCCACTGAGTAGGGCCACCGGCGCCATGAGGCGAAGCTGCGCACCAAGAATCGTCTTCGGTCGTCCGAGCAGGCGCTGCGCAACGACTTCCATGCCGCCGGTCTCTTGAAGTCCAGCCGCGACCACGAACAACGCTCCGATCATCATGATCGCTTGATGGGCAAACCCGGCAATTGCGTCCGGCACCGAGAGCACGCCGTCCATCCCCAGCAACTCGCCGAAGATAAAGTCGCCGACCATCAACAACGTCAGCCCGCCGACCATTGCGACGTCGACGCTGATTCGACTAGTCATCAGCGCCGCGATGACCAATCCGATGATAACGATCGTGAACCATGCTTCAAAGATCATGATGATCGGAGTCCCGTCGGCAGGGGAGTGTTCAGAGGTTACACACCAGCGCCTATTCCGAGGCTTTCGATGGCCTTGATGATCCGTCCGTGTATGTGCGGGGCGGCACAGACGACGCCGCGATTCGTCTCCAGCCGCCGACCGTGTTTGAAGTCCAGTTCACTGCCTGTGATGTCCGTGACAATTGCTCCGGCTTCGGTGGCAATGATACTCCCGGCGGCATGATCCCAAATCTTCTCGACATACGTCTTACTCGTCGGCATCCGAAGATAAGCATCAGCCTGACCGCGCGCTACGACCGCATACTTGCATTGACTGTCCAGACGAACGGGTTGGACCGGTCCGCCGAATGTCTCGGCGATTTGCGCCGCATCGCTACGTTTGGAGTGCGCCTTCTCCACAGATTCACAGATGCGCAGTTCCTCGCCTTTTGATTCAGTCGTTGCCGCGATAGGCTTGCGTTGCGCGCTCGGATCGTCGGCTGGAAGTTCCCATGCACCACTCTGATGAACGGCGCCGTAGATGGTTCCGCGCGCGTCCGGCTGATCAAGCGGCTGCGAAGGATCCGCCGGCAGATTCGGGCAACCCATCACGCCCATCACAACTTGGCCATTCTCAATTCGGCCGAGCGCAATCGCATATTGCTGCCCGCGCAGAAACCCTTTTGTCCCATCGATGGGATCGATCGCCCAATACGCCTCGGCCGAGGCGTCGTGATTGCACCGGTCGATCGTGTCGAGCACTTCGTTTGCCGTGACACCAGGTCGATACGTGCTCACCGCTGCGACCACTGCATCAAGTACAGCTTCGTTTTCGGCCTGGCGCAGCTCACCGGAATGTTCTTCGCCCACGATATCGGCAGCTTCACCTGTTTCATGGATCGCCATCGCCACGATCGCCTGGACCGCAAAGTCAGCCACAGTCACAGGGCTTCGATCATCCTTGGTGATTTCACGAACCTGCACCAAGTTCTGCTGGATCGCGCGGGCCACCCGGCATGCGTGCTGGACCGCACCGAGCGCTGCTGCAAGATGGATATCGTGGCTCATCGTCTGGCTGGCCTTGTCGAGAATCTATCGGCCCGTCGACCGCAGGGGAATCGGCAATTCACCAATCTCGATCGATCATTCCCATCGACTGCTTGAGGTCATGGACGGGCCAAGCCAAGTGGAGTACGCCGGATCGTCTTGGCCGGTTCGCTATGTGCCCTGGCCCGGCGGTGACCAGTTGGCCTTGAAGTCGCGAACCGCACCGGTGAATTCCTCTTCGAGACCCTTGAACGACTTGGTGTCGGCCAACTTATCTCGCAGGCCCTTTTTTGGTCCGGCGAGGAACCCCAACAAATCACGCTCAAACGCATGAACTGCGGAAAGGTCCAGATCGTCGAGGAAACCGTTCGCCGCAGCGAAGATCGAAATACATTGGTCGATGGCGTCGAAGGGAATGTACTGATCTTGTTTGAGCAACTGCACCATTCGCCCGCCGCGATCAAGCTGCCTCTGGCTGGTCGCATCCAGGTCGGTGCCGAGCTGCGCGAACGCTTCCAGCTCCCGGTACGCCGCCAGGTCCAAGCGCAGCGAACCTGCGATCTCTTTCATCGCCTTGATCTGGGCGTTGCCGCCTACACGGCTGACGGAGATTCCGACGTTGATGGCCGGTCGTGTACCGGCTGCGAACAGTTCCGGCTGGAGGTAAATCTGACCGTCGGTGATCGAGATTACGTTTGTGGGAATGTACGCTGACACGTCGCCTTCCTGCGTCTCGATGATCGGCAAGGCCGTCAGCGAACCGCCGCCGTGTTGATCGGCTAACTTGGTGGCGCGCTCCAGCAATCGACTGTGCAGATAGAACACGTCGCCCGGATACGCCTCGCGCCCCGGCGGCCGCCGAAGCAAGAGTGAAAGCTGACGGTAGGCATGTGCCTGCTTGGTCAGATCGTCGTAGACGCACAACACGTGCTTGGGCGTTTTGTTTTCCTTTCCTTGCCACATGAAGTGCTCGCCCATTGCACAGCCGGCGTAAGGAGCGATGTACTGCATCGGTGCGGGATCAGCCGCGCTTGCCGATACCACGATCGTATAGTCCATGGCGCCGTGCTCTTTGAGCGTCTCAACGACGCCGGCCACCGTCGATTCCTTTTGGCCGATTGCGACATAGATGCAGACCACCGCATCGGGCGTACCCCACCAACCGCGCTGATTGATGATCGCATCCACTGCGACAGCGGTCTTGCCGGTTTTGCGATCGCCGATGATCAGTTCGCGCTGGCCCCGGCCGATGGGAATCATCGAGTCGATCGCCTTGATGCCGGTCTGCAACGGCTCCTTCACCGGCTGGCGATACGCGATTCCGGGGGCAACGATGTCGAGCTTGCGCGTCAGGCCGCCGGTGTCGATTGGTGGGCCGCCATCCATGGCTTGCCCCAAGGGATCGACGACCCGTCCCAGCATGCCTTCACCGACTGGAACTTCCAGCAGTCGGTTGGTGGACTTGACGGTGTCGCCTTCGCGCACCGCCAGGTAATTGCCATAGATCACCGCGCCGACCGTATCCAGCTCCAGGTTCATCACCTGGCCCATCACCGCACCTTCTGGTGTGTCGAACTCCAACAGTTCGCCCGCCATCGATCTCGACAGCCCATAGATGCGCGCGATGCCGTCGCCGACCTCGACGACGCGGCCAACTTCTGAGATCTCCAGTTCGGTGGAGAACTGCTCGATTTCCTGCTTGATAACGGAAGTGATTTCGTCGGTCTTGATCTTCACGGGTTTGATCTCATGCAATTCTTCGGTTTCAAAAGAGGAGCCTCAGCGGGTCCGGCGAGCTGCGCTTAGCTTTCGGCCCCTTCTTGTATGTTACATTCACTTGACGTGATGGCGGATACTGGATCCGTTTACCCTCAAGCAGTTCAGTGATCGTGAGTATCTGCAGGCGCGGATAATCTTCCTTCCAGCCTGGGGAGCGGTAGAACCCTGCCGCTGCGGCTTCAGTCCGCATGGGTTTTGTAGGTTCACGCAACGTGATCAATACCCCGATCTCCGCATTTTCGCGTTCTATGACGCCTCGCAGATCGCGGATGTCGGACACACCAACATCGCCGGATTTGACCGATAGGATGATCTGCTTGGTCTTTCCGCCCTCTGCCTCATCGTGGAAGAAGAGCCGTCCGTCGATTCCCTTATCAGCCCCCTTTTTCTGATCAGCTGGCCGAGCACCCACCAATCCCAGGGCCCAGTATTGGAACTGAAATCGATCGTCTTCCGCTAAAGCTTGCGCATCTGGAAGAGAAACAGGCTCTCCGACCACGCGATAGTCTACCGGTTCGACAAAGGCGCTCTGTAATCGGTGCTTGATGAAAGTAACGGCGAGGTGAGTAATGTCTATCGCAATCCAGCGCCGCCCTAGCTTTTGTGCCGCTTCGACAGTCGTCCCGCCGCCACAGAAGGGATCGAGCACCAGATCGCCTGCTTTACTGCTGGATTGTACAATGCACTCCAGGAGTTGACGGGGCTTTTCTGTCGCATATCCAAGGCGTTCCGGAGAGGTGCTGCTTACCTGTATGTACCAGTAGTCAGGTGCCTTCTTCATCTGTCCCTTCATGCGTTCTGATGTCGCCGGAACAAGAACCGCTTCGAAGTAATGCTCACCGGGTGTCTTGCAGTACCAGAGAATGTCATGGTGCTTGCGAGGCCAGTAGCGTTTCGAGCTGCCTCCTAACCCGAAGCACCAGACGATGTTGTTGAGGAAGCTCTTTGGGCCAAAGACTGCGTCCATAAGCAGTCGAAGGTGCGCACTAGCTGTCCAGTCACAATGCAGGTAGATTGAGCCGGTCGATTTGAGTACACGACGCAACTCAACCAGACGCGGCGCCATCATTGAGAGGTATGCCAACATGTCAGTCTCGCCAAACATCTGCCGAAAAGCCTGCATCGTTCGCGAAACGGCTTCCGGTCCATTTTCTACGGTGTCTTTATAAGCGCGGGCTGCTCCTTCGTCCCAAGTCCACGTGTCGTCAAAGGCTTTGATTTGTGCGGCCGATCGTGAGCCATCCTGCTCCTCGAACAGAACATTGTAGTCTTTGTTGCTTTTGAACGGTGGATCGAGATAAATGAGATCGACCGCTTCATCCCCAACATAGCGGCGAAGTACATCGAGGTTGTCACCGTAGTAGAGCGTGTTCTCAGCCATGCCTCACTCCTTTGGCGCAATCTCATAGACAACCGTCACGCTCGCCCGGACCGTTACATCACCGGGGCTGATCGGTGGCGGGGCGGCTTCGGCCATGGCCATGCCGGCGCTCATGCGCTGTATCGGGATCGGCCCGGGGGCCGCCGCTTGATCCAGTGTGATCGATAGCACCCGCACCAACCTCAGCCCCGCAGCCTCGGCCAGGGTGCCCGCGTCGGCCAGCGCATAGGCCGTGGCCGCCCGAATCGCTTCGCTCCGATGCGTTCGCGGATCGGCAAGACCAAAGCTGATGGAGTCGATCGAGTTCGCCCCGGCTTCGTTGGCGGCCTGAATCAATTCGCCGGCCAGGTACAGCTTCTTCGTCTTTACGTTGAGACTGTTACTGACGCGGTAGCCGATGATCCGCGCCTTCCAATCCACGGGCGCCTGTCGTGGGCGCCGCGAATACACCGGCTGAATCTGAAACCGGCTCGTCTGATATTCCTTGTCAGTCAACCCGGTCTTCTTCAGCGCGTCGATCACATCATTCATCTGCCGGGTGTTCTCGCGCAGCGCGGTCGGCGCTTCATCCGACTCGGTGACGACGCCCACGCTGATGCGCAACTGATCTGCCGGCTTCTGAAGTTGCGCCGCACCTCGAACTGTGAGCACGGGCACGACCGCTTCGGCTTCATCCGCCGAGGCCAGAGACACAGGCTGTAACATGCAAACGATCGCCAACAGTCCGATGGTGGAGGTTCTCATCGTTCCTCTCCTTCTTCGATGATCTCACTCAAGCGCTGGCGCACGGCCGACCCACCGGTCGTCAACAGTTTGTGGCGCAATCGGCGGAGGCGGTTGGCCACAGAGCCGTCGATCAACTGATCGCCGATGCGAAGTTTCACGCCGCCGATCATCTGATCGTCAGTGTAAGAGTACACCACCGGCTCTTTGTTGAGCGCAACTTGGATTCGCTGCTTGATGGTCTCGATTTGTTCCCGACCCAACGGCCCCGGCGTGTAGATATCGACTTCGACCCGGCCGAACGCCTCGTGGACCAACTGATCGAATGCGGCGCTGATGGATTCGAGCCGACGAAGCCGGGCCTTGTCGTTCAGCACCAACAGGAAGCGAAGCGCAAGGTCCGTGATTCGACCGTCGAAGATGCGCCGCACACTTTCACCTCTGGCCTTGGTGTTGATGATCGGTGAGGCGAGGAACTCTCGGAACGTGCGATCATCGCGCGCCAGCTCGCAAATCTGCTCAAGCTCCTGGGCGAGTTCCACGATCTTATCTCGGCCGCCGGCATCATTGGCCAGCTCGTACAAGCTCTTGGCGTAGACCTGGGCGATTGCGTCGGTGTGGATGGCCATGGTTCGTTCGATGGGGTGTATGTAGTGCCGAAGCTATGACCGGCTTGATGCACCTAACTCGTCCAGTGATTCATTGATCAGGCCTTGTTGGTCCTGGGCTGTCATCTCGCGCGCGAGTATCTTTGAAGCCATGTCTGTGGCCAGCATCACTGCTTGCCTATGCAGTTCACCGATCGCAGCCGCTTTGGCGGAGTCGATGTCGCGAGTGGCGCGCTGCTTCATCTCCACCAGATCAGCTTCATTACGCGCACGAAGCTGCTCCCCGGCTGCCTTGGCGTCGGACTTGGCCTTGACGATCATTGCATTGGCTTCCTCGCGTGCCGTAGCCAAGCTCCGTTCGTACTCAGCCAGTGCGGCCTTGGCTTGCTCACGCGCTTGCTCGGCCGATTCGATCTCCTGGCGGATCTTGTTCTCTCGATCCTCCAGCCCCTGCACGATCTTGGGCCAAACCTTCATGTAAAGGAAGCCGAACGCAAGGAGGAACACCACAAGCGCCGTGACGGCTGGAAGCCAGTTCGCGGCCATAAGCTCGGCGCTTTCGGCGCCATGTTGAGCCGCTTCGTCAGCGGCAAGAAGAAATCGCATTCTCTACCATCCTTCTAACGATTACCCGGTCGGCACGCCTGGAATCTTCTGGAGCGCCATTACACCCACGATGACCGCGAACAGCGCGACACCCTCGACGAGCGCCGCGGTCAGGATCATGTTGATGAAGATTCGTCCAGCCATCTCCGGCTGCCGGGCCATGGCCTCCACCGCGCTGCCGCCGATTCGGCCAATGCCGAGGCCGGCGCCAACTGCGCCCAATCCCGCAGCCATTCCAGCACCGAGACCGGCTAAGCCGAAGTCGGCCAACATAAGCGAGCCTGCAACGCCTGCGCCGCTCTGAGCGGATGCAGATTCTGGTGCGAATAGAGCGATGCCTACGAAGGCGAACAACATCAGTCCAAACAGCTTTTTCATTTGAGATCAACTCTTCCTTTGACGCTGTGGGCTGGCGCCACTGATTGAGATCGTTGACTTGGGTCGGCGCGTCCCACGTTCGCGCCCACCCGGTTGAGGCTTCTTATGCCTGAGCCGGCTCCAATTGCACTTCGGCGGAAGACGACTCCTGCTCGGCCTCGCTGTGCTCATGCTCCTCGTCATGATGCGACATCATGCTGATGAACACGGCAGTCAGGAACATGAAGATAAACGCCTGCAAGAAGCCGACGAACAACTCGAGGAATGTAATCAGTACCGCTGCGACGCCACTGACCAGTGTAATCGCACCGACTCCAAACGCACCTGAACCCCCTTTGGCGGCGGTAGCCCCGAACCCCAGCAGCACCGCCATCAGCGTATGGCCGGCGACCATGTTGGCAAACAATCGAATCGCCAGGGCCATCGGTTTGATGAAGTGGCCGACCAGCTCGACCGGCACGACCATGACGAGCACCGGCCAGATGTACCACTTTTCCTTGAGCAGTCCACCGGTGAGATGTTCCAGCCATCCCTTGACGCCCATTTCGCGGAAGCCGTGGATCTGGATCAGGATAAAGGAGAGGAACGCCAACGCTCCGGTCACCATGATGTTGGCCGTGGCCGTTCCGCCGATCCAGGTCTTGGCGTCACTGCCGAACGCCAGATGTGTGATATCGAGGATCGGCAACAGCCCAAAGAGATTGTTAAAGAGAACGAAAAAGAACACGGTCATGAGGTAGGGCATGTACCGGCGCGTGTGATCTTCGCCGAGGATGGGAACGAGCATTTCGTTGCGCAAGTAGATCACCAACGCCTCGATGATCTGACCGAACTTGCCCTTGGTGATGTAGCGGTCGTTTCCCTGGGACTCCGGACCGGTTGCGATCGCCTTTGCCGCCTGCATCATCGCCCAAACGAACAGGATCGTCACCAGCACAATCGTGACCATGTGCATGGTCAGGACGGGCGTGTCTCCGATCTTCAGCAAGATCTTGTCGGTGACGTGTTCGGTTGGGTCGGATGCTGCAAGAAAATACATCTGCGAATACTGCTCAATGATTGTTGAAGCGTGCCGTTCAGGTGACGCGCTTGATGTGCAGTGCCAAGACCGCCGCTTCGCCGCACTGGACGATCACGTACGTCGTGGCCACCGACAACAGCAGCGGGGTCCCGCTGAGCGAGGTCGCGGAGTATAGCAGGTACGCTGCGGCCGGGGTGACCAGCAGTCGCACCAGGATGCCCCCCAGCCACCAGGAGACCCACCAACTGACCAACCGTGGTCGCCACGGTCGCATCATCAGCGCCGCGGCGACGCCGACGACGGCGACCACCGCCGCGCCTGCCAGTCCCGCTGTACCTGTTTTAGTACCAAATCCGCCTGCCCAAACTACCACCAACCACCCAACTGCGGTAAGAGTCGACAGCCCAACGATCGACCCCACCATTCGCCCGGTTGGAAGGGCGATCGTCGGTTCCTTGCTCGCCGGCTTCGGGCTAGTCATCCCCAGCCTCTTCGTTCTCATCGTCGTCCGGCTCCAAGGGCGTCCCTCGGCCCTTGGTCGGATGCCGCTCATCGAGCATCCGGTTCATTTTCAGCGATCCCCTCACCAAGCTCCACATCGCGACGACGATCCCAATGATCGAACCCGTCATGATCCCCTTGGGGGTGGTGCCGCGCCATTGATCGAAGCCCCACCCCAAAAGAGCGCCCGCAGCGACCTGGAACGAGACTTCCATTCCCAACCCCGCCATCCGCCACCCTACGCGGATCTCGGCGTCAAGATGATCTTGATGGTCACGTTTCGTTGAACTCACGGTTGGCGTTATACCAATCGAGCGACGACTCGGCAGTCGATCGAGTCTCGGGCTACCATTGTCGCTCCATGCCCATCGCTGATCGCGACATCATCGACGTCACGCCGACCAAGCTCAATCGCACCGAGGGGCTGTACGTTCCGGCCATCATCAAGGGTTTGGGCACCACTGCAAGGCACTTGTTCCAGAACTTCGGCCGTGACGGAAAAAACAAGAAGAACATCTGGGTCGTCCAGTACCCTGAACAAAAGCGCGACGATCGACCGGTAGAGGAGGGCGGGCAGTATCGTGAGACGTTCCGCGGCGTGCATCGGCTGAATCGCGATGAGGACGGGCGAGTCCGCTGCGTTGCCTGTTTCATGTGCGCGACCGCCTGTCCCGCCGACTGCATTCACATCATCGCGGAAGAGTCGCCGTGGGAGGATCGCGAGAAATACCCCAAGCAGTTTGATATCGACGAGCTGCGTTGCATCTACTGCGGCATGTGCGAGGAAGCGTGCCCGTGTGATGCGATCGAACTAACGCCGCACTACGAGATCACGGGCATGACCCGCCAGGAAATGATCTTCGATAAAACCAAGCTGCTTGAGGTGTTCGATCAGACGATCGACGAGAAGGCGATGTAGGGTAAGGCATCAAGGCATCAAGGCATCAAGGCATCGAGGCATCAAGAAGGTCTATTTAGCCGCGGGGCTTGCCCCGCGCTCTTCGGGGGAACAAACGACGAATCCCGATCCTGATTGAATCGGGCCAGGTGGAATTGGCCGATATTCACGGCGTGTCGGCTGGATCAGTCACACCTTACGGGCACTGTCCCCAGCTACCAAGAAGCGCCAGGACGTCTGCGGCGCCGACGGTACCGTCTTCGTTGATGTCTGCCGTGCAGTCGTCGCTACCCCAGGCACCTAAGACGGCCAGCACGTCCGATGCGCCGACAGTGCCGTTGCCATCGACGTCGCCCGGGCAGGACAACTGACCGTTGAAGATCCTGGCGGCATGACAGAACGCGAGGGGGCCGATCTCTTCGCCGATCAGCCGACCGGGAAGGTCGTCGGCACCGGGGTGGATGCCGCCCCAGATGCGCGAGAGTGAAGTCTGATCACTGGCGTCCTGGTACGTGGCCCATTGCAGGGTGATGTCCTGGCTTGGACCTTCTTCGAACACGAGGAACTCGTTCTTTTCGCAGAAGAACGTAGCCATCCCGCCGGGCCAGAACTCGTCGCCGGTAAGGAACGTCATCACATGAGCGGCGCCGCGACTGTACGTCGAGTGTCCGGACACGTACCCAGGGAATGGCGGCGTCACGAAGGTCGGACGCTGATAGGGCCACCAATGCCCGGCAAGTATCCAACCCACGCCCGCGATGTCAACGTCGGGATCCTGAATATAATTGGGTCCACGCCATGAAAAGACGGCGATCTGGCCGATGCAATCGAGGCAATCAGGGTCATCCGCGCACACGGCGCAAGGGTCGGCGTGATACGTCTTAGCGGTTTCTTCGGTGATCACCTCGATCACGCCGGGGTACAACGTCATGCCGTTGGGATCATAGGAGATTTCCTTTTTATCCGTACTCTGGCCTTGATCGCTCTGCCAGCGGATCGCCGAGACCGGACGGATGTAGTCATACCAGCCTTTGATACCCCAGGCGGCGATGGCCACATCGTGCATCGCCCCGCCCATGATCAGGTAGGACTTCACATCCCACTGCAGATCGTCGAGGATCTCGCCTTCGCCGCCGAAGCGCTTCTCGAACAGGGGGTGATCGGAAACGTAATTCAGGAGCGTGAACCAGTGACCCGGAGGCGTCTCGGAGTCCGGACCATCGGCCCAGAACTCGGCCAGGACACGACCGTAGTCACCGCGGGGGACCATGTTTGGCTCATAGGGCTGACCCGTGTATGGGTTGACATCGTGGCCTGTGCCCCAGTCGCCACCTTCGAGCAGGTCGTAGTACTCGGCCCACTCATCAGCCTGCGGAGTCGGTGAGTTGCCGATAGCGCCGGGCGAGATGTCAATCATCACCCCGTCAGTCGGATCCAGATGGCCGGACCAGATCGCGACTTGAGCCGAACCCCACTTGTAGTACTCGTCGCCCGGTTCGCCTTCGCCGATCAGCGGCGGCGGCCCGGGATCGTAATAGACCCAGTAGTCGAAACCATCATCGCCGCGGTAGATGTCGAGATTGTTGGCCGAAAGGGAGAACGGGGTGACCTGACCCCATTCAGGACTTAGAGCGCCAGGGTACCCGCCGATGATGACGTTGCCGCCTTGATCCTTGAACCATTCCAGAGCAAGCGGCTGCCAGCGCCCCTCGTCTTCTAGGTCGGGATTACCAAAGAAGTCGGGAAGCAGCGGCGGATTGACTGGCTCGTAGAACAGGTTGTCGTAGCCGCCCTGTTCATTGGAGCCGTCATTGAGTCCGAACGCCAGAATCGTGACCGCACAACGATTGCCGACCGCAGCCGGTGAGCTGCCCACGGTCGACTGATTGTCCTTGTCATACCCCAATGCGTCCATCAAGGCGTCGAGCGCCGGCAGTGTTTCCTCGGCGCCCGGCGATTTGCCGAAGCGGGACCGCAGCACGTTGTAGGCAGCGTGGCTGATCGACTCTTCGCGAGCGGCCTCGATGTCCTCGATATCCGCCGTGTCGACCTTCTCAAAGGAAAGGACCTGATCGGCGTCGGTCTGGTAGGCCGCCCAGGTATCCCACATTGCCGCAGAGACGTGATAGAGATTGCGCGCGTGAACCGTCGGACGCGCGAAGTCCTTGCGGATCGCATCGAGCATCGCGTCATTCCACTGACGCGCTACCGAGTGATCGCCTGGACCCGCCGTCGGCCCTGGGGACGACGTGCCTGGACCCGCCGGCGGCCCTGGGGACGACGTGCCTGGACCCGCCGGCGGCCCTGCAGACGACGTGCCGACGATCGCCGCAATCACTGTGATCGCCAATACCTGGCCAAGTGGACGTTGTAGTCGATTGAACATGATTCTTCTCCTCCGGACGACCAGAAGTCGCCATACGCGAAAGTAGTTCGTTCCCGCCGCAGTGTTCGAGCGCATCACATGACGACGACGACACTGACCTTTCGGCCGTCCTCAGCGATGAAATTGCTCGGCGCCGTCCTCTTCTTCAAGACACGAGTCAGCCCTCGCACCCCAAATGCGAAGGCTGGTTCTCCCCAACGTAACAGTCAGCCTCCTGGGGATCTGACGGAAGCGATGGGTCAACCGTAGGAGTTATATCAGATTCTGAATGCAAACCAAGCCTTTTCCTGCAAAAAGTCGTGGCGCGATCGCCTGCCCAGGTAATGCGACGGGCCCGATGCGGCACCCAACACGATACCTGCCTGGCGGTTTACCCGTCGAGCTTTCACAGCAGGGTGATCCGTCCAATGGGTACCCACTCGGCGACGAGGATGTTGCCATCGACAAGACCGACCGCATCGTGGGGGTGGGTGATCTTGCCAGGAATGAGTTTCTCAGGTAGGGGTGGCGGGGCTGATAACCCTCAATGGTTTCTGGTCGCTGTCAGGCTGGCGAATCCCGAGGGGTTGGAGGGTGTAGAACCGTCCTGCCTCAATCGGCGCCGCACGAACCGCCTTGATTCGCTCGACGGAGATTCCGACATGACACAAGTTACTCTCGGTCGGGTGAAGATCGCTCGTCCAAGAACCCGGCGCCGGACGCAGACGGGACCTGCACGGTGGATCGTTGACTGCCACCTTGATGAACGGAGGGATTTAGGATGAGGATCACGCAACTTGTCTTGATCGCCGCGGCGATCCTGTGGACGACGTTGGGCTTGAGCACCGCGGCGTGGGCGGATCAATCGACCGGTGCATCGGCCGAACGTAGTGTTGAGAAGGGCGCGCAGTACGACGACGTTCTCGAGTCGGAAGGACGTTTTCGGCACCGGCACGCGCGCCTCATGCGCTTGCATCACTTGGCCATGGAGCATGGACGCCTCGCGCGAGCCGGTGAAATTGAGCGGCTGATGGAGCATTTGCAAGAAGATCATGTCAAGTCGCTTCACGAGCGGCGCGCCCAAATGAAAGAGCTACAGAAGGCGCACGTCGACGAGCTGCTCAGCGAACATCGTGCGCGCTCTAAGCGAATCAAGACCGAACTGAGATCTCATGAGCAAACTGTGGAGCGACACCGTGAGGCTCGCGAGCATGAGGCCGAGCGCCGAACGGAAGCGTTGGAACTCCACGCTGAGCGTCTTCAGGAGGACCGAAAGGTTCGTGCGGAGCGGCGAGACGAAGCGGCTGAAGATCATCGGGATGCCGATAGACGCCGCGCTAGTCAGCATCGTAATGTTGCCGGTGATCAGCACAAACCCCATCAGCAGCGCGCCGAGAAGCGCGAGGGCGTTGCGAGTCGGCATCATGACGCTCAACACCGTAGTCGCGAGGATCAGCGCCGTGACGCAGCTGGCGATCAGCGTGATGCGCCTCAACGTCGTGCGGATCAGCGCCGCGACGAGGCGCAGCGGCAT
>CBDUST010000008.1:0-34082 GCA_965369945.1 uncultured bacterium | reverse complement strand
GTGGAAAGCGACGCTGTCGCGGCCGTCGCGATACCAGGCGAGCGAGATGCTCGATGCTCGCAGCAAGACACTGGACCCCCGGAGATGAGGCGAGCAGGGATGGCTTTGAGGCTACAAGACATTCTCGATGGAGCCCAGAATGGGCGATGGCTGAGCGACCCCGAGTTGCTTCGCTCTCAGGCGGCTAATTGTGCACTCACGAAGGCCGACTTTGCCGCACTGTTGCGCAGCGCCCAGGAGCACATCGACCAGAAGCAGGCGGATGCAGCGTCGCAGCTTCTATTCGCTAGCCTGCTTCTTGGCGGATCCGCCGTCGAAGAATCGATCCGGTCTGATGGACTCTTCCGCCTCTCCAGATCGTGGTTCGATCAACCGATCCTGCAGCAGGTAGTGAACAGGATTCTGGCGGCCGGAGCGTCGTTGCCACCGGCCGGTCATGAATACCTGGAATCAGTTTCGCACCTGCATGGAATCGCGAAGAGTGTTCGCAAGGACTATCTGGACATTCGGGCCTGGCTCGAGTCCGAGCGAGAGGCGGGCATCAAGGGCGCACTGGCGACACTCGAATGGCTCTGCCTTCAGCACAGCTACGAGTATCGCGTCGGAGACCCCAGTAGCTCGTCCCGCGAGGCAGCGTTCTTCTCACCAGAGGATCTGGCGGACGGATTCTCCACCATCCTCGCCATCTACTACGATCAGTTTGGTCCGCTCCTCGGCAATGTCTTGATCAATGCCGATGCGGCCGCCGAGGGCGCTTACATGCCTCGGCTGATTGCAGGCGCGCATCTGGCGGCATTCCGAGATTGGGAGTTCATAGTTGATCGGCTGGGCTATCAGGTCGAACGCTCGAGCGACGCGAGTACGTTCCGGTTGCGCCCTCCGTCAGAGGAGTTCCGTCGCGCCATCGAGCTTGGTTACATCCACACGAGTATGCAGCGGTCGATCATCGCTCGGGATCACGCCACTGAGAACATGCTGTCGTTCGCCGAAATGGGGGAGCGCATCTGTGACAGCGACTCCAGCAACCAGTTTCTCAAACGTGTCGATGATCCAATCCCGCGCTATCGGCTAGAGGTTCCGGAAGAGATTCTGACCCTATCCGCTCAGATCGGGGAACTGATGCGTGAGGAGCAATTGGCGCTTCAAGGAGCTTGCCGCGACCTGCACATCAGCACAGAAGAACTGCTCGACTTCAGCTTGACGGAAGAGGTTACGCTCCGTGACTTCTTCTTGGTTGCGCGTCTGCTTCAACTCATGCGCTCCATCATGGCAACGAAGCTTCGAGAAGTGGCGGAAGAGGATCTCCCGATTGTGCTCCAGTCGATCGTTCCTTGTTTTGAGCATGCAACCCTCCTCAAGTTGTTCGAACTCGTGATCGGGGACAAGGCTGAAGAGGTTGCAGGGCTGCTACTTCTTGATCCGGACGGCCACATCGATGTGTTTTATAGACCGCTCATCCCCGCTGGCGCGAGTGTTCTCCTACCAATCAACGTGTTCGCCAACTCGAATATCTACCGTAATCCTCTTGTCGTTACGCGCAGACGCCCGTTTGAGGACGGGACAGTCGATCCGGTGACCGAGGCGATCCGAACCGTATTCGAGCAGCAAGGCTACGCGGTGCGATCGGGCGTGCGATTCTCCTGGAACGGGTTGACCGGTGAAGTCGATGTGCTCGTCATAGTCGACGACGTGGTCTTGGCGCTCGAGTGCAAAAACTCGCTTCTACCGACGGGTTTCCACGAACTGAAGACCAGCGTTGACTACATCCGTACCGCCGGAACGCAGCTCGATCGCTTTGCTAACTGCTTTGAAGACCAGGCATTCCGTGCTGACCTGGCGGAGAAGACTGGCATGTCGTTTCCAGCGTCACCGGTCCTCGTGACCGGGATCGTGATGGCCAATCGCATGTTGATCGGATATAGGCAGGGGACGCATGCTGTGCGTGGGAGGTATGAGCTTGAGCAGTTCGTGACCAAGGGTACGGTCGAGGTGGGAATCGGATCCAAGTCTGTCTGGCTTGGTAAGACTTTGTGCGGAGAGGACCTTCGCCGATTCTTCGAGGATGACATCACATACGAACCGCAATGGAGATCAATGACCTCGATTACGGCGCGATATGAGTTCGACGCGTGCGCCGTCGAAGTAGAGAAATCTCCGATTAGCGTGCTTGCGCTCGCGCGGGAGCTTGGATTGAAGGAAGCCGAGGCTGAAATACTCAAGCAAGCTGCCGAGCAGAGCTCGTAGCGAAGCTCACGTCTTAACCAGCTGTTTTTTCTTCCCCTATTCTTCCCCTATTTCGTGCTGAACACGCTTGACATGCTGAGCATGCTGTGTAGAGTCGCGCGTCGGTAAGGCTTTGCGAGAGCTTGAGTTACTCGTAAGTGGTTGCTTCGCAGGCACTTCGGGATTCTGAGCCTAATACCGCTCATAACCCGGAGGTCGTAGGTTCGAATCCTACCCCCGCTATTCTAACTCAAGCGAAGCCAATGACTTACGTGGCTTCGCTTGTTCTCCTCTTGGATCCCGCACAAGCGACGAATTCGACAGACGAATCGTCGATTCTGACGCTGAAACGCGGTTCACGACCTCCGGGGTCGGAACCCGGAGGTCGTATAGCAATGGACGGCCTGCTTCCGGGTCGAGAGTCCCGTCGAGTGGTCGCAGTCGTTCTCCGTGCGCCGGACGGGACTGCTCTCGTGGATGGTTCGGCGATTCACCAACGTGAGCCCGGCGTGGCGCTCAACCCTCTTTGAGCTCTCGCGCTCTCTGGTTGACAGACTCCCCTGCGGTTAACGGGAGAGTGGCTCACGGATCGTTCCGGATCACACCTGCACAGAGTCAGCAGCCTGCCTGCTTCTGCCGCCACATCAAGTATGGTCGAACCGCAGCGATTCCGGCCACGACCGTCAGCGTCCACATGACCCCCACGATGGCTACGCCACCACCAAGCGCGGTTCCCGCCAAACCGGCGATCGGGCCGGCGGTGTAGCCTGCTCCGATCAGTCCCTCATGTGTGCCGCCAGCCTCCACCTTGGCCTGGCCGACTGCCATCGCGTAGTAGAGTGCCGCGTAATAGATCACGCCCAAGCCTACGCCCATGCATGCGAAGCCGATCAGCATGACCGGCAAGCTGGGAGCCAGCACGATGGTTGCGAACCCACCCGCTACTGCGAGGGCACCGAGCAGAAGCGTTCCCCAACGGCCATGCCAAAACGCCAGACGCCACATCACGACCAGCGCCGCCACCCGCGCGAGCATCCACGTGGCCGTCGATGGCGTCTCCCACCACACGTCGACCCCGATCTGCTCGAATCGATACGGCAGGATTGGAGCTAGTCCGGAAGACATCACATAGCTCAGCGGGAGGAGGACGCGCGCGCAGCGCAGCAGATAGGAGTAGCTTGCCGTCACATGTTCACTTGCTGCGTCGGCATCGTGTTCTGACGGCCATCTCGCGAATGCAGCCAGCGAGGCGAGCGCGAGGACATTCGCGGCCGCCAGACCTCCGATTGCCCATTGACCGTGATGTTCAAGCAACGGCGCCATGATGAACATGGGAGCCGCCATTGCCGGCATCCACGTCACGTTGAACCAGCCGATGGCGCTGCGCATGGCCGGACCGTGTCGGCCTGCGGTCAAATAGCTCTCGATGATCGGCCAGATGATAGATGACAGCAGCGTTACGGTGCCCGCGGTCAACCACAGCGCCCACTCATCTTTCAACACAACCGGCAGCACACAGAGCGCCGCCTGCCAGCCGAACGCCCAAGCTAGAATGTTTCGCGGCGTGAGCCACCGTTGCAGCGCACGCGCGACCCGCCCGGCATTGAACGCTCCGACCATATAGATGGCGCCCATAAGGGCGTACAGCGCGAGATTGCGCGGCTGCGAGAAACCATACGTGTGCTTGGCGATGAACGACAGACCGTGCCAGAATACGCCCGTGCCGAGCGATGCCAGGAGCGTAACGGCGAGCACCGCAGGAAGACCAGTCTTGCTTACCTGCTTCTTGTGGACAGCGCCGATCATCCGCTCGTGCTATCCGCACGTTGCCCGGCCATCGGCGGTCGATCGTTGCGCACCAAGCTCCGATCCGCATCCAGGGCTTCCTGGATCATTTGCCACAGATCACCGGGATACTTCGGGAAGGTGTACCAACGCGCAAATCCGCTTCTCACATTATCCGCGATTCGATCCGGCAGGTGCGTGCGCACATCGTTGAGCCGCGGAACCGAGATCGCCACGAGCCCGTGGTGCGCCTCAAGCGTGCGGCAGACCACCTGATCGATGACGCTCAGTTCGTGCGTTGTGTTTCCGATGACAACGACGGTCGCGTCGGACTCGTCAATCAGCCGCTGGGAGGACGGCCCAAGCGTTAGATCCGTCAGGCGGAGACCGCGATCCTCGACGAACTGGCACCGATCCGCGCAGCTATCGACCAGCCGATCAGCTGCACTCCCATCATGGCGCTGATCGTAGGCCAGGTAGATTCGCGGTTTGGATCGCGCTGGCAGATCGAGTTCGGCGGGTCGATAGGGATTGACCGATGTTCGTGGCTGGTGCCGGGAACCGCGGAATCGGACAGCACCGGCTGATGCCTTCGAGAAGATGAAACTGTGGCCGATCATCTGCGATGATTGTATGTGGAGAACTCACGTCACTGCGACTCATCGTCCTCGCAGATCGCGATCGCTTGACCCGGGGCTCCCCGGGCCTTGCGGTCGGATGCCATGGTTCGGTTCATTGCCGTCACCCTCGCTTCACTGCACGCTCGATCCAGCGGATGATCAGACTCAGAATGACGGCCATGATTGCCGCAGGAACGGCTCCAAGCAGCGTCAGACGAGGATCGTTGCGAGACAGGCCTCGGGCGATGAAATCGCCGAGGCCGCCCGCTCCAATATACGTGCAGAGCGTGGCAATACCGACGGTGAGGACCATCGCCGTCCGAATTCCGGCAATCATCACGGGGGCAGCCAGCGGAACTTCGACCAGGCGAAGTCTTTGCCAGGATGACATGCCAACGCCGTCCGCAGCCTCAAGCACGTCTGGCGACACTTCTTTGAGGCCGGTGAACGTGTTCAGCACAATTGGCAGCAGCGCGTAAAGCACCAATGCCGTCACCGCTGGCGTCGCGCCGAGCAGGCCGTAGATGGCAAACAAGAATGCCAGCATCGCCAGGCTGGGGATCGTTTGCATGACTTCAGTGAACGCGAGCACGGGACCTCGTGCCGGCGCGATACGGTGGATTATGATCCCAGTCGGAATGCCCAGTCCCATCGCGATCAATACGCCCATGAGGGTCAGCAGGAGATGCTCACCGGTCTTCTGGAGCACCTCGACCCGCCGGGCGGCGAACAGCGACAAGAGACCCCGGGGCTCGGTTACCACTCCGTGGCGGTCGTCGCTGCTGTCAGGCGCTTCGCCTGCCCGGCGATCAAGCCACTGTTTGGCGACTTCGCGCGGCTCATGCCTGAGGACGTCCACAGCGAAGTTGAGTTGCCGCATCTGGTCGTCGGACAGCGTTCGCACCAAGCCGATCAGTGCGTCGCGCAGTTCGGGATGTTCGCGCAGCACGGCACTCCGGATGACAGGCGCGGCGTCATATGGAGGAAAGAAGAGGCGGTCGTCATCAAGGATGCGGAGGTCATACTCGTCGATCCGGCCGTCTGTAGCGAACGCGCAGATGACATCCACTTCGCCATCGGCCAGCGCCGTGTACATGAGACCGGGGTCGAGATCGACCGCCCGCCCGAACTCGATGCCGTAAACGCTCCGAAGCCCCGGATACCCGTCCGGCCGCTCCATGAACTCCGATGTGAAGCCCGCCTTGAGTTCTGCGGCCCCAGCCGCAAGATCGCTGACTTTCGTCCAACCGCTCGCCTCTGCCTGATCACTGCGCACCGCAATGGCATAGGTGTTGTTGAACCCGATCGGCGGCAACCACTCGAGATCGAACTGGTCGCGGTACATCGACGCCACAATGCGGAATGCACCGTCCGAGTCGTTGATGACATCCTGCCCGAGCACGTTCAGCAAGGCGGTGCCCGTGTACTCCACGTACAAGTCAAGTTGGTCGGCGACCAGCGCGGCATGACAGATGTCCGTACCGCCAAGACCGAATCGTCGCTCGACGGTTAGATCAGTGTGCCGTTCGATGAGCTGGGCGACGAGTTCTCCTAGAATCTCCTGCTCGGTGAAGTTCTTGCAGCCGACTCGAACCACCGTCGATGGCTGGGCCGCTGCCGGTAGACCGAGAGAGAGCACCAAGCTCGCCGCGAACACCACCCAACTCCGTGTGCGCACGAATGACCGCCGCTGTGTCAACTGGCTCATGCCTGTGCCCCGGCGATCTGGTCGACCCGACCGGCCTGGCGCTTGGGCATCTCCATCAACTTCTTGACGTACGCATGCTGCGGTTTGGCCATGAGTTCACTTGGCGTGCCCTCGCCGACGATTCGTCCTTCCTTCATCACAACGATCCGGTCAGCAAGCAGCAGTGCTTCAGTCATGTCGTGGGTTACCAACACGACGGTGAGGCCGAACGCGCCCTGTAGCGTCTTGAACTGATCTTGAATCTCATCGCGCGTGATCGGATCGAGCGCTCCGAACGGCTCGTCCATCAGGAGCACGTCGGGTCTCGCCGCGAGGGCGCGTGCGACGCCGACACGCTGCTGCTGACCACCAGACAATTCGCGGGGGTAGCGCGTCGCGTACTCGGATGGCTCCAGTCCGACCATCTCGAGCAGTTCGCGCGCCCGCTTGTCGATGTCGTCACGCGACCATCCAAGCAGCCGCGGCACCGTCCCAACGTTCTCCGCTACCGTCATGTGCGGAAAGAGCCCAATCCCCTGGAAGACGTAACCGACGCGCCGCCGGAGTTGGATCGGGTCACCGCAGTGAATATCCTTGCCGCCAACCAGGATCCGTCCCTCGGAGAGCTCCACCAGCCGGTTGATCATCTTCAGAGTCGTCGTCTTGCCGCAGCCTGATTCGCCCAGCAGGACCAGCAGGCTTCCCTGCTCCACGGTCATATCAAGGCTGCGCACGGCGTATGACCTGCCGTCGTCATACGACTTGGAGACGTCCTCAAGTGTGATCATCCGCGCGTTCCTTAGCACCGCTGCCGCGCCACCGAGCGACGAGACCTTCGGCCGACTGCGAAAAGTAGCGGCGAAACAGCGCTCGGTAAACGCGCTCCTCAAGCTGTCTCGCACTTGAGGCACCTGTCGAAGACACGCCGAACCGATCCGCCATGGCAGGAGTCAGCTTGGACACGAGATCGGCTGTTCCACTGCCCTCATCAAACTGCGTCTTCTCTCGCCACACGATGTTCCCAGGCAGCATGTCCTCAAATGCCTTCCGGAGAATCCACTTTTCGACCGGCGGTGCACCTCTCAGCTTCAGATCGGTCGGGATGCGCAGAGCGAGTTCAATGACGTCCACGTCCAGAAAGGGCACGCGCCCTTCGATCGAATGGGCCATGGTCATGCGATCGACTCGCTGGAGGTTCATATTGTGGAGCGCCGCCACACTTCGCACAAGCTCGTCCTGCAGTCGGTTTGGGCGATGGAGACTCCTGTGGTACCGATAGCCGGCGAACAGTTCATCGGCTCCTTCGCCGGTCAGTACGACCTTCATATGCTCCGACGCAAGACGCGACGCGAAATAGCATGGGATGGCGCTGCGCACGAGATCGACATCGAAGGATTCCAGATGGAAGATAATCGCGGGCAGCGCCTCGAGTACTTCGTCGGCGGTGAACACGCACTCGTGGTGGATCGTTTCGAGGTGGCGGGCCACAGACCGTGCCGCTTCGAGATCCGGTGTTCCCTCCATGCCGACCGCGACCGTGTGCAAGCGATGCACGTGCTGGCGGACGAGCGCCGTGATGATGCTGCTGTCGAGCCCGCCCGAGAGGAATGTCCCGAGCGGGACGTCGCTCATCAGGCGCTTCTCGACCGCTCTTCCGATCACGTCGCGAAGTGATTCTCGCAAGGTCGCGCACGGCTGGTCCGCAGGCGACGATTCAGGAACACTGTAATAACGCTGAAGGCCAACATCGCTTCTGAACCAAGCTCCGGGCGGCAGCTCGATGACTGACCCGGCATCGGACGGCAGCGCTTTCAGTTCTGAAGCAAAGGCGATCGAATCGCGATCGATCGAGAGATACAGAGGCTTGATGCCAATCGGATCACGCGCCAGAAACAACGCGTCTCCGCTCGCGATCGCCAAGGCGAACATGCCGTCGAGGGACTGCACCGCTTGCGGGCCGACATCCTCATACAGATGGAGGGGCACCTCACTGTCGCTGGCGGTGCGGAAACGATGTCGGCAGCGAGTCAACGTGTCACGTAGACCGCGGGCGTTGTAGATCTCCCCGTTAACGATCGTGGCCGCAGACCCGTCCTCGTTGAGGATGGGCTGGTGGCCACCCTCACAATCGACGATGGACAGCCTGCGATGGCCCAGCGCCGTCCGGTTACCCAAGTAGTGGCCTTGGTCGTCAGGACCGCGATGGCGCAGCGCCTCCGTCATTCGGAAAACAGCCGAAGAATCCGGCCCAGACCAAGTACCTGCTATGCCGCACATGCCTTTCGCCGTTCATGGCTACGTCAGAAGGAGGCTGCCTTCATGCGCGTCAAGCGTGCGCCCCTCACAGCGCGCCAGCATCTCCAGTCTACGCCCGGCGCGACCATTGATTCGGCCGAGCAGCGACTGCCGAATATCGCCCGTCTTTCGAGCCACGATGGCGATATAGAACAACGGTTCTCCCGCCAGCGAGAGCCGATGACGGAAGCGCTGATGCGCCTGAATATCCACGATCCCCGAATCGATCATCTGCTTCACCAGGCGGGCGAAACCGCTGTCGTCGCTTGACTCGAGGAAGTCCTCCTTGATCGTCATGCCGAGCCAGCCATTAGTCGCGAGGAGGTTGAACGCGGTCGCGAAGGCCTCCGGTGGGATGTCGCCGAACCCCAGTGCCGCCACCGTGATGAGACAGTTGAGATCCGCCTTCTCGAGCCGACGACGATCGCGAGGATCGAGGTTGCACAAATCGGCGACGACGTAGTCGCTGTAGACACCGGGTCGATCGCGGTGGGCGGCGAGTGCAGCTTCGGGAAGAAGGTCCACTCCGACGATGGTTTCGACGCCCCGAGCCTGGAGTTCCTCGGCGACGATGCCGTTGCCTGCCCCGAGGTCGAGTACCCGGAACTCGGTGAGATCCTCCGGCCAGTCGGACAAGACGCTCGCGAGCAAGTCAGCCATTCGACGGGGCGAGTTGCAGCGGAGCTTCCCGTAGATCAGGGCCTCATACAGCCCGGGCACGCGATACATGTCGGCGTAGTCGTGGATGCGAAGTCGCCGCGTTCGGCCGTCGAGATCGAACTCGAACCACTCCTCGTTCTGGTCAAGGTCCGCGGTGCCGGCAGGGAATCGGATGTGAAAGGCACGCTTGTCGCGGTGAGCCCGCGATCCGTTCAAAGAGACAGACAGAATGACCTCCTCACCAGGTCGGGAGCAATCACCGTACCACGATTGGCACGGTGGATCATGATCGAGCAGATGGTACAATTATGACGATGCGGTCACCATTCGTCAAATCGGCTGCAAACAGTCAGAATGGCCCGATGGATGCTGACCGCCCGTTGGATCAGGCCGAGGCATTGAAGCCGCTCGGCCGCCGCGCCAGAAAGGCGCTCGCGGTCCGACAGGCTTTGTTCGATGCCGGCCTCTCCGCCTTCGAACGCCAGCCAATCGGGCTGGTCTCGATCCTCGACATCACCGAAGCGGCCGATGTCGCCAAGGGCGTCTTCTACGTCCACTTCAAGAGCAAAGACGGGTACCTGCTGGCGCTGTGGGAGGACGTCCAGCGCAAGTTCCTGGACACGGTGCGTACAGCCACGCTGGAGTGTCGGTCTGGAACCGCCCGAGTCGAAGCGGCCGTGCGTCAGTTTGCATCGCTTTCGAGCGAGTCTCCGGCTGCCGCTCGCTTCTGGATTCGAATGTTGAGCTACTTCCCGGATGAGGTCGGTGAGCCGGGTCACCTCACGCGGATCCACCAGGAGTACGTGCAGCAACTTGCCGGCACTCTCGCTGGCCGAATCTTCGAACAGCTCACGCCGGGAGACGTCCGAGCAGCGCTCGTGGCCGATTCAGTCTGTTGGGCGATCATCAACACGTCCCTCTCGGCAGATGAGCCGTTGTGCGACGAGGCGACCATGGTTCGAATTGTGGCGTCGGCCATCAAGACGCTCGGCCGCGTCCATGAGCCGGCGCAGTAGCGACTTGTGCGCGCATCGGTCGCATCGATTCCTGGAGGGAGTCGGTGAGTCTGAACCGAGCCACAATGGCCAGGCACAATGGAGACACAGCGACGGGCAGAGCGTCAAGACGCGCACAGTCGGATTCGCGAAGCCCTGTGAGCTCTGGGGTTAGCGCATGTTGGCAATCGAACTTCGAATCCGCGCCCACTCGGCACAATCACCCACTACTACCTGCGAAGCGTAGGATCTTGGCAGGCTTCCCCTATTCTTCCCCTATTTCGTGCCGAACATGCTTGACATGCTGAGCATGCTGCGTAGAGTCGCGCATCAGTAAGGCTTTGCGAGAGCTTGAGTTACTCGTAAGCGGCTGATTGACAAGGACTTCGGGTTTTCGGGCCAAAACCCGCTCATAACCCGGAGGTCGTAGGTTCGAATCCTACCCCCGCTATTAATTCGGTACCTGCTAGGGCCGCTTCGGCGGCCCTATCTCTTTTGTCTAACGCCACTTGCGCGAGTATCTCTTGGGTCGGCCGTTCCTAGCGCTGAAGCGCTAGTGAGCACAGAAAGTCGTACGCCGGAAAAGCCACCCCAATTCGGAACAGATACTGGGGTCGGTCGTGATCGTGGCCGAGCCTTTTCCTGTTGCGTGCGTTGGGGTCGCTAATCCTTCGAGGACGCAGAGATGCCTATCGGCTGCTCTCGGCCACTGGTCCGCCCGTGGCGGGCCGGCCTGCCCCCAACTCCAATCGGAACCTCGTCCCAAACGGGATTTAGAGAATTCACGGTGATTCGAGCCGCTGAGCGCTTGCCATTTCCAGCTGCCTAGTCCTGTATGTGTCGCAGGATCGGACACCGTGCGAACGTCACTTCGTCATCACTCAGATTCCCAGCGCAATGACCTCGCACTCGTGGTTCGTCACATCCAGAATACGTTCCAGACCACGCGCGCCTCAGGAAAGGTGTTCGGATTGGGTCGCAGGCTCCGGCACGCCGCTGATCTGGCCGACCCCGAGATGATCCTGCTCTTCGGCGCGCACGCGCGCGGCGCGGTAAACGGCTGTTCAACCAACTCAGCGCATGACAACGGTCTGTACACACCCGACTACGAGCTGCTGGTCATCCTCGACCAGTGCAAGCTCGCCCGCCGCCTCGAGGTCTGGCAGACCATCATGCAGCGCTTTCGGGCAGATCCCCATACCAGCAACGACGTCGAGTTAAGTTTCCTCACGAAGTCTCGTTTCGAGGTCAACCACCAGCTTCACCTAGGCAGCTCCTTCTTTAGCGACATCAAGCGCCGAGGCATCGTCCTTCATCAGTCTGAAGGTGTCCAACTGGCACGGTGTCGATTTATTGATCCGGTTCAACGACAGAATGCGGCACGGCGTGCCTTGCGATGGTGGTATCGAAGCGCCTCTGACAGTCTTTGGGCCTTTGAGTTGTTCGTGGACCGAGGCCGGTACCGCCGGGCGGCGTTTGAATTGCACCAGGCCGCCGAGTTCCTCTATACGGGGGTAGTGATCGTCTTCACCGGCCACCAGTCAAGATCTCACAATCTCCGGCGACTTGAGAGGAGAGTCTCCAATCTGGCCCCGGCGTTTTTCGGTCTCCTTAGTCCAGTAGTTGGAAATCGAAACTGCCATCTCTTTGGTCTGCTCAACGCCGCCTACGTCCAGGGCCGCTACAACGGCACCTTTCGTGTGACTCGACGTGAACTGGATGAGCTTGCCACACGAGTGCGCCGACTGCAACGCGTGAGCAAGCGCATCTGCCTGAAACGAATTGAGACCTACGCCCAGTGATCGTGGCGGACAGACAACCAGCCGCGGATATGTCTTAGAAAGGATCACATCGATGGCCAAGACAAAGCGCTCCAAGAAACGATCAACTAAGACGCGCTCGAAGTCCAGCACGTCGCACCGTATCGATGCCTCGCTCTTGCTGGCTGTGCTGGATGAGCTCAACGAGCTAGCAGGTCTGCTTCGCTGTGTACCTGAACTGAACATCCTCTCTGACTCCTTCCGGGGGCGGGAGGGTGAGATGGAGGACACCGATCTGGACCACGATCGCATCGCAACAGCGGCGATGAAGCACTTCGGTCGGAATCTCAATGTGATCGCTCATGAGGAGAGAGACAAGGACGTTCTCGACTATGACGCCCGTTTCGGCATCGATCCGCCGATGTACGCGCGCGAGCTGGTCGGTGTACCTGAGGCGGTGATCGACGCCGTGCGCTGGCGGCTCCAGCGCCTCCGCGCCGTCCTGGAGATGCTGCATTGTTGACAGTCGCGGCGCGATCATGTGTCGCGGTTTGGTCACTTGCCCCGACCGTTTGGTGATAGTTTCGCTACGGACAACAAGCGTGACCCTATTGCCTGGTTGCACCGGGCGCAAGGCCTAAGCGTAATCAGAACCGACTCCGATCACGATATCCGCTATGCTTTCATTCATCGTGCACGAGCGAGCCTTGAGTGAGAGCGAAGAGAATGTATGAGCTTCAGCTTAGTACCGTTCCTCAGTGGAGCCACCAAGGCAACTCTTGGTGCCCGATTAGCGTGGATACGCCATGCCCGCATTGCAGCAAGCTGGTGAACTTCAGGTTAGGGAGCCACCAGAATGATCCCCCTAGGAAAACAATCTCAGCCAGTGGGACTTGCCCTAGCTGTGGCAATGTTGCGTGGTTCTGGATTGTCGAACCGGGCTCAGCGAACGATTCGTCACAGCGCGGCTGCAGCGGCCTGTTTATGTTTCCGAAGGCTCGCCCTCGCCGGAGCCCCGCTCTCCCTAACGGCCAAGTTGAGGTAGAGGCTTTGGAGCGAGCGTATCACACGGCAATAGATGCGTACAACGCCGGACTTTGGGGTGCATGTGCAACTTCGTGTCGCAGGACTCTGGAAGGAATCGTTGCTACGCGGTATCCAGAGGCTAAGCCTCCTCTGTTCATCCAACTGAAGGAGGTATTCGGGAGTCAAGAACTTCTCGATCCTCTGATTCATCTCTCTGACACTCTTCGAAAGGGCGGGAATTTGGGGGCTCATTTTGATCTTGAGAAAGAGCCAGATCAAGACGTAGCTACGCTGATGCTCGACCTTCTCGACTTTGTGATGGACTATCTTTATAGCCTGAAAGCTAGGTCAGCTCAGTTGGAGCAACGGCTGGATAGTTTGGGATCTGAAGCGTGAAGTCTGCCTGACAGGGAGGATGGTTCGCGGATGTTCAGAGCGTTCGCACATTACGCTGCCCGACATGGATGGAAAAACGGCAAAGATCTCCCTTGGCCGATTTGGTTGTTATTCAGCATACCAAGAGCACTCCGGGATGATGCGGCGAACACTGAAAACCGCACTGATATTTTTGCCACATGGAGATCTCGTTGGTGGCACGAAACTAGGGAGCACATCGTAATAGAGATGATGGTCACGATCGGTTCCTCTATCGGAGCTGCGAGCTTTGCCAGCGAGTTCCTTGGGAAGGCGATGTTGGGAGCCTTGGTGGGCGGGCTTGGCGCGATAGTTTTCTTGAGTGTAGGTCAACTCCTTCGATCAATTTTCAGCGTGCGTCGTTCCGTACAGAGAGTCAATACCCGCGTTCAGCAGCGCTTTGACCAGCTTATCCGCAGCAAACGTCGCTACCAGTCGCAAATGTGCCTGAATCCACACGCAAACAAGGCAATGTATGAACAACGTCAGCGAGAGGCGGCGTCTTACGCTTCAGAAGTCGATGGGTTTCTGAAACGGTACTACCCGGATGAGTCAATAGGATTATCTACCGAGTTCATCAACCTGAAAGCGCCTCCATTTGACAACGTAGATGCAAGAACGAAATACATCGACCGGCTAAATTCATCAGTCGAGCGAGGAATGATCCACCTCGAGCGAGTTGAGATATCAGCAAGACGACCTAAGCCGACTCCCTTCGATCAAGTGGCGTAAAGGTACGAGCCAACAACTGTGACACTCATCGTTCCATTCATCAGCGACGACTTTGCCGTGCTCGTGAGCGATCGTCGCTTCATCCTCCCCAATGGTCGCTCGGTCGATGACGATGGAAACAAGGTCGTGGTATTCAACCGCCACAACTGCTTTGGATATACAGGCCTGGCAACCTTGAATGGGCATCCGACTGATATGTGGTTGGCCGATGTTCTTGCATCCGTTGGCGCCAAGCCGCTTGCACAAGCGCTGAATCTGCTACGAGAGCAAGCGACGGAACACTTTCTACGACTTGATGTCAAGTCCCAATGGAAAAGACACGCGTTCGTAGGTATTGGTTGGTCGCGGCTCATGCCTATGAACATACTACGACCGGCCATCTTCAGGGTGTCAAACTACCACACCCCCGACGGTAGATCCTTGCCCGAAGCAGAAGACGTCTTTCGGGTACACCTAAACCTACTCGGTCCGCGATGCCCGTTCATGTGGGGCGCGATAGGCCAGCGCATCGACGAATCCCTAGCTGTAACTGCAACACGACTCTTCCGACGTGCGGGACGGTCGCGCATCAGCGCGAATATCGTGTGGCGCGTTGTGTTGTCTGTCATGTCGTATATGGCGCGACACAATGTTGCTGTTGGTCGCGGCCTTCTGGGAATCTGCATTCCTCTCGCATCCGTGAGCCCCTCGCAAACCTTCCAGTTGATCGCACCACTTGGTGGTGCCGCACGCTTTGACAACACTGTGCCTTCATTTCTTGACGTATTGGCACGCTCTGACAAGTTCGTACTTCACGGTCCTACTATCGTCGAGAATGGGGTCGTGGCTCACGGCCTCAAGATCATTCGATGGGACGCTGACTCATCCGGTCGCGACATCGTTGCCGAGCGATATCTGAAGAAGGCGGGAGCAAACACCTATTTCAGAGATGGTATTTTCCCTCCGCCATGTGACCCCTGACCATTCGACAGCCGTATGCCACGGAGATGGTTTGCGGGGTCGAGAAGATCGAGTATGGCAACCCGGTGCCCTGTCGCATCATCAAACTCCTCATAGTCAAGGAGCTTGTCGGCAAGCGTGACGACTCAGGAAGTTCCTGCGTAAATGTCCGCAACATCGCCTGGATCGTCGAGGAACGTCGGGAACTCGCCTTCGCTTTGATACGTGGTCCAAGGCGTCAGGCCCCGATCTGGATCGTCAATCACGAAGTCACCTTGGGATGAGAAGCATTGGTCGAGGCAGAATCCGAAGCTTGTTGTGTTCAAGATGAGAGGTCGTACTGCCTCCTCAACCGTACGTCGCGCCTGTGGAAAGAATCCGACAAGCACAAGTCGCGAGCTGATCGGCATGTAGATGATGGTACTGGGCAACGCAAGCCCTACGATCTTTGGGCCGGGCTTCCCAATAGGCAGAAGTCCTACGCCGGTGTCGGAAAGGATCAAGCCGTCGTATGTCGTGGGAAACTTAATCATGATCCAGTGTCGCATTTGGAGAATCTTCACGAAGATCGGCAAGTAGCTCATGGTCACTGCCATTTTCCAATTGTCATCGCTCGTGATGCAAAACTCGTCACTCTTCATTCGCGACACGAATCCTTCGGGAGTCCAACAATCCTCTGGCAATCCGAATTTGCGCTGGCGCTCTGCAAACCGCCGTAGGGATGGTTTATTGTGTCCCATCTCCATTATCTTCTTCTCAAACTCTTCGCAGAACTTACCCTCAAGCCATCTTCTGAATCGTGGCGTTCGACTGAGCTGAATCGCGACAAGATCCAAGACCTTCGCGGCGTCAGCGCGGTTCGGCATCTGTTTCTCAACTCTCATCTGTTGCAACACCGGCGCGGCACGCGATTCGACTTGAGCGTAGAAGTCTTCCACTACAAGCGGTTCAGGATGAGCTCCAGGCTCTAGGCGGTTGTAGTCGTGTCGATGTCCGCAATTCGCTGGTGATGATGGGAAAACATCCTTGCGAGTCCGATCCAAAATGAACAAGCGCCCCTTATCCGTTTCGGGTACAGCGAATCCTCGCAGCAGACACCGTGGTATGAAGTGATGTTTCCGTGCCTTAGCCAAGCTGTTTTCCTTGCCCTGGTACAGGAAGTAGGGAACGTATCATCGGAACCCACCCGAACGTACGATGTCGACCAAACGTCATCGGGCCGCGAAATCTAAATTGGAACGCCCAAAAGCGCCGTTGGGAAGCTAGCCGGAGCGATACGTTTCCCCTAGCTCCACCTGCATCCCCGGCTGGAAGGGGCACCCGGCTCTGCCGGGGATGTACCGAGCCTCGGGTTATCTTAGCGCTCCCTGCAAACACCGGTCGCGTCTTTACACTTCATACCTCATCGCCGTCGGGCAAGAAAACCTGACAGGCAACGTTTTCGCTACCGGGGTATCCCCTAGCTGGGCGGGCATCGGGGGATGGCATCATGGCATTGGGGACTAGGCATTGCCCCGGATTCCGTTAGAGTCTAGCTCTGGCCGTGGCCCAGAAGCCTCCCATTCGAATCCACTTCCCGTTGACGAATCCATGCCCGCGATTGTACCCAATGAAGCAACCGAGGAATGTTTGCGGCAGGTTCTCGCAAACGAAGGCTATTCGCTGAATCCTCCACGAGCGCACGGCGAAACCGGTGTCGATATCATCGCTAGGAAGGACGACCTCGATATCTACATCGAGGTAATCGGTTACAAATCGAGCCCTCCGGCTCGAGCAAAGGATTTCTACGAGTCCTTCTTCCGAGCTGTCTCTCGCATCAAGAACGGTGCAGGCAAGTGCGTGATCGCCATCCCGCATCTGGCGGAACGAGGGTTGCCCGCTCGCGCTAGTCAGCACGGTGAAGCGTGGACGCGGATCGGAAATGCATTCCCTGAACTCGAGATATGGCTTGTGAATGTTGAGGGTAAGTCGTACGACCGGTCCGCATGGAATGAATGGCTGAAAGGCTAGTGCCGGGAAGTCGTCGTCGGAAGAGGAACCGCACGCAATGTTCTCAACACGAACTCTAATTTCCCTCTCACAATATTTAGGTTTGCATTATGCTCCATTTGTCCGGGAACTTTTCGTAAAGCACGGGATCACGATCGATACGCATGAATGGAACCGGTATTCGCCCGGCCCGCCTGCGGAAGTCATACGCATTGACCTGGAAGCTGCCGATGGACAGCCGTTGCAGGAACTCCTTGCGGAGATGATTCGAACCCTTCCCGATATTCGTTCCAGGATTACCCCGCGATATCGTCATGATCTGCGATGGGACGACCTGATTCTCTGCCTTCGACTTGATGGCTACGGAATCAACGGAGATGGTGTTGTCCCGATCGAACCCACCATTGGGGAGGAGCGATCAACCGAAGATGATCTAACGCGAGAGCTTCAAACTGCCAGCCTGTCTGGAACCGAGGCGATAGCGGGGGAAATCAGGGGCTCGGGCGAATCATTCAGACGTTCACCTCCCGACTACAACGCCTGTCTTACACATGCGAGAGTAGCTCTCCATCATTTGGCCGATGCAATTGCGAGCAATCTGCAGTCTGATGGAAACGACGACGATTTCGACCACGAGCGATGGGGAGAGATTCTAGAGCATCTGCGGAGGCAACAATTCGTGACCAGACAGGAAGAGAAGGGATTGGCCGGTGTCTACACCTTCATCAGTGTTGGCGCACATCGTCCAGTTGATGTCGATGAAGAGGAAATGGCTTGGCTCGGGCGCAGCCTAGCGTTCTCGATGTGCTGGTTCTTGATTCGTAGATGGAACACACGAACATAAGCGTCTAGGAATCGTCAGCTGTTGTCATTACGTCGTCAGTTGCCTTCAGGAACTCCACGATTCCCACGACGATGTGACGAACACGCGGATCCTGGGATAGCTCCCCAGCTTCCTCGTATTCCCTCAAACCGTCCATGACCAGCTGCGGGGGTAACTGACCATCGGCCCTCAACTTAGCCGTAAGGTCTTGCATGTCGGAACCAACTTGGTGGGATGTGCTGATCGGCAGTTTGCACGTCAGCGAACAAACCGAGGTTTGAATGGGCCATCACCCGAGCGCCAGTGACGAAGCATTCGCTTCAGTCGCCGTAGCTTCAGTCGGTCGACCGGTAGGCCGTGTGCTCGATAGATCCGGCGTGCAAGATGGAAACGCGCAGCAGGAGGTTGAATCCTCTCCAGGAGTCCGATCACGACCTGCCGTCCGACTCGCTCGTCCGGAGCAGTGAACCACAACAGAGCCAAACCGGCCATCGATATCAGTTCGTTATGAGTTCCGGCTATGCCAACCTTCCCGATCAAGTCGGCTATGGCCTTACCCACTGGGCTGTCGGCCTTCCACTTGGCCTGCTTCAGCAGCGCGACAATATCTTGGCTTGCGATCCGAGTGAACCAGTAGCGAGCGACAATCAGCTGTGCAAGACACCGTGTGTATGTGTCAATTGATATCGCGCCGTCCTTGACCGCCCGAACAAGAATTGTCTGAGTCCACGCTGACCGGACTTGAAGCTCTTGCTGAGCAGCCAGTCCGGCGATCGCAACATCGTCGGTCCACAGGAGTGCCGCCCGCTCCTTCGCAATGGCAATTGCATCCGCACAAGCAATGCCCGCTACTTTGCACAAGTCCGTTCTTAGGGGTTCTGCCACGGCGAGGAGAGCCGCGCCCCCAACTACCTCGCATTCCGATTGAATGAAGCCGACTAGGGACTCAAGGCGTTCTACTTCGGCTGCAATTTGCTCCGGAGTAACTTCCTCGATGAAGAAACGTCCATTCACAACTCCCATATATCCCCGTTGCTTACCGCCCGCAGCGTTTAGTGAGGCATTGCGCAGTTCATCCAGAACAGACCGCGGTACAACTAGTTGCAAACCCATCTCCGCGAGATGCTCATGGAGTCCAAGCATCTGTACCGTTGCGAGCCCAACAGCATCAAGTACCACTTCGGTGCCGCGACCGCAAGATTCTACTGCCACATTCCATGTGTTGCTGTCGCCCAGAGACGCGCGGATGTCGAGCGTGGGACTCGCCGCAAAGTGCCGTACTGTATCCAGCACCGATCGCCCAAGCCTCTCTGCGATCATGGCCAGCGGCATCAGATGCTCACGGTAGAGATCCTCAGTTAGACGCCGCTGCTCGTCGAAGCTCTGAAGTTGGTCCCAAATCTCGCCCAGTTTCTCCGAAGTAGGAGCATCCTCAGACACGCCCTCTGGCAACCTGAACCGTCGCAGGAATGGCGTTTGAGGAAAATCTTCCTCGAAGCGCTCCATAATCTGGTGCACCCGATGCAGCACTTTGTTCTCAATAGCACCGATTCTGTATTCGCGTCCTTGGTATTGGACCGTGTCGCCAGGTACCGTTCCGGCAATGGCCACTGCCAAGGCATGTGCGGGGCTGTATTCATTTCGCGCTGCGCTCGGCGCGCCTTCGGTCTCCACGACAATCCAGCGCGCAGCATCTCCGTCTCGCTCAACAAGTACAGCGGCATCCGCTCCCGCCGTTGAAGGATCCTCTAGCTTTATCGGAGGTGCTGTGGGGTCAAGCACTGACCTAACAAGGGCAACTTGAGACACCGACTCATCAGGAAACCGTCGATAGAGAGAATAAGCGTATCGCACCCCTGCTTCGGGTCGCTCACTACGACGTAGTACGTCGGCACAGACAGCGCCGCGGGCTGCCGTCTTAACCTCCTCGACGGATGGCAACCGTCTCGGGTCGCCCTCAAGCAATTCTGGTAGTCCAGCCTGGATAGCGACAAGCGATAGAGTCAGGCGAACATCCTTGTCCTCAGGGTTATGTTCGAGCCATTCCTGCAAACGTGCGACTGCTCGATCCAGCTCCCTCCAGCGCAAAAGGGTTTCTACTTCCAACTCAAGCAACGCTTGCTCTCGAACGCCGTTTGCGCGAGCTGATTCACAAAAGTCTAGAATAAACTTCTCCTCACCTGCGAAATACGCACAGCGCAAGAGCGACATGACGTCTTCGTTCCATCGCACAGCCGTCAGGAGGTTTCGCCAAATGGCAAATGCTTCTTGGAAAAGGCCTAGGTCCTGTGCCAAGTTCGCCACCTCGCGCCGGTCCAACCATGAGTTCTCCTCGTCAAGGAGTTCGGCGGCACGACGAGAATGCTCACATGCTGGTTCAGGATCGCTAGCCTGTTGCGCAACCCTACCTTGACTAACTTCGATCAACGCTGCGTGCATTGATCCGGTGGGAATGGTGGTGATCAGTTCTCCGGCATTCTCTACACGGCCATGTTTGATCATCAATCGAATGGCGAGACCTACAACGTCAAAGCGGTATTGCGCAGGCTCTACTTGATCAAGCTGGCGGACCAGTTCTTCGAGGATCTGAATCGCTCGATCAACATCGCCAGGCTCTTCACGTCTATCAAGTAGCCAAGCCTGAAGAAACTGAACTCGGACGATATATTCTGGCGTGGCGTCCAGATCATCGAGCAGACTGATAGCACGATCGATCTCGTCGTTGGTTTCGGCACCGACGGCCACCGCCATCGCGATCTCCGGTTCTTCGGGGCTTAAATGGCTTGCTCTCAGCGTATCGAGCTTTGCATCAGTACGATTGCCGAGCAGCCGGCGCGCCATCCCACGATTGAAATGAAGCCCCGCGAGTCGATTCATCGGATCAGTCGCCGGAATTAAATCGATCGCGCGCGTAAGAAGCTGCTCTGCTTCTTCTACGCGTTCAGCATCGAGCGGCACTAGGCCTTGCTCAATAACGATGTCAGCGGTCCTTTTCTCTGATTCGAGTAACGCCGCAGCCAAAGCGCTCATCGCATCTGTCCATTCTGCTGACGCTTCAAGGGCGAGTCGAGCGTACTTCTCTTGCAACACATGCTCAGATCGGCGGGAAGCTACATCCGCTAGTGCAAGAGCGACTTCAGCATCGCCACGAATAGACTCTGGTACAGAGTCTTCAACTTTAGCGAACGGAACATCGTCCGGTGTACTCCGGACTCTTAGTGATTGACCGCGACCAAATTCCGGATCGTCATCACACAGCGATAACGCGAGTTCGTGCGCCTTGACGGTGTCACCGCGCAGGTAGTGGCCAAGAACCTCTATGCCACGAGCAGCGGACGACTCTTGGTATATGGCCGTCGCTTGCAAGTAACTGTCGGCAGCGCCCTGGTCATCGCCGCTTGCGAAGAGTGCGGTTCCGATATTGGCCTCGAGCCTGTATTGAAGCCGTGGAGTTAGAGATCCTGCGTATTTATGCTGAATAGCCACATACTGTTCGATTGCCACATCGGGGAAACCTTGATCGACATATTTGAATATGGCGTCAATCTCAGCATCAACTTCGTTGGCCGGATCGGTCAGTGGCTCCTCAATGATACGGAGACCCCCAACTTGTCCAGCCAGAGCTGCAGGGATCCGTTGGAGCGCAGCGTCCCGTGCTTCGGGTTGGTCCGCTAGCAACTCACCAACTAACGTGCTAACCGAATCTACCATCAGTGCTTTGTCGGTAGCGTCGTCTGTTAATTCGGCCGCCTCCAAGAGTTGCTCGATCAGGATGGGTAGTGCAGCATGGTCATCAGCCGGATCGTAGAAGATTGGTTCTATGTACTTTGCGCGGAGCTCGGCACGAGTCGCGGCAATCTCGATCACGTCTGGCTGCGGGAGGATGGCGAAGTGTCGTGGGCTGCTAAGACGCAATTGAGCCCCAAACCAATTAAGAATGTACATGAAGTAGGCATCGGTTAGGCTGAAACCAATGAACACAACGCGTTGCGTCGTGAGCAGAATCTTTAGGAAGTCGACGGTTCTCGTTTCATTAATATACCGATTGTCGTAATCATCCTTCGCGAGAATAATCGACTCTGGCCGAGAAGCAGAGCCATGAATGTGAAGATACCTGCGTTTGAATCCCGGATTGTTGAGAGATGTCAAGAACTCGGAGCTTTCTTCCCATTGGTCAAGATCGAACGATTTTGCAGTTTCGCCTTTGGCACCGAAATGCGCCGACTCCAACACTCCATCGTAATTGGAGGTCAAAACGTGGCGAAATGGCAAGCGAATGATGCCCTCGTGAAAATCATCGTGTTGTGGTGTTACCGTGCCGAACAGACGAGCAACCTCGTCTCGGAAATCCACTTCACCCAGTATCTGCTTATATTTTTGCGCTCGCAGTAGTCCGTCTGCTGTACGAATCGCTTGAAGCCCCGCAGCCTCGGCGGGGTTGGCTTTGATCGCAAGGCCCTGAAGATGATCGAGAAGCGCCGGCCACGATGGGTAACCGACGCGCTTGCTACTTCCAGCGCCGACAAAGGCTAGAGCATTCCCCGTGGCGATCGCTTCGGCAAGTTGCGCGAGCTCAGGATCAGGTTGTATGACTTCGACTGGTCGCGGCATTGCTTCTCCGTCGCATCCATACGGCTGGTCGGCGGCACCAGATTATCGTTGATTGAGGCGATCAGGTGTAGTCTGCCACAGTGCCAACAGAACTCGGACAGTAATGGTCTCCGCGCCCCCTGGGATCGACCACGCGGGATCTCAATCCGCGCTAGAGTTCGGACCTTCTCCAGCTCCTAGGATTCTTCTCATCAGATCGAGATCTGGTCGAATCCGTATTTCGAAGGGGCGCGATCTCAACGAGGCTATGTCGTCGAGACAGATAGGCGCAAAACGTTACTGCTGTCCACGTCCGACTTGACAGCCCGGACGATCTCTATCAGGCTACCGTGGAACCTGCCCAACGGGTGGGCATCGATGACTATGGCGACCAGTCCATGAATGCTGCTGAGCAATCGAGGAACCCCTTTTTCGGAATTGCCAGTGACGGACGTTGAAGCATTCGCGAAATCTCCGTTGTTCAAGAAGATGCTAACGGAAGCTCCCCATATCGAGCGGGAGCTTGCCGAGTTCAACGCTGAGTTTCGAGCGCTACGTTCACGCGACGACAATTTCGTCGGTCGTTTCCTTACATGCCATCTGATTGTTGAGCATTTCCTCGATGATTACCTTGCAGCGGGGTTCCCAGCGATGCCGGGCTTGCCGAACGTGCGTTTGACATTCGCTCAAAAGCTGGACCTTGCTGCCCATCCTCAATCAGCGCTATTTCAATTCACGGATGCCGTCAAATGCCTTAATAGCGTCCGCAACAAACTAGTTCATAATATCCACTACAATCCAACCGACGCCGACTTGGAACCCATTCGGCGCATTATGGACATCTGGAATACGGCGCGAGAAAAGCCGCTGAATCGGCGCCTTGAGATGATCGAAGACCTCACACTTCTCCTTTGCGGAATTCTGTCTGGCACTACAAAGAGTATGCGTCGGCGTCATCCCAACGACGGCCTGACGGGATTCCTCGAATGGTATCGAAGCTGACGACGAAAGCCATCCAGGCCCGCATAGCGCTCGACTTCCTAGCCGCTCCACTATGAGAGCGCTTCTCGCCAAACTGTTTCGCTATCTAGTCGGTAAATCCCGAGCGACTCACATTGACGATAAGTCGAGCCGGATTGACGAGAAGTTACTGACGCCCCACGAACGTCGGCTATATTCCCTAATGGGCGACAATATCGCCAAGCACGAATCGCCCCTAACCGAGATCGTACTAAGAGTGGCTTGGAATGCGAGGAAGAAGAACCCCAATCCACCTGCAGCTGACGAATCCGTTGCTGTCGTGGCGACGATTCCTAAGACCGCCGCTCTGTGCTACGACCGTATTGTATGTATCGGAGGAGGTGCTGAGCTTCCGCCAGCCATCGAAGCAATTCCACCCACGCAAACCTATGCAGGCCAAGAATTCCTAAGTGTTATCCTCATGATGCTAGGGATCGTAATAGGAGACGAGGGATACTTTAAGGACTTCCGGGAGGAAATGGTTACTCCCATCAAGAACGACGGTCTTCGGTATTTTGGTGCTCTCTTGCGCAAAGTCGCTGTACGGAATGTTGAAGGAGGGAAAGAATCAGAAGACATGATGCTCAGCGCGTTGATTGGTGGTGCCGCTCAGAAAGGAAGGGAAGAGTCAGACGACCCCACGCTCAACGCGTTGATTGGTGGTGCCGTTCAGAATGCATACATAAGGCTGAACTGCGAGAGCCTGTGGCAGGAATGCAAAGTGTTGGCTACGCCGATCTACAACTCACCAGTGAACATGAATGCTGCATACCGCGAAGGTGGCTATGATACAATTGCACTGACTATATCGCACCTAAACATTGTCGATGAGAGCGCGTTGCAATGGGGGCAAGTTATTGAATTCCGTAAGGATGAAGAAGCACGAGTACAATACAGGAGGCTTATTCGGTGGCTTGACGATGAGATGATCGGCAAATCTCAGGCATTCATCGCAGACGAGATCGCTCGTAGGCTAGACATGTACCGATGGTCATTGAGAAAGCACGGCATACAATCGGTGCTAGGTCACATATCTGGCATGTTGGATGCACGAGTCATTTTAGGTGAGACTACAGCCGCGGAGGCTCTGTCATTCCTGAAGAAGCAACCTTTATGGAGTCTGCTAGCGGCAGAAGCCGTGATTGGAGATAAGACAACCGTAACTGTCGCCGATGCGTCGCTCGATATTGACGATGTAAAGCGGGGACCGAATAGTGAGGTAGCATACCTATACGAGGTTGAGAAGAAACTCGGCTCACAGCCACACGTTACGCCTGCCAATTGACGAAGGAACGGGACGCCGAAGCGAGCCGAAGAAACGCCCCAAACATCGCCCTTAATCGATGGCCGCTGGGCCAGTTGAGCTGTTGTGGGAATGAAGCGTCCGCGCCACGCGAAAGCCAATTCGGTTGCTACGGGTATGCGCTAGCTAGCACAGAAAGTCGTACCGTGGAAAGGAGCCCCCGCTATTTGACGTAACTCCTGCTGAATCCGCCATTTGCGGATACCCGCGAGCATCGCGGAGCGGCCGTAACCCAAGGACAGAATCGGGTAGTACTACCCGGTTCGCATCATGGGAGGCCGTTACCGTGACCGCGAAGAAACCAAAGCGCATCCCCTCTTTCAGACACCACAAAGACAGTGGGCAAGGGTTCCTCGAGCTGGATGGCCAACGGCATTACCTGGGCCGTTTCGACCTTCCGGAAACTCAGGAGCGATATCACCGGCTCATCGCCGAGTGGCTTGCCAACGACCGCCAATTGTCCGTCGATCCGTCCGACATCACCATTGTCGAGTTGTGCGCCCGCTTCTGGCGACATGCCAAGGCGTACTACCGCAGGCCCGACGGTACGCCCACCAGTGAGATTGAGAACGTTCGACTCGCCCTCCGATCAGTCAAAGCGCTGTACGGAAGCACAGCCGCCGCCCAGTTTGGCCCCAGGGCGCTCAAGACTGTACGGCAGCAGATGATTGACCAGGGCGCTTGTCGCACCTACATCAACCGGCACCTCGGACGGGTCAAGTTGATGTTCAAGTGGGCGGTCTCCGAAGGACTGATAGAACCGTCTGTGTATCATGGCTTGCAGGCCGTCGCCGGTCTCAAGCGTGGCCGAAGTGAAGCCCGCGAGTCCGAGCCGGTGATACCCGTACGTGCCGCCGCCGCCATCGTCCTGTGGGTCGCTGGCGTCTGGTGGTTCGGCCTCGATCACGGCTACACACTTGGCGACGCGTCGGACGGTCCTGTGCTGATGTTCGGGCGGGTACGCGACGTTGGGGCACAGATGCCGGTGTTTGACGACGGCACGGCAGCACGGCCGCTGCGATGCTACCTTGCCTCCGCTGATCCTCAGCCGGGAACATGGACATTGTTGGTGGCCCGCTGGAATGCGTCCGATGCCGTGCTGGAATGGCGCTAGTTGTCGGCAGCGATCCTCCTACTTTCCGCACTGGCTGCACGGTACATAGTCCCTGCGCCAAGGGAAACCACCAGCGCCCCATACCATGAGCCCACCGCGACCATTGCAAGAGGCGCAGACGGAGACGGTGTCTTTCTCGAACGACACGGGCTGTGAGATGGACCCGAAGGGCGGCAAGCCCTCCTTCGGACATTGGCCGTAATGGAACTCATTACACAGACTGCACCACATTGGTTGGTCTCCTTTTCCTCGAATGGAGTACAGATCTCGGCTAGCGGGTCAGACCGCTCCACTAAGGAATCATACGGCGAGACCCACCCCCCTTTCCCACCGTTCCAGGAATCTCGTGGTTTTTCCTGCCCGGGGGGAGTGCAACGACGCCTCGCGAAGTCCGCGGGCAATAGACTACCTCGCAGTGCTTTAGGGCCCTGCCAGCAGCCAGCGACTCTCTTTCGGCGATGGACTTTCCGAGCGGGATCGACTCTCGGCACCTCCGGGACGGCATCGTGCGCCGCGCTCAGCCCGACACGCCGCGATGCCGACCAACTCGGTCCGTCTCCGCCGCCCTCCGCGGTGAGTCCTTCTCAGCGCGAGCCTGGCCGAGTGGAAACAGTACTAGCCTCCAGTAATCGAGCCAGAGGGCCGCTCGTGCCCCGTCAGTGATGGTCCTGCTGATGGCCATCGCCGTTGCGTCCTGTCGGAGTGATCTCGTAGACGAAGAACGACGGCCCTGCCTCGAGTTCCTCGACGATGGTCGCCCGAAGATCGTGTTGGTCGAGGAGTTGGTCAAGCAGCTTCAAGTCGCCCATCGAGGAGAAGGCGAGGTACATGCGTCCCTCGGAGGACAAGTACTGCGGCGCGTCTGCAAGAAACCTACGAAGCAAGCTGTGATTCTCGTCGAACATAGACGCTTCGAGTTCGGACGCCGGACGTCCGTCCATGAACGGGATGTTGAACACAATCGCATCGAAGCGCTCGTCGGGTTCGATGGCGTCGAACATACTTCCTCGTCTCAGATCGACGATCGTCCCAACACCCATACGCTCCGCGTTTCGACTCGCGCAGTTGACCGCCTGCTCTGACACGTCAGTCGCCACAACTGCTTGGGCACCTCCCTTCGCCGCGACTATTGCCAGCCCACCAGAGCCGGTACCGACGTCAAGGACCGTCTGCCCCTTCATCCGCTTCATTTGCTTACCAAGTAGCTGGCTGCCTTCGCCCCACGCCGGGCAGAACACCTCCGGCAACATCTCCAGGTCAAGCCCGAAGAATGTGACGTTGTACGGTTCGGTATGAGCTCGGTGCCGGTCAAGCAGCCGAGCCGCACGATCGGCGCGTTGATCGAGCATTGGGAGTTCTGGCATCCGCGTTGTCACGCGCGCTTCGAAGTGCCAGCTAAGTGCGTATCGCTCCATGAGGCAGATGGCGCCGAAAAACGCCAGCCCGGCCAAGGCAGCGATGACGATTGCAGCGAAAGTCAGATCTGTATCGAGGTAATAGGATGAAGACTTAATGACATACCCGATCCCTCGATTCGCACTCACGAACTCGGCGACGACAGCGCCTACGACCGCGAACGTCGCCGACACCTTGCTGCGCGTCTGCCATCATCTGTTGGAACGCCTTCCGGGTGATCGCGCTCGTGCCACTGATCGCGTCATCCAAGTAATGCATGTGCAACTTCAGCTCTTGCTCTTTGGCGTATTGCTCCACCGCCTTGCGCTGGTCGGGGATGGATTGCTCTTGACGATCAGTGGATCTGCGGAGATAGCCGACGGCAGTGCGCCGCCTCGCCGTGTCTGTCGCGCCGTGTGCCATTGCGTGGGCCTCCTTGCCCCGCCGGCCCGAGGTATCGCACCAAGCCTGTGCCCTGCCAGCCAAGGCGTGAGCTGTGCCCCTCTTTGACCGGGTGTGACATGAGGGCGTAGCGTGGCCTCGATAGCAAGGCAGATACGGCCAGTAAGCAAGCCGACCGTGCCTCACTCGCCGACCGTATCGAAGATCGTTTGCAGGTTCCGGGAAAACTCGGGCAGGGCATCAAGGGTGAGTTGCATGTATCCGTTCTGGCTGAGATCAAACCGGCTGAGCGGAATGCCTGTACCTGGCCCTGGCTGTGACGCAGCGGGACAGCGGAAGTCTGTGCATGATCGCGAATGGCCGCGGTCAAGTTCTTTGTCGTGAGAGACGCAGCTCGATGCATTGATGCGAGGGTTCGCCCGCGCCGCAGCCATCCAATGCGCTGCAGCTCAAGTCACGGCAATCGCCGGACATTCTGGGCCGAATAGACGGTCTCATTCACATGTAGCCAGTGGAGTGTCAGGTCGGATAGACCTGCGTCAAGCAGCAGTTTCCGTTGCTGCGATAGAGTCTGCGGCTGATCTTGATCGATGTGGTCTTCCCATATCTTCAACTCCTCTCGGGACAGGTTCCCGCGTACGTAGTTGCGATAGACCCGCGCCGTTTCACGGTTGAGGAACTCGTCTTCGAAGGCGATGAAGTCGGCATTCACAAATGTTCCGCTTGGCCGCAGCGCCCTCGAGACCCAATCGAATGTGTCAGCCTTACCAGCCTGATCGAGATTGTGGATCGTCATCGCCGACATCACACAATCAAACTTGCCTTCAAAGTCCGAGTCGGTGCCTGTTCCCCTGATGTCGTGAGGTACGAGTGAAACACGTTGGCCATACCGTTTCAGGCGTGCCTCACACTTCTTGAGCATCCGCGGCGAAAAGTCAACCCCGACGACGCTCGAACGCGGAAACCGGTCCAGGAACAACGCCATGCCATGGCCCGTCCCGCAGCCGATGTCGACACCCGTAATGGACTGCTCGCGCGAAAAAGGGAGGGCATCGATCATCCGCTCGTGAAGCTGATCGTTGCACATGACCACAGCATTCGCCACGGTGTCGTAGTCATCGACCGTTACCGTGAAGTGCTCTCGTACACGGTTCATTAGCTCACATGCCAGCACTCGGAGGCCTCCGTTCGGTCGATGTTTGGGCCACGATCGCACCAAAGGAGCATCGACCAACTCGATGATAGCGGTTTGGCGAAATCGGGTATCGATCCAAGAGGAAAGACCCTCGATCCCGCGCAAACGTCACGCCTTCCTGCGGGCCCGGGGTGATAACCCCAGGCGGCTACTGGATACCTACGCAGTACGTCCGCAGGTATGCGCGGTACGGCAACCGTCGTGTGCTCATCCCCCGCACGACTGCTCAGACTCCCGAGGCGATTCGGGTACTACGAAAGCATCATCAGAGTGCCATCCAATCGAAACCCGCTCACCGCTTTGTTCCTCAACCTTTGTCCCCGATCGCTCGAGCCTAAGGGTGCCGAACTCGGCCGTGTGGGCCTCAAGGACGACCCGACCGTCGAGTGCTATGGCGCTTGTGATGGTGCCCGACACACTGCATCTCCCGCCATGGCCAACGCGCACACTATGCGACTCGACAACATAAGCGACGCGTGCGCCTATCCGAATCTGGCCCGCTTCAATCCAATTTGGGATTCGGGCCCGCCTATCGACGCTACCAATCTTCACATTGGCAGCACCTAGCTCCAATCCAGTCACCTCCGCAGAGAATACGTTCCGCTTACCGACAAAGCGAGCAACGAATCCCGTCCTGGGTTCACGACAAACTGCAGTGGTGGTGCCGATCTGCTCAACGTGACCAGCGCGTAGCAGTACAAGGCGATCAGCAAGGGAGATCGCTTCGCTCTGATCGTGGGTCACGATCATCATCGTGAGTCCGAAACGTTCACGTATTTCACGCACCTTCCTGACTAGACTGGCACGTAAATGCGCGTCGAGTGATCCAAATGGCTCATCTAGAAGCAGGAGCCGTGGCTTTAGCACGAGGGCTCTGGCTAGCGCCACTCGCTGCTGTTCACCACCGCTCAATGTTGTAACACGCCGTTTCTCGAATCCAGCCAACTCTACGAGGTCAAGCACCTTAGCAACTTCAGGGCGACGTTCATCGCGCGGCATGCCTCGCACAGCTAGACCAAACCCTACATTGCCTCCCACTGAGTAGTGCGGAAACAGCGCCATTGACTGCCAGACCATTACGATTTCTGGTGGCCACCTGTCAGGATCATCTAGCGGCTGACCGCGATACTGTATGCGGCCTTTGGTCGGAGGAATTGCGCCTGCGAGTATTTTCAGCAGTGTTGATTTGCCGCTGCCACTTGGACCGAGAACACAGAGAATTTCTTTCTCGACGAGGTCGAATGAGACCGGATGCAGCACTTGCGCCTGGCCATACTGCTTAGAGACTGTGTCTATTGTGAGCATGCGTTTGACCGCCTTATCGCCATGAGGAGCAGTACCACGACCAGCAACGACACTGACATACTTAGCGTGCTAGCGGCGTTGATGCTAGGCGTGTATGCAGTACCGAGCGCGCCATAAATAGCAGTAGGAATTGTCTTGTGAAACCCGCCGATGAACCATGCCAGGACGAACTCGTCCCACGAAAGAAGAAACGCGATCATGGCACCGCCCACCAGTGACGGCGCAAGCTGCGGAACAACAACCGTTACGATGATCTGCAAACGACTCGCGCCGAGATTGCGGGCTGCATGCTCCAACTCTTGATTGAGGTGGAGATAGCCATTCCGGATGACCGCAAATGCGAACGGAGATGCGAAGCACGTGTGAGCGATAATGATGCCCGTTTTGGTCCCCGACAGGCCCAGATAACGGTAGTAAATAAGCAGAGCGAACCCCGAGACCAAGAGCGGTATCAGACACGGAATACTCACTGCCACTCCGTACCACAACGTTCCGGTCCGTATACGCCTCACCACGAGATGTGCGCTCGCGAATCCAAGGAAGGCAGACGCTACTGCCGTCAAGCAGGCGATCTGAACGCTGTTAACGAATGCTGATCTCAGATCAGAACTAGAGATGGCGTCCACATACCACTTCATGGTCAGCCCAACGATTGGCAGCGATTGAATGCGGTTTTCGCTGAACGACATCAGCATTACCGCCAGCAGCGGTGACAGTGAGAACGCCACGACTGTTGTCACAAATAACCACAAGATGATCTTCCCGACCTTCACATCACTCCCGATCTGACTGTCGCGCGAGACGCGACAATAGCCAGAAGCCGCCACACACGACCACTCCAGCGGTAATCAGAAGTACAGTTCCGAGCGCGGCTGCCGTTGGCCATTCGTTGATTCGAATGCGATCTTGGATAGCCGTTGCGAAATAGATCTTGTTGTTGCCGCCGAGGACACTCGAGGACACGAAGTCGCCTATCGTCAACAAGAACGAGAATAGAATGGACAGCACGATACCTGGAATCGCGTACCACACGTCAAGGCGTATGAACACCTGACTTCTAGACGCGCCGAGATTTCTTGCGGCATCGCGAATCACCGGGTCGATTCGGGACATGCTCAAGAACTGCAGGAGCACGGCCAACGGGAGGACGGCAGATAGCAGTCCAATCACAACAGCCGTTTCCGTATAAAGGAGGCCTGAAGCGAGATCAACTCCGAAAAGGCGCCGACTGAGTTCGGACAAGAGGCCACCGTTCGATAGCCAAGTCTGCCAGCCGAACATGCGAATTACATAGTTCGTCAAGAACGGAGCAATGAACAGAATGAGTAGCACCTGCCGTCCCTTCGGCGAACATCCAAATGCGAGCACATGGGCAACAGGCGTGGCTAGCGCAGTGGCAACAAACGCCACTGCGACCGCCAAACGCAGGGAATTTAGGAGAGCCGTTCGATACCGTGCTGTAGTGAAGATCTCACTGTAAGCAGCGAACGACCCACCCGGCCTGAGTACGTGATTCTCAACAGTCCAGAATCCGACCGCCAGGAAGATCGTCACAGCACCCCCGAAAAAGACAAGCTGCCAGGGCAGGTGTGCCCACGATAGAATCGCAGGTATCGACCGTTTCGTACGCGGCGTCAGCATCCGCCGTTCCCGGTATCCTTGTCTAGTCCCTCGACCGCCTTTTCCCAGGCATGCTGCCAAAGACGGAAACTCGATCGAGGCACGTCCCTGGCCGGAAGCTCATCGACGAACCGTGCTCGGTGGTCATTAGTGTGCGTGACCTGATACAACGTCGGTAGTGCCGGATGAGTCTCTAGAAGATCGTCAAAGACGGACATCACGGCGGGCAGCGCACGATACTCATCACTCTCGCTCAGACTCTTCTGAGTCTCAGACGAAAACCAGGCTTCAAGCAGCGACCGAACGCCATCATCTCCTTGATCACATTCGTTCACTATGGTCGCACAGTTCATCCAAGTAAACACGCCTTCTCGGGGCACAATGGGCACACAGTCCACGTTCTTCCGGTTGCCCAAAGGCAACGCGGAGCTTCCTGAGCCGATCACCATGTGTAACTTACCCTCTCTAATGTCTGCTGTGATGGCTTTGGGATCACCGATGGTTTTGAACACGCCGGATTTGTGGGTGAGGATAGGTTTCAACGCGCGATTCACCAGATCGCTCCCGCTGGCGACGGCTTCGGCTATCCCTCGTCTTTCAATTTGCTCGTCTGGTCTTGAATCAAGGAGCAGTAAATGCAATATGCTGGGCAGATACCAGTCCCACAAGCCTATCTTCAAGTCCGGGTAGTCCGCTAGCAGCTTGTTGAGCTCGAAGTCTTTGTAAGACAAAGTCGGCGGAGGGAGTTCCGCATCACCGCGAACCCAACTGGCATGGCACGAATGAAGTTCCTTTAGTGTGTCTCCCAGCTCGCCTGAGAACTTACTAGGGCAAACCAAGAGCTCAGAAAAGCCGAATTCCACAGGAACCGCAAGACGCTCTCCGGTGCCCCGTCGGCAGATGCTGCCGGCCAGGGATTGGATGAATACGGGGAGTTTGTTCCACAGGGAATCATGACCATAGGACGACATGTCCTTTATCCGCCTATAGGAGTGGTTCATCCGTACGTACGCCAGATCGACTACTAGGAGATCGAATGGATTACCACCGTACTCAAGATTCGGCAGGCGATCGAAACCGCGCTCATAGAGGAGCATGTCCATCTGGTCGGCCTGCTCTTTGTGAAGATCCGGTTCCTCCCAGCCTTTCCACGCAATCACCTGAATGCGCTTTGTACTGTCGTGTGGCTTTGACGGAAATAAATATGGGAATAAAATAATCAATGATATGGCAATAAGGGTGATGCCGGACCAAAATAACGAAGGCTTGTCTTTATTGAAGACAAGGAGTACCACTCCTGCGGTTAGCAGCAAGATTCCTGTACCAGCCTTTAGGCCGTACTTCTCAAGAAGTTCCTTGACGAATTCAATGGCGTCTTTCACCGCAGCGCCTTGAACTCTTCCCAGATCTGCTGCCATGTCTTTTCGCTTTGCTGAACCGGCAGTGTCCGGTCGGTGATGTTCCTCAGAATCCACTCCACATCCGAGAGATCACTTACCTGGAGAATCTGGCGTTGCTCCTCGCTAAGAAGTCCATACGCATCTTGATTCATGACATTCGCGTTGAACGACGACTTCTGGGAGAGAAGTACTTGTGCTTCCGGTGTCTGCATCCACCGAATATAAGTAAGTGCGCTGTCGGGATTAGGTGCGCCCTTTGGAATCACGAGAGTGTCGATCCAAATGAGGCCGCCTTCGTCCGGGATGCTCCAATCAATCGGATGGCCTTGTTGAACCATGATGGATGCAAGCCATTCCCCAGCACCGGGAACAACCCAAGTCTCACCAGTAGCGAGACCGTTGATGATCTCTGTGGAAGTAGCGTGGAACGCAGCCACTTGCGGCCGAAGCTCAAAGAGGCGATCACGAACTGCATCGAGCTGGGCGTCCGTGATATCGAATGGCTTCTTGTGTCCGAGACTCAGACTCACGTTGCCCATGGTTGGGAGGTACCAATCCCATATCCCAACCTTGCCCGTGACTTTCGGATCCCAGAGAATGTCATAGCTCTTGACGTCGTCTGGAGTGAGTTTCTGCGTGTTGTATGCCAACACACTAGTGCCGAACTCAACTGGTATTCCATAAAGACGTCCGTCCCGCCGCGCGAATGACGCATTTTGAAAGGGCTCCCAGTACATTGAGAAGTCGTAGTTACTCGGATCGAGTTCGGTGAGTAGTCCGGCCTCGAACA
>CBDUST010000007.1:0-35879 GCA_965369945.1 uncultured bacterium | reverse complement strand
GCTCGGCCATGCATCTGTGGCAGAACGAGCAAACCACTCAACCGTGCCCATCCCATCACGGTCGTGAACTGAACGCCCAGCTTCTCCAGCAAGCGCCGCAACGGGCTCCATTGCTGCACCCATTGCCCCTGCACCCACTGCCCAGGCCCGATGATCGCAGGCCACCAGATGAGTATTAACCAAACTGCCAGGGCACACAGTGCGGCGACGATTCCCACCCACATTGCCGGCACGAGTCGGCGCTTACCCAAGACAATGGCGCAGATCAGACACCCCAGGCTGAATCCGCCAACCAGCAGTGACGAAACGAGAATCTCTTCTGACCACCGTCGAAACCCAGGCAGCAGCAACGCGGCGATGCCCAATAGCGCCGCCAGCGAGAGCGACACGATCATCGACCACAGGAAGGTCTTGCGCAGTTGCATCGAGGAATCCTACCCGGGCGGGTTAGTCCTCGCTCTCTAGCTGCTTGGCCACCGCCGGGGCGTCATGCGTCACCTTCGTCAGATCAGGCAACGACGGTAGGCCGATCGACTCACGATAGACATTTTGGGTCTCGATCTGCATGGCGAGGTCTTTCAATTGGAAAGTTGTTACGCTCTTGTCAGCGAGCCCAACTTCGATCCATTGCCAAGGCGAAAGCGAACTATTGGTGTCCGGATCGGGAAGCATGAGGACAACCCACAGAAGATTGTCCGGTGCGCGCAGGTCCGCACCAGGATAGGTAAACACATAATCCCCAAAGCGGTACGCAACGAGATTCTCCGGCATCGCCTCGAGCACGTTCGCAGCAACAGCTCGGCGCTCGATCGAAGTCAGGTTCTCAAATTCTTCCAGGGTCGTGTCATCGACCGGAATGTCTTGGGTGTAAGTGTTTGTTGAGGCTTCCACCAAATCGTGTGCTGTGAGGTTCCACCTGCGGACGGCGGGGCCGTTCGGCTCTGGATCACTCTGCAAAAGTAGGATCACGTGTTGCGGCCCCGAGCCGTTGTTGATCTGGGCATAGTTCATGACGTCGGTAGCGAGCGTCTGTGTGACGGAGAAGCCGGTGGACCACGGCCCGCCCGGCCCCATCGTCTGCACTTGAGTGAGTGTGTATGACGCCAGCCCGATATACCCACCGACGATGAGGATGAACATTGTTCCAGGCAACGCGAGCGTGGCTAATGTCGCACGTCCGCCGTGAACCTTCTGTCCAAAGGTAATCATCAGGATCGCGCTCACGATCCACCAGATCGTGACGAATGTTGAGCCGCAATACACACCGAGCAGTGGAACGGCCATGGGAAACGTTACGCCCGAGCTGTACAGGATCGCTTCGAATGTTCGGCCGATGGTGTGCGGCGCGCCTCCTGTGATGCGCAGCAAGCCGTGGGTTGTAAGAGCCCAGAGCACGACCATTGTGAACCAGAATGTAGCGAGGCCCAGTGTTACGCCTGCGGCAGTGGCGATCGCTGCGGTGGCGCGGGACGCACTCTCCAGGGAGGCGATCACAGCGAAACCAAAGATCGGCAACGCCACGCCAACACCAAGCCACAAAATGAGTATCAGCAGCGCAAATCGCCAAGCTTCGCCCACGCGAACCTGATCGCCCAAACCGCGCATCAATGTCGCTTGACCGGCAAGACTCTTGCCCACCGTCGCGAACGCTGCTTTGAAGAATCCGCGCTCCTTGCGCTCAAGCCACGGGTTGGCATCGGGCTTGGTCCGCGCTTCAGTCACCCCTTCAGCCGGAAGCAAGACCATTTTGTTCATATGGAGCGCCGCGCCGCACTGAACGCATTCGAATTGCTGTGGGTCAAGGTGCCCGCGTTGGTCCGTGCCGTAATAAGTTTGTTGGCAGTGAGGACAGCAGAAGCGCACCGAGTTCGGGACGAACTCAAACTCGCTGGGCGCAAACACGACGCCGCATTCCGGGCAGATGCTCGTCGTCAGGTTCCAAAGCGGGTAATCGCAGTTTCTACAATGCACATCAATTTCCCGAATCGACCCTCGACAATAGCGGCCAGATCATATTCGATCGATCGTCACAGACCCCACCGCTACTCCTTCTTATTCGGATCACCGCCCGTCGGCTGTTGACCCGCCACCGCCGGCTTGTCGTGCGTGACAGTCGTCAAGTCGGGTAGTGGCGGTAAACCCAGCGTTGCGCGGTGCTGGTTCTGCCATCGAATCTGCGTTGGCAGTTGCCCGAACGTCGTCTGCGTCACGTTGTAATCAGCCGTTCCAACGTAGATCGGGTCGTTGACGCTGGGCGGGTCGTTGACATCCGGGTCTGGGAGCATGACGACGACCCACAGTCGCGTATCCCAGCTATTCAAGGCTGCCCCGTGATAGGTGAAGACGAAGTCGCCGAATCGATGCGCGACAACGTTGCTCGGCATCGCATCGATGGCATCCTTGATCGCGCCAAGCTGCGAACTTCGCGAGCTGTTGATGAAATCCTGGAATGTTCCGTCACCAACGGGGATATCCGCGGGAGTGGTTTGCGTATTGGGATGACAGAAGTTCGAACCCCAAGAGGACATGATCATATTGCCGCCTAGTGTTAGCTCCAATGCATGGGTGGCCCCGATCCCGTTGCTTGAATTCGCAGACGAGAGGACTGCTTGGGCAACGGCAGATGTCTCCATCGACGCCGGCATGCCGCCCCCGAAGGTTCTCCCACCGAAGCCACCGCCAAAAGCGAAAGACATAAGCATCCCAATAATGAAGAGACTTTGTAAGCCTGTTATTACCTGCAACAGATACACAGAGATCAAAGGCCAAACGAAAACTGCAATCGCTGCTCGAGCGCCGTGAACTCTCTGCGATTCCTTAATCATGATGGCGGCGCTGGCAATCCACCAAACCAGTCCAAACAAAATGTTGCACAGTGGGATCAGCAAAAAGACTCCAGCCGGTGCGCTGTAGAAGATCGCGTGGCAGGTTCGACGAAACGTGTGCGCCGTGTTGCCAGTCATCTTCAGTACACCGTGTGCGATCGCAGCCCACAGAAGCAGGTACACCCCCACAACAACGATGCCGACGAGTAGCGTTGTGACTCCTCCGATGGAGAACCACATTCCGCCCATCCCGCTCTGACCCATACCAAACGAAACAGCTGCGCCGTATACCAGCACAGGAATATAGAAACCGATCAAGAGGAACATCGCTGCGGTGATGAGTCCAAAGAGCCACGCACGACCGAATGGGATATCAACCGGCGTAGCGCGAATCAGACGGTGCGGTTCGAGCATGGCCCATTTGATCGTCGCGAACCATGGCTTGACGAATCTGCCCTCGCCTCGCTCCAGCCACGGCATATGGTCTAAGCGCGCTTCCTTCTCATCAACGCCCTTGGCCGGTGCGACGACGGTCTGATCCATGTGGATAAGCTGTTGGCATTTGGCGCAAGGAAACTGCAGCGGCTCCAAATGACCCCGGCTATCCGTCCCGTAGTAGACTTGCTCACAATGCGGGCAATGAAAGATCACGGAGTGAGGCACAAAGTCGAACTCAGTCGGTCGAAATGCCTCGCCGCACTCCGGACATGCACGCGCCTTGATGTTCCACAACGGGTAATCGCAATTCTTGCAACGCAAAGCTGATCCCCCTACTGCATAGGGAAAACGCGGATTCGAACTAGGTTCTGTCTGACGAACAGTGGGACGAGCATCTTGCCCGTCTGTAAGAGCGAAGACGACGGGCTGGAAGCCCGTCCCACCAAGAATGAAGAGCACTCTTTTGATCCATAAGACAGAACCTAGTCCTCCGGGGCGTCCGAGCGCACCCGCCGACGGAACTCCTGGGCCAATGCCTGAGTCATCGTCCCAACTTTCCCCGAACCAATCATATGCTCGTCCACGCCGTTCACACCGATGATCTCCGCGGCTGTACCGGTGAGGAATACCTCATCAGCTCCAAGCACATCATCGAGTTTGATCGTCTTCTCGGAGACCGAATATCCCAAACAAGGTGCCAGTTCATCGATCACGAATCGGCGGGTTATGCCGTGTAGGATGCCCGCTTCGGTCGGCGGTGTGATGACGCTTCCGTTATTGACGATGAAGATATTATCGCCGGTGCATTCACTGACATCGCCCTCGGTGTTAAGCATGATCGCTTCCAACACGTCCGCATCGATCGCCTCGATCTTGGCCAGAATGTTGTTCAGATAGTTCAGGCTCTTCAGCGCGGGATCGAGCGATTCGATCGGAACACGACGTCGCTTGGCAACAATGACCTTCAAACCGTTGTCGTACAACTCCTGCGGGTACAGCTCGATCTTGTCAGCGATGATGAACGCGGTCGCTTTAGGGCAACGAAATGGATGCAACCCGAGCGTACCCACGCCGCGGGTGAACACGAGCCGAATGTACGCATCGCTCAGCCCGTTAGCGGCAAGCGTCTCGCGGATGGCCTTTTCGATCTCGTGGGCCGTATAGGGCGGGGTCAGTCGGATCCGTTCGGCCGACTCATACATCCGCTTCAGATGCGAGCGGAGCTTGAACACGCGTCCGTTGTAGGCGCGAATGCCTTCAAAGCATCCATCGCCATACAACACCGCATGGTCGAAGATGGACACCTTCGCCTGATCCTGATCAACCAACTCCCCGTCAAGCCAAACCTTGCTCATCGGTCTCCTCTCAAAATCCGGTCGCCAAAGTGTACCGGACGATCAGGCTGTTGCGGCCCGGGGCGGCTCCTGGTGGCATGGAGGGTGGTGTTTGGTGCTCTAACGGCGGGTCAGGACGTAGCGATGGATCGCGCGGGCGACGCCTTGATCGTCGTTGGTGGGCACAACGGCGTCTGCCAACTGCTTGACCTGATCCGTGGCGTTCGCCACCGCCACCGAGAAACCCGCCCATTCCATCATGCCCAGATCGTTGTCCGCGTCGGCGATAACCATCACCTGATCGCAAGTAACGTTCATCCGCATCGCCACCCGCTGCAAGGCGATTCCTTTATCCACCAACCGATGCGTGATTTGGATCACCTGCGGATCGGGATTGAAGAGCGCCACTTCTCGATGTTGCCAGAACTTCTCGCGGATTGACACAAGAATCCGCTGAAACGACTCCCCCATGCCCAGCAGCGTTACGCGTGTGACCGGGTTCGTTAGCAAACTGCTCAACGGTGCGATGAGATCAGGATCGGTCAGTTGGTCGAACCGCCGATCGATTCGGTCTGTGAACCAGCGATCCAGCACCTCGACCGCGACCATGACCTGCGGATCGATCGAACGGGCGTCGGCGATAATTCGATCGGCCAAGTCCGGCGCGAGCGGTTCGTGGAATTGCGCGACACTGTCCAACGGATTCCAGATCAACGCGCCGTTGTAGTTGATGGTGGGCGCAGTGATGTCGAGGGCCTGGATGATCCAACTGGTCATGCGCGGTCCGCGAGCCGTCGCCAAAACGACGACGCAGCCAGCGCGTTCCGCCGCCCGGCACGCTTGGACGGCGCCTTGGCTCAACCGAGCGTCCGAACGCAACAGCGTCCCATCCACATCGATGGCAAGCAGTCGCACGGATGGCCCGCCCGCAGTAACGACAGTTGGGGAGATCGACGAACGACTAACATGCTCTTGATCGGCAGGTCGCTGCGCATCGATGAGTGAATCGAGCGCGGGGCGCAATTCCGGATAGAGAAACCGATACCCGTGGCTCTCAGCCTTTGCAGGAATGATGCGCTGGCTCATCGTCACGAACTTGGCGAACTCGCCGATGGCCAGCCGCAGGGCGATTCGTGGCGTCGGGATGAACGCCGGACGGTGCAAGACCGAACCGAGTGTTCGCGCGAAATTGCGGTTGGTGACGGGCTCGGGCGCGACGATATTCACCGGCCCTGAAAGCTCGGGATCCTTCAGCGCCAGGTCGACCAAGCCCACCACGTCGCGCCAATGGACCCACGGCATGTACTGTCGGCCTGATCCGAACGGTCCACCAAGCATCAGACGAAACGGCGTGATCATTTTCGCCAAGGCGCCGCCGCGCTCGTCCAAGACAATCCCAAATCGGAGCCTTACCTCGCGCAGCTCAAGACTTTGGGCTTGCTGCACTTGCGCCTCCCACCGTACCGTGAGCTTGGCCAGAAAGTCGTCGCCTGGAGTGCCGCTTTCGTCGGTGGGTCGATCGGCGGTGTCGCCGTAGTACCCTACTGCCGAGGCATTCACCAAGACCTTGGGCCGGTCCACAGCAGCTTCGATCGCTTGGACAACTTGATGTGTGCTGTCTATGCGACTTTCCAAAATGAGTTTTTTGTATGCCGCGCTCCATCGGCGGTCAGCGACGCCAGCGCCGGCGAGGTGAATCACCGCGTCGCACCCGTTGATCGCATCCTGCCATGACCCGGGAATAGCAGGATTCCCCTCGATCACCGCGACGTTTTGGTTGGCGGACACAGCGAACAGCCGGCCGGCATGAACGGCGTCGCGCGAAACGATCACGACCTGATCATCTCGCTCCAGACGATCGAGGACGATCCGTCGGCCGATGAGCCCAGTTGCACCTGTAATGAGTACCTGCATGAACCAGTTCGCCCTACTGAAGTTGCTTAGCTCACGACAACGGACCTTCGTGTCGGCTGACGTACGAAACCGCAAATCAGCGCCTCAAAGAGTAGCTCAGGCTTCAGTCTCGACCAAACCACCGTTCCCGCCAATGTACGACTCCAACCGCGCCGATAGATCGGAGGAAATCACTCTTGGAGTTCCATGGAGGTGCGACCCATGACTGGTCAACCAACGAACCCGGCTGTTTCTGAACCGACAACTCCAACCATCGACTCCGCGACCCCGCTGGCACGCCTGGATTTCGCAGCCGGTCCAACTCACGCCCGTGTCGGCCAACCAGCGCCGGACTTCGAAGCGACCGCCGTCATCAACCGACGGTTCGAGCAGGTGCGGCTCGGTGACTACCGAGGCCGCTACGTCGTACTTTTCTTTTGGCCCTTGGATTTCACGTTCGTCTGTCCGACTGAGATCGTGGCATTCAGCGACACTGTCGAATCGTTCGCGCAGCGCGACACGGTGGTGCTGGGCGTGTCGGTGGACAGTCAATTTACACACCTAGCCTGGCAAAACATGCCCCGCAAAGAAGGAGGCGTGGGCGAGATCGCGTTCGCCATGATCTCGGACCAAACTCACGCGATCAGCCGGGCCTACGGCGTACTTCAGGAAGACGCAGGTATCGCTCTTCGCGGATTGTTCTTGATTGATCGTGAGGGCGTGATCCGTCACCTGCTCGTCAACGATCTGCCGCTGGGGCGGAACGTCGATGAGGCGCTGCGGCTGGTGGACGCCCTGCAATTTCATGAGAAGCACGGCGAGGTCTGCCCCGCTAACTGGCGACCGGGCGACCCGAGCATCGATGCGCACCCCGACCGCGCCAAGACGTTCTTCCGCCAGTGGGGCAAAGCAGCGTAAGCCACGACAAGCGCCGGTCCCTTCTTCACCCCGCGACCACCATCTCTTTCACCCCACCATCCCATAAACGGGGTCGGGAGTCGTTTCCAGCGCGCTTTTACGCGCTTTATGACGACGTTCTGAACGCCGGTTCCAAGTCACTTTCGTGCTCAGGCAGCACCGCCCGCCAGAATCTTGGCGTGCCATAGCACTTCGTCCAGCATCCGCTCGGTCAGACGGCCGGTAAATGTGTTTTGCTGGCTTACGTGATAACAACCGAGCAACGTCAATGCTTGAAGGCAGCATTCTGCTCCATGCGAGAATTTGGGCTTAGGACGAGGCAGCTTGCACTCGGCGTCTCCAAGCGAAGTCAACGCAGCATTCCACGCAATCGCCCCCAAACAAAGAATGACGACGGGCCGCAAAGCGCGGAACTCTTCTATTAGATACGAGCGGCAATTAGCGAGTTGGCTGGCTGTCGGTTTGTTCCCCGGAGGCGCGCAGCGAAGTGCTGCCGTGATGTACACCCCAGACAATCGCAAACCGTCGCCCCGACGCTCAGCCTCCGGCTGGTTGGCCAAGCCGGCGCGAGATAATCCAGCATAGAGGAAGTCTCCCGAGCGATCGCCGGTGAACATCCGCCCGGTTCGATTCGCACCGTGCGCAGCCGGGGCCAACCCCATAATCAGAATCCGCCCGCGCCGGTCACCGAAGCTCGGCACCGGTTTCCCCCAGTAATTCCAATCAGCGAAAGCGCGTCGCTTCTCGCGAGCAACTTGCGCACAATACTCTCGCAGCTCCGGGCATCGGCGGCAGCGCGGAATGGATTGTTCGATTACAACCAGCGACCGGGGACGTTTGCGCGATCGACTAGCCATCGGCCCGTGATAACGCCGCATTCTCAACGGGAAGCGGCATGAGATTCATTCCACCAGCTCCGTCAACGACCAGCTCGTAGATCTGTCCAGCGCGCACCGGCTTGTAAACGGCCTCACCCTGCGCGACCCTTACTCCGGTCGCCGCCGCCGCTTGCGCGTCTGTCGCCAATTTCCAGAAATGCTCCCACATCCGCTTCTGGTAGTTTCCCGCGTCGCCGATCGCATACCCAGGCGGAATCGCGCCGGGCGTGTCGATCGCAAAACCATCCTTCGGAGCCATGCGATCCGAGTAGATTCGGCGCAGTAGCACCAACGTTCGGCCGCGCAAGGGATGCCCCTCGGCCACATCCTTGCGGTCAAACTTCACCGTCCATGCGTCGACGAACAGAACGTCACCCGGGATTGTGAACGTCTGACGGGCCAGTTCGATTGAATCATCATCCAACTCAATAAAGCGCAGTTTCGTCTGGATGATCTGTTCGTCAGCGTCCGTGGTTTGTTCCAGCACCTGAATATGTGCTACGCGCCTACTCCGGTTGAGCCGCGCAATCATCGCGCTCTTTTGCGCCAGCCGCGATTCCATCTGAGCGTTCAACGTCTCCAGGCGATCGATCGCACGCTGCTTTTGATCGGCGTTGATCCGCCAGAACACGGTGATGACAAGTCCACAAAGCGCGCCGGCAAGGAGGAATGTTCGCAGCAATGAGACCATGTGTAGCCTTCCAACAACCGCGATCTGCGCGGAACTAGTGACATCGGCAAACCTGGAGCAGTTCATCCAATCGGCCGATAACAGTTGAGATGCGGCGATCAAAACGATGGACGGTTCTCGGGGGGCTTAGTGCATTGGCGCTTGGCATCGACACGGCGGGCCAGCCTGCGTCGTTGTCGGCGTCGACGGGGATGCCGACCTTCGGTCGAATCGTGCGGTCTTATGATTTTGAAGAGGCCGAGCAAGCTCCATACGTGATGCCGATCAATTTCTATAGGCACCAAGCTCCACAGCAGGGATTTCCCCTGTTCGGCCACATGCAGCTGACCCGCGACGCGGCGCATGGCGGTAACTGGTCGTTTGGGTTCGAGCTCGACGGCGGATCGCTTTCAGCTCTAATTCCCACCGCGGTGATTCCGGTTCTGCCGGGAAGTGACTATCGTGTGACGGCTTGGGTGCGTACGGAAGGACTAACCCATTCCCGCGCGCGTGTCTCTGCATGGATGAACGACGCCGCGGGCAATCCAATCACCGAGAGTCGATTGGACAGTCAACTTCTCAAAACGAACGGTGCCTGGCAATTGGTTTCGATCCTTGTCCCGGGGAACTTCGACAATGCCGTCGATCTGGTCGTGGACTTGCAGTTGCTGCAACGACAGCAGTTCGTCGATCCGAAGCGATCGCTGGAGGAACCGCTGCTGGACGATATGTCGGGGCGATCGTGGTTCGACGATATCGCTATCTCCAACCAGCCACGCATCGAGCTCTCCACGTCATCGCCGGGTAACGTGGTGCCGGAATCGGACGATGCGCAACTTAGCGTGTTGATCCGCGATCTGACCGGTGAAGACCTCAACGGAACTCTCCGTGTGCTTGATCTCGATGGTGCGATCGTCACACAAGAGACATTCCCTATCGATCGGGGGACAACGGGCCGGATCACAAATCTCTCAGCCTTCGGGTCCGGCTGGTACAGAGCGGTCCTCGAGGTTCAATCCGGCGCGAAAGCGATCGCCCGTCGAACGCTGGATCTCGTCGTGATGCCGAGCGATTCGGTCAGAACGCGACCACACGAGAACACATTCGGCGTCGTGCTGCCGCCGACCCCGGCTGAAGACCTCGAGACGGCTGTAACGATCTTGCGCCGGCTGGGAGTATCTCGGGCATTGATGTCGTTGAATGGGCTTCAGTCGGATGCGATGCCGCGAGGATCGAACGCGCCCGACGCGTCGGCTGTGCGACAGGCGGCCAAGGAACTGCAGGCCGATTCCATCGAGCTGACGTTCCTCTTGGACGACATCAGGCGCCAGGATACGAACGCCCAAGACCAGGAGCCTGAGACCGAGAACGTTTTGGCCAACTTCTGGCTTGATGTGCGCCGATGGCAAATCGGGGCTGCCGAGGCGTTCGAGGGCATCAATCAGGAGCAATTGCTCGCGCTGCTCACCGGCGCCAACGACACGTTGTCCGATTTCGTCGCTGGGCCGGTGATAAACATTCCCTGGCCGATCGAGCGTGTGCCGATTACCGTGCCCTCGCCGCATGGATACAACATTGCGCTGCCCTACCACGTGCAAGCGGAGTCGCTTAGCGAATACGCCTCTGTCTGGCGGAGTGGAGGACAGATGCACTCGGTGACGTTGCAGCGATCCCCTGCCGGCCGGTATCATCCGCGAGAGCGCGTCACTGATCTTGTGCTGCGAACACTGTTCGCGTGGCGCGCCGGATTCGAGCGCCTAACGATCGACGCTCCCTGGTCCCGTCGCGGTGAGCAACGGCCACAGCTTATGCCGGACCCTTCGTTTGGACCGTGGCACGTTCTCGCCAGCCAACTCGGCCGACGTCACTTCGTCGGCGAGATACCACTGGGTGACGGACTCCGCGGCTGGATGTTGACTGGAAACGGCCCGCGCGATACGGCAATCGTTGCTTGGAACGAGCAGGCGCCCAAACGGAACGCCGTCATACGAATGCTCTTGGCCAACGGACCGGTCGACGTCGTGAACGTCTTTGGAAACCGCAAGACGATCCACCCCGTCGACGGCGTCCACACCGTCGCCCTAAGCACCATGCCGGTGTTCATCGAACATGCGAATCTGAATCTGGCAAAATTCCGTGCGGGCGTCTCAATCCAACCGGGCTTTGTACCCGCGCGTCGCCAAGCACACGAACAGGAACTGAGCCTCTCCAACCCCTGGGACGTGCCCATCACCGCTCAGATTCGACTTCGGCCTCCCAAAGGATGGCGCATCAGTCCGCGATCGCACAACGTTACACTTCAGCCGGGCGAGCAGCGCCAAGTTCCGATCACGCTCACCTTCGCGCCCGGCGTGATCGCTGATCACACGCAAGTGGCCATCGAAATCGAGGTTGCGGCGGATCAAGAATATCACATCGAGGTACAGGCCGACCTGGACGTCGGGTTGAAGGATGTTCGTTTGTCCACACATTGGCAGGCCGTTCGCAACGACCAGACCGGCACGTATGACCTGACGATCACGATGTACGTCACGAATACCAGCGACCGCGCCTTGAGCTTCGATGGATACCTGTCCGCGCCCGAGATCAGCCGGCAACGTCGCCCGATTGCCACCCTCGCCCCGAACCGGACCGCAGTAAAAATCTTCCGCATTCCCGATGGGGCAGCGCTGCTGGCCGGAAAGTCGGTTCGAATCGGGATCGTCGAACGAGGCGGTAACGCACGGCTCAACCACATCCTCAACATCCCGTCGTTCGCTGATCTAAGCAAAGACGAACCACTCATCACCTCCGGTTCGCCGTAGGGTCCGCTGTGCGGACCAACTCGCTGTGCGGACCAACTCGCTGTGCGGACCAACTCGCCTACCAGTCAGGCCCAAGGCCTGACCTACAGGTGGGGGCGGCCGATCCCGCGGCAACGTAGGGCAGGCCTTGGGCCTGCCGTGGCGATTTTCTTGAAATTCACCAGCCGTAGGGTCCGCTGTGCGGACCAATTCGCTGTGCGGACCAACTCCGCGAGAATATTTCTTCAATCCCTCAGCGAGATCGCCCCCCCGGTTGCCGTATCTCTCTATGGGGCTTGGCGTAAGCCATAGGCAACCTCGGGCCTGTCTGAAAGACCCGTGCCAGGCCCCGTTCTCGCCGCGAATGCCTTGCGTTCTGTGCCGAGCCTGAGACAATGGTGGCGGGAGGTGTACGGCGCTTGCTCGTTGAGTGACGCACGAGGACAGAAGTTGGGGGTTCGAGAATGAAGCACTTCGCTCGACCGGTCAAGGCTGCACTGATAGCTCTCGTCTGCACAGCGAGCCTTACCGATCGTTCAGTTGGCCAGATTGCAGTTGAGACCACGAAACTCCTTGCCTCCGACGGTGCGGCGGAAGACTTATTCGGCGTCTCCGTCGCGATCAGCGGTAACACCGCCATCGTTGGTGCCTATCTCGACGACGACAATGGCGATTGGTCCGGCTCCGGCTACGTCTTCGACACTATCACCGGCGATCAACTCTTCAAGCTTCTGCCAGACGATGGCACAGCGAACGACTGGTTCGGCTTCTCCGTCGCGATCAGCGGTAACACCGCCATCGTTGGTGCCTACGAGGACGACGACAACGGCTTCAATACCGGCTCCGCCTACCTCTTCGACACTGTCACAGGCCAGCAGATTGCCAAGCTCTTGCCAGACGACGGCGCATTTGGCGACTTCTTCGGCTCCTCCGTCGCGATCAGCGACACCATCGCGATTGTCGGGGCGTTACACGACGACGACAACGGCGCCAACTCCGGCTCCGCATACTTGTTCGATACGACCACGGGCCTCCAGATCGCCAAAATCCTGCCCAACGACGGCGCGGTGAACGACCTTTTCGGCGTCTCAGTCGCGATCAGCGGTGCTACCTTTATCGTTGGGGCATACGGGGACGACGACAACGGCAACTTCTCCGGCTCCGCCTACCTCTTCGACACTACCACCGGCGATCAGCTCTTTAAGCTCCTCCCCTCTGACGGCGCGGAGGAGGACTTCTTCGGATTCTCCGTCGCGATCAGCGGCACCATCGCCATCGTCGGGGCATGGGCGGACGACGACAACGGCTTCAATACCGGCTCCGCCTACCTCTTCGACACTACCACGGGCCAACAGATCGCCAAGCTCCTGCCCAAGAAGGATGGTCAGGGCAGCAACTATTTCGGCCGCTCCGTCGCAATCAGTGGCGCCATCGCCATTGTCGGGGAATCCCGTAACGAAGATAATGGCCTAGAGTCCGGTTCGGCATACCTCTTTGACACCAGCACGGGCCAGCAGATTGGCAACCCCCTCCTGCCCAGCGACAACGCGGCGGGCGACTATTTCGGCTTCTCCGTCGCGATCAGCGACTCCACCGCGGTCATCGGGGCACCCGGGGACGACGACAACGGCGACATCTCCGGCTCGGCATACGTGTTCCTCGTCTTGGGTGAGCCCGGCGAGGACGATCCACCTCAGCAGCCAACGAATGAATTTGGTCTCCTGCCGGACAAACGGTTCCTTGTCTTCGTCACCCACGGATGGCAGGTTCTCGAAGAGGACGATTGTCTTTTCTTTCCGCCCAGTGAGATCACACACGAATACTTGGAGATGTACCTCGTACCGGAGATCAATAAGGATATCGGAAACGATGCCGCCTTGGATCCCAACGAGTGGCAGGTGATCGCTCACGATTGGACTGATCGTGCTGCGACAGGGTGCAGCATTGGCGCAGCCAACCAAGCTCTGAACCACGCTATGGAGATCGGCCAGGACCTGGCCGAGGTGGTCTCGGCGATGAACTACGAATACGTCCACTTCATCGCCCATAGTGCAGGGACGGGAATGATCGCAGAGGCGGTCCGGAACATCGACTCACCCGGCACGCAGATCATGTGCACGTTTCTCGATCCGTTTTTGGGGTTCCCGTTGCCATTGCTTCCGTTTGGTGAAGGCTCGACTTGGTCAGATGAGTATTTCGCCGCCGACATCACGAGCATCTATACCGACGTGCCGCCGAAGCTTCTGCATAGGGTGAACGTCACCTGGCTGGATGAGAAGCACCTCTTTTGTCTGCCCGACTGTAAGTGCTATTCAGAGCATCGTTGGCCGGTTGAGTTCTATCGCCAGACGATCTCAGGCGAGATCCAGATTCCTGACAACGAGGACTGTGGCGACTACGGGTTTGGTCGAAGCTTGGAGGGTGGAAATCATGCCGATGGGGCGGACGAGTGGAACGTAGATTGCCTCCCCACCCCCGGAATAGATGACGCTGTGCTGGGTGAGCCGCCCGATCCTGGGTGCGTGTTGTATGAGATCCTGTGGAATCTGCTGCTTGACGGAGTGGTCGATTACCTCAACGATCCGTACGCCACAGGCGAGGAGTGTGTCGTCGATGTGAACGAGGACGGCAGCCTTGATTTTCAGACCTGCATCGTTGTCGCTGCGCAAGGTGGGTTTACAGTGGAGCTGGGATGGATCACCGTTCTGGTTGAGCTGGAAGAGAACGCGAACGCTGCGCAGTTCGATGTTGAGTTCGTGAGTGAACACGGTGCAGAAGGTCTACTGAGTGTGTACTGGGACGGAGAACTGCTCGGCTCGATCGATGAGCGATTCGCTGCGGAGGGTCTTGCGACCCATACCTTTGGGCTTCCCGATGAGGTCCAAGCGGGAGCGCATTCACTTGCCTTCCGGCTGGATGGATTCACTGAAGTTCCGTCCAATGCGATCGTGGCGATCGTCAGTACGGGATTGGTGTACGCTCCCCCGAAGCCAGATATCGTCGGTCCCGACGACTTCAGCGCGTTCCGCGGATTCTACGACTCCGGTGACCTGGACAGTCTTCTGGACTCGGATGACGACAAGCTGTGTTTTGAACCAGGCATCGTACTCAATCCAACTGAAGCTCCGGTCACACTGGATTTCACGGGAACGTTATCAAACGATTCTCCATCGACACTCAACGTGACGATCGAATCGTCGGCGAACACCGTTGGTTTGGAACTCACATTCTCCTTCTGGAACTTCAACACGAATATGTGGGATGTTGTTGGTACGGACACGCAATCGCTCAACGACGATACGGCCAGGACGTTTGCCGGCAATCCGGCGGATCATGTAGAGCCGGGTACTGGCGAAGTGAGGAGTCGATACGAAGTTCGTGTAGTGAGCTTCATATTCTTATTCCCATGGCTAGATTGCGTTGACCATCTATTCTGGACGACAACTAACTAGCTTCGAAGGCAACGGCACCGGCGGCGTCTTCGACCTCCTCGTCCCTTGATCGAATCGGTGTCCATCTGTGTGTATCTGTGGCTCAATCTTCTCCGTAGTCCTTCTTTGCAACCGGGACGCTGCGCGTCACCCGCTAAACGGGGAGGGATATTCGTCATCGTCAACGATGTGGCGGCGGGTTGCCGGCCAGGGAGACCCAGGTGATGTGTACGATCTTGAAGTCGCCTTGATCGTCGCGCTGCATGTGCAAGACCCACTGGGTTGGCGTTGGGCCGTAGCCTTGCGCCGCGATCGTTGAACATCCCAAATGGACGATCGCGGAATCGCTTGACGTGCTGTAAGCCTTGAGCTTCGTAATCCGGTTGGATTCGATGCGGTACTGCGCTTCGAGGCGCACCGCCTGCCGGCGAATATAGTCCAGCGGCAACCCGGGATTCGTCGGCGATGCGAACGCAAACGCCGCCTCATCGGCAAAGTGTGACATCACGCCAATGACGTCGGCTGCGACAGCCGCCTCAAGCAGCTCGAGAGGAACTCTGCGAGCGCGCTCGCCGGACGTGACCACCACAGCGCCGATGGTCAGCACGGCCGCCGCCGCCGCGATGCCGATCAACCCGACGGTCAACCGCTCTCGGCGACCTTCTCGCAGGCCCGTCCAGAGCAGACCCCCGGCTACGGCCAACACCACCAATCCCACCGGATAGGGATTCTCCAGCAGGAATCGCGTCACCAAGCCAACGGAAGGCGGGTCGGGCATCAGGCAACCTCACGGAGAATGCACCGGGCAGTCAGGTTCTTCCGATATTTGATTACGCACTGCGCTGATTGACTGTTGGAACAAACTCGCCATGTCGCCGACGATCGTCACCGAATCCGCCTTGAAGAGCAACCTCGCCTGTCTTGGCGAGCGGAACAGCGATCTTGCCGAGAAGCTCGAAGCGGTGACGCCGTCTACTGAGGTTTCATTTGAGCAAACACCGCAGGGCGTGGAAGCGGTTGTATTGGCTGGCAAGCCGTTGTGCAGCCGGCATCGCCCGCTCGATGAAGCCGACCGCCTCACCGAATCAGTCGACCTTATCGAAAACGCAGTCATCGTCGTGCTGGGATTCGGCGCCGGCTACCACGTCCGCCGATTGGCCGAGCGGATGGGTAAGGCTGGCGTCATCATCGTGTTCGAGCCGGACGTAGCGCTGCTCCGCGCGGTGTTGGAGCGGATCGACCATTCATCGTGGCTTGAGCGGTCGCTGGTGGTATGGGTCACCGACTCGAACGATCTGGGAAGCTTGGCGCGCAAGCTTGACGGCTCCGAGGCAATCATTGCCCAGGGCGTGCAATTCCTCGAGCACCCCGCTAGTCGCGTTCGGCTTGGCGAGTCCACCCCGTCCTTCATCGAGATGTTCTCCAGTCACGTCTCAGCGGCGAAGACCACGCTGATGACGACGTTGATGCGCTCGGTGGACACGGTGCGAAACCACCTGCTGAATCTCGATCACTACGTCGGTGGAGCTGGAATCACCGAACTGGAAAATATCGCAGCAGGATTTCCCGCGGTGGTCGTGTCAGCAGGTCCGAGCCTGCGCAAGAACGTGCATCTGCTTGCTGAGCCGGGCGTGCGCGACCGCTGCGTGATCATTGCGGCGCAAACGACGTTGCAGCCGTTGTTGGAAGCGGGCATTCGACCGCACTTCGTGACGGCGTTGGATTATCACGAGATTTCGCGCCGGTTTTATGACGGGCTTGATCCGGAGGCGGTGCGCGACGTGACGTTGATCGCCGAGCCGAAATCCAACCCGGTGATTCTCGACGCATACCCCGGCCCGCTGCGATGCTGTTCGACTGACTTCCTGGACAAACTGCTGGGTGACTTGAAACGCCCGATGGGGTCGATCCCCGCCGGCTCGACGGTTGCGCACCTGGCGGTGTATGTCGCGCGGTATCTGGGGTGTGATCCAATTACATTGATCGGCCAGGACCTGGGATTCAGCGACGGCCTTTATTACACACCCGGAACAGCCATTCATGAAGTTTGGGCGCCGGAACTGAATCCGTTCAACACGATCGAGATGATGGAATGGCAGCGGATCGTGCGACACCGCCTGCATTTGATCGAGACGCACGATGTCCACGGCCGATCGATGTACACCGATCTACAGATGACCACGTATCTGCATCAGTTTGAGCGCGATTTCGCGCAATACGAGCAGGACGGGATCAAGATCATCGATGCAACCGAGGGCGGCACAGCCAAGCAACATACGACGGTCGTGCCGTTGGCCGAAGTGTTGTCACGCTATGCGACACGTCCGCTGCCGGAGTTGCCGCTACCGTCACGCGATCTGATGTCGGATCGACTCGAATCGGCGCGTAAGAGGGTTGGCGAAGTCCGACGCGAGATCGCTTCGCTTCGCCAAACGTCGCAAAACACAGCGGCGCTGATCCGCAAAATGCTCGATGATCAACTCGACGTGCAGAAGATGCACAAGCACTTTGCGAAGATCGAACGATATCGAAGCGAAGTCGAGCAACGATTCGCAAGTTTTGAGATCCTCAATCACCTCAATCAACTCGGTGTGTTCAAGCGACTCAAATCGGATCGACGCCTTTATATGCAGCGTGATATGGATCCGCTGCAACGTCAACGTGCACAGCTTGAGCGCGATCTCCAGAGCGTCGAGTGGACCGAGGACGCTGCCGGAGAGATCATCGATCAACTCAGTCGAGCCGAGGCGATCCTGGCGGGAGATTCAGCAGCGGCTTCGCAACAACCTGCACGGAGCTTCGTGGACGATGACGGAGCAAAGACCGACGCGCCGCCGTCTCGGATCGCAGCCTTGGTACCGATCGATCCTGATTGCAACGGCATAGGCATCGCCCGTTCGTTGACAGAACAACTCGCCGGCAAACCTGTTCTGCAACACACACTTCAACGGTTGGGTCGATCGCAAACATTGGAGTCGATCATTCTCATCGTGCCGCGCGATTTCGACATCGAATCAGTGATCGATCGGCAGCACATAGACTTGCCCGTCCAGATCGAACGATGCGACGGCTCCCCGTTTGGTCCGGAACGAGAAGCGATCGCTGCCGCACGCTTGTGGTCGGACACTTCATGGCGCGGTGGACTTGGGGGCATGAGTGTTTACGACGAGATACTGTGCCCGCAGGTGATGTCGTCGATTATGAACAAGCGAGAACTGACCGCGGCCCTGCTCGTCGGGCCGGACTGGCCGCTGCTTGATGTATCAAAACAAACCGGATGCGATGCGATTGTTACGCGACATCTTGAGGCGCCCAAGCAACACAACTTGGTGTTTACGCAAGCACCGCCGGGTCTTTGTGGCTGTTTGATCGGGGCAAGCTTGATGCTGGAGTTATCCGAGCGGGCTCGACTTTCAACGGTCGGCGCATTGCTCGCCTATCAGCCACAAGCGCCACAACACGATCTCATCGCGCGCAGCGCGAACGTTCAAATCGATCACCGAGTGAGCCGATCTCGCGTCCGGGTTACGTTCGACTCGCCGCGCAATCGGCGAGCAATCCAAGCAGCCTTGGAGTCAAGCGACGTCAGCGCCGACTCGACTGCGGATCAAGTCATCGAGGCGATCGCCGCGCATCATCGAAACTCACCTGACAAGTTGCCTCAGCATGTCATTCTCGAGTTGTGCTGTACTCGAACAAGCAGTGGTATCTTCAGCGAAAGGTTCAGCGCGACAACTCATCGCGAACCGCTGTCGCTCGATTTGGCGCAGCGCATCTTCGAGCAAGTCGCAGAGGCTGGCGATTGCGTTCTCACCCTCGGCGGTGTGGGTGATCCGTTGTTGCATGACGATTTCGATCGGATTGTGCGCATCGCCAAAGAAGCGGGTATGTGTGGCGTACACCTGCGGACCGAACTGCTGGCCGACCGCCCAACACTCGATCGCCTGCTGAGTTGCGGCGTTGATGTTGTCAGCGTCGACCTCCACGCGGACCGCGCAGCGACCTACCAAGAAATGATGGGCGTTGATCGGTTTCGTGAGGCGATTGAGAACCTGCACTATCTCACGGCTAACCGAAGATGCCTCACGAACCACCCGCCCAACGCCGCCTTCACTGTTCCCTGGATCGTTCCACGATTGCAGCGACGAAGCGAAACCTACGAGGATATCGGGACGTTCTTCGATCGCTGGCTAGCGACACTGGGTGCTGCTGTGATCGAAGGCCCCCCGAATGCTCAACACGAAGATTCGCTTACGCAAACCGCGCCTCCGGTTCGAGTGTTTCTCGATGAAGCTCGGCGCAGAATGACGATTCTCAGCGACGGATCCGTGCCGGTCAGCGAACTGGATCATAACGGTGATGACTGCGTGGGAAACCTCGTCGATACACCACTGGCCAAGTTGTGGAGCAAGTTGCTTTCACGTCGGGAACAGCTTGCGCATGATTTAGGCGAAAGCGAACAACCGCCGTGGGTTTGTCTACCATGACCGACTCGCACGGCGTCTTGGCGCTGGTAATCGGCCGAGCTGGGAGCAAGGGGCTTCCCGGAAAAAACACGATGCGGGTTGCCGGCCGACCGATGATCCAGTACTCGATCGAACACGCGATGCAAGCCGATTGCGTAACGAGAGTGGTCGTCTCAACGGACGGTGATGAGATTGCCAGCGTAGCTAAGAAGATGGACGCTGATGTTGTGCGACGCCCGCCGGAGTTAGCCAGTGATACCGCTACCGTCAGCGCAGCGGTGTGCCATGCTGTGGCCACACTTGGCGCAACCGAGCCGATCATTGTCGTGCTTTACGCCAACGTCCCGGTGCGACCTGCCGATCTGATCGATCGTGCGGTTGGCTTGCTCGTCCAGACGGGTGCTGACAGTGTGCAGTCTTACAGCGATGTGGGTAAGCACCATCCATATTGGATATCTACGCTCGACGATGATCATCGTGTTACGCCGTTCATCGAGAACCAAATCGACCGGCGTCAGGACCTACCCAAGTTGCTGAGCCTCGACGGCGGCGTGATCGCGGTCAAAACAGCATGTGTACGCAACGCCGATGACATCAACCCCCACGCGTTCTTGGGAACCGATCGGCGTGGAATCGAGACCCCGCCCGGTTCGGTAATCGACGTGGATGACGCGATCGATCTGGCCGTAGCGGAAGCGGTGCTCACACAACAAACAACGGGAGCGGTGACTTGAGGATCGGTGATCGCGAGATAACTCCCAGCACTCAGCCGTACATCATCGCTGAACTCGGCGTGAACCATGACGGGTCGCTGTCACGGGCGTTGGAACTTGTCGAAGCGGCGCATCAGGCCGCTGCGGACGCTGTGAAATTGCAATGGTATCAGACCGATCGGCTGCTCAGCAGTGCATCGCGACTTGCCCAATACCAACAGCAGACCGGCGCGGACGACCCATTCGCTTTGCTGCAAGCGTTGGAGCTTCAACCAGTCGAGATGCAAGCGATCGTCGTGGCAGCACATAACCTGGGCTTGCATGCGATCGTTACGGTGTTCAGTTTGGACTTGGTGGAGGAGTCTGATCGGTTGCCGTGGGATGCGTACAAAGTTGCATCGCCGGACGTGATCAACCGACCGTTGATCGATCGATTGATGGCGACGGGCAAGCCGTTGCTCGTCAGCACGGGAGCATCTCAAGCAACGGAGGTCGAGGCGACGACGCGATGGCTCGGGGCCCACCCACATATTCTGATGCAATGCGTCAGCGCCTATCCCACGCCGGACGATTGCGCCGCTCTTGCCGGGCGCGCAGCGATGTGCCAATTCAACCCCAACGCGCTTGGGTACTCTGACCATACGACCGCCATCGATACCGGGGCGTTGGCTGTGGCGAGCGGCGCGTGTGTGTTGGAAAAGCACCTGACGTACGATCCGCTAGCGCCGGGCCCCGATCATGCAGCCTCGCTCGACCCGAACAGTTTCAGGCAATACGCCAAACTTGCGCGTCGCGCCTGGACCATGATGGGAGATCCTGCGAAGCGTGTGCTGCCGATCGAACGTGATGTCCGAGACGCCTCGCGTCAGTCGATCGTGGCGAAGCGACGACTCGATGCCGGCCACGTTCTGACGCGCGACGATCTGACCATCAAACGACCCGGGACCGGTATCGAGCCGTGGCGAATGGACCAAACAATCGGTCGGCGGCTTGCTCGGACAGTCGAGGCTGATACGCCGCTGGCCGAGCAGGACTTGGAGGCCGCGGGCGCGACCAAAACCCAGGGCATAATCACCAAACTCAGCTCCGGCTAAACTGACCCCATACCCAACGAATAACACTTTGCTCAAGGCGAGTACACTGCGCCAATGGCGGACAAGCGCACAATCGCGGTCGTCACAGGCTCGCGCGCCGACTACGGGCTGCTTCGGCCGGTCATGCGCGCGATACGTGACCACGCCGAACTCGAATTGCGAGTGATTGTGACCGGAACGCACTTGCTCCCGCCTGAGCATACGGCTGATGAAGTTGAGCGCGATTTCACGATAGCCCACACAATCACCATGCAGCAACCGGACGAGCGCACCCGTCTGGACGACGCAGCGGCATTGGGGCGCGGCGTGACTGGCTTCGCCCAACAGTTCGCGCGCAACTTGATCGATGTCATGTTGGTTCTAGGAGATCGGATCGAAGCGCTCGCCGCTGCTGCTGCCGCGTCGGTCGCCGGCATTCATGTGGCGCACATGCACGGGGGCGATCGCGCCGAGGGCATCGCTGACGAGGCGATTCGGCACGCGATCACCAAATTAGCGCACATTCACTTCCCCGCCACCGACCAATCAGCCAAGCGGCTGGAGTCGCTGGGCGAGAATCCGAATCGAATCCACGTGGTGGGATCACCGGCCATCGACGAGCTTGCTGATTTCCCTCCCTTGCCGGATGAGATGATGGACGCGCTGGGCTGGCCGGAGATTGTGATGCTGTTGCACCCGATCGGCCGGGCCATCGAGCATGAGCGCGACCAAGCGGCGCAATTGCTGGGGCTGTGTCAAGTAGCGGGCACGGTCTTCGCCCTTCACCCCAACCATGATCCGGGGCGAGACGGGATTGTCCAAGCGATAACCGACGCCGGCTGCCGGCAGCGGGAACACCTGCCTCGACGAGACTTCATCGGGCTCTTGCGCCGCATACGGCTGCTCGTGGGCAACAGCAGCGCGGGCCTGATCGAGGGTGCCGCCCTTGGGGTCCGATGCGTCAATATCGGGCCTCGGCAGACTGGTCGCGAGATGTGCGCCAACGTGATCAACGTGCCGGAGGGCGAGCCGGACTCGATCCAGCCGGCCATCGCCCGAGGTCTTGCCCAAGGCGTGACCGAGATCGAGCATGCCTACGGCGACGGCCGAGCGGGGATCAAGACGGCGGCGATTCTGGCCACGTTCGACCCGGCCCGACTCCCGCTGGTCAAACGCAACACGTTCTAGGACGTTGGCCAGAGAGCGGCGAACCCGCCTTTTCCGGACGTTCGATCAAGTCGCCGCCGACGGCGGTCGATGTCTCCATGCCGGGCTCTCACAGAACCCAACCGCAAAAGGGACACCGCATGGACGCCATCCAGAGCGAGGAACAGCAGGCGGTCGTGAAAGCGGCGATCACCGGCATCAGCCATATCGCCACGCTGCCTGAGATCACGCTAAAGATCATTGAACTCGTGGAAGATCCCACGAGCACTGCCAATGACCTTCACAACGTCATCTCTAACGACCAGGCGTTGTGCAGTCGAATTCTCAAAGTCGTCAACTCGGCGTTCTACGGGCTGCCCCGACAGATCGGATCCATCAACCGCGCAATCGTTCTGCTAGGACTGAACGCGGTCAAGAATATCGCCATCGCTGCGAGCCTCACCAAGCTCTTCCGCGGCGGTGACCTGTGCCCACGGTTTTCCGCGCGAGACCTTTGGGTACACTCGATTGCCACGGCCACCGCCAGCAAGTTGATCTGCGATCGGCTGCAAATGGGGCTGGCCGACGAGGCCTTCCTCGCCGGACTCATCCACGACATCGGAATCATGGTTGAGATGCAAGCGAACCGCCACGAGCTGGTCTCGGTCTTCGAAGAAATGTCGTTCGATGACGACGACATGCCCACGACTGATCTGCGTGAGATCGAGTCGCGCATTCTCGGGGCGGACCACCAGGCGTTCGGCGCCGGTCTTTGCGAGGCGTGGAAATTCCCGCAATCGTTCGCCTACGTCACCGGACATCATCATGATCCGACGGAGTTGCCCCCAGCAAACCGGACGCTCACGTCGATCGTGTACGTCGCAGACCGCTTGGCCGCACAGCAAGGCTTCGGTTTCCGCGGCGACCTGATGAGCCTCGACATCGCTCGAGAGGCGACAGACGATCTGAGCTTGCCGCAGGAAACAATCGAGCAAGTCAAGACCATCCTGCCACAGGCATTCGAGGAAATAGAGGCGACGTTCAGCTGATCAGGGCCTTGGGCACCCTCCAGCCCAGCCTCACTGTCATCCAACCACAAGTTCGTTGCCTCCCGGCCGAGGCGCATACCATTGAGGCGATGTCGGAAGCGGTACGCGTGAACTTCGGCCAGCCCCTGCCAATATTCCCACTTCCCGATGCGGTGTTGCTGCCACACGCAATCCAGCCGTTACATATTTTCGAAGAGTGTCACAAACAGATGATCGATGACTGCCTGGAGGGCGACCGCCAGGTGGCGATGGCGAGTTTCGCCGACCCACGCTGCAACGATGATTCGGCTGATGCGCCTGTACTGCGACCGGCTGTTTGTGTTGGGAAGATCGTCCAACACGCCGACGTTCGCGGCGACCGGCATTACATTCTGTTGCAGGGCGTGTGCCGCGCGAAGATTCTTGAACTGATCGAGCCGGATAACGGGCGATTGTACCGCATGGCAAGACTATCCCCGCTTGAGCCGCTGGACGAACAACCACCACCGATGCCCGAGGTTCGCCGCGAACTCCGCGATCTACTGAAGAGTCGCACACTCAGCCGGATGCGCTGCATTGATACCGTGATGCACTGGTTCGATCGTGACGATGTCCCCACGCACGCCTTGATGGAGTTGATCGGCTTTGCGCTCTTGCGCGACGGCGAGATCCGATACCAACTGCTGGCCGAGGCCAGTCCCCATCGACGAGCAGACATGATCAAAGGCGAATTGTTGAACCTCAGCCAGATCGTCAGCCGCGCCGAACGTCAGAGCTTCGACGAATGGCCCAAGGGTCTGAGCTGGAACTGACCGGTACGACCGGGCGAGCCGGTACCCCAAACCAACGGCGCGCCAGCCCGGCAACTGAACCGGCACACAGTAGCCCTATCCCAGCCGCCCAAGCTGCCGCGATCTGTTCAGGTACTCCTGGAGGTATCGCCCCGGACAAGCGGTCGACCCCCACTCCTGATGCGTGTGAACGCGACTGGGCGGAACACCATACCTGTCCATCAAATCACCAAGTAGTTGCTGCACCGTCTCCAGTTGCGCTCGGGTGGGCTGCTGTCGATCAAAGTTCCCCAGGGCCACGACCCCGATGTTGGCGTAGTTGTGATCCTTGACATGCGCGCCCTGGTAGCCCATCGGACGGCCCTCCCACACTCGACCGGCCCGGTCCACAACGAAGTGATACCCGATGTCGCCCCAGCCTCGAGCTCGATGCGCTCGGCGTATCGCCTCGATGCGCGCTGCGGTCGACCGCTGATCAGTGTCGAAGAACGGTTGCATCCCATCGTGATGAACGGTGATGTACCGTACCGGAGACATGCGGTTCATCCGAGTCGGTATCGGTCCACCCCCAGCCCATTCGCTTCGAGCGAGCACCGTACCTCGCCACGGCGAGGACGATGATGGAGGCAAAGGTTCGGGAGCTGGCGGCTTGTAGCCCGACCACTTCGGGGGCGGTTCCGCCAGCGGCGGCAAGTCCAGCGACGGCCAGGGCGGGTTGGGAAGCATCGCGCGTGTCGTCTGTTTGCCGCAGCCCGCTAGCAATATCAGCCCCAACAGTAGGAAGCCCCGCCGCGTCGCCAACGCGCCAACCGCCTGTCGATGCTCCGCGCAAACGCCTTTCGATTCACTCATACACAACTCTCGGTCTACTTAAGGTTTCTTGAACTTCACCGGCAATATCGGTTCCGCCTCAGACCCGACTCCACTCTCACCGGCCGATGGACCACCGACGGCAATCGCGATCGACTCGGCAAGCCGTGGCGGTCCAACCGCTTCCCCAGCAGACCGATCGATCCATGGTTGAATGCCGCTAGGGAGCCGCCCCAAGCAGCGCCAAATTTGGATCGCCTTCCTAGTGATGGTCGATGTGCCCCATTCCCGACGGCACTCCGATCATGCCAAGCGTAAATGATTGCAGATCAATCTGTTACAAACCCGTGCCCGAGGCCGCGAGGCCCCGACGCCGGTCTGCGAAAACGGCACAAATCGGCTATAATCCTCTGAGCTTGTGAACCCCTCGACTCGGCCCCAACACACTATGACGGATACCGAACACGCTTCCCCCACCGCCGCCCCCGACGCTTATACCTCTGAGTCGATCCAGGTGCTCGAAGGCTTGGAAGCCATTCGCAAACGACCCGGAATGTACGTCGGCGGCGTCGGCCTCACCGCAATCCATCACCTCGTCTATGAATGTGTGGACAATGCCATCGACGAGGTCATGGCCGGCTACGCCTCCACCGTCACCGTCCAGCTCGATGTGGACGGCTCATGCTCGGTGATCGATGACGGCCGGGGAATGCCCGTCGATCTCATGGTTCACGAGAACCCCACCATCAGCGGTCGGCCCGCCGTCGAAGTCATCATGACTGAGCTGCACGCAGGTGGGAAGTTCGATGACAACGTCTATAAAGTCTCCGGCGGCCTGCACGGCGTCGGCGTGAAATGCGTCAATGCCTTGTCCGAGTGGACCGAGGTCGAGGTCGTAAAAGACGGCAAAATCTACTTGATCACCTTCGCGCGCGGTGAAATCGTCAATCCGTTGCATGTTGTGGCCACACGTGATGATGCCACCGAGAGCAACCCACGCGGCACCGGAACCAAGATCAGCTTCCTGCCCGACTCGGAAATCTTCCCCGACATCTCCTTCCGCTACGAGACGCTTCAGCACCGCCTTCGCGAACTGGCGTACCTCAACCCAGGGGCCACCGTTCGTCTGATCGACGAGCGAGTCGATAAATCAGGCAAGCCACGCCAGGAGACGTTCCACTTCGAGAATGGGCTGCTCGGCTACATCGAGCACCTCAATCGTGCCAAGACCACGGTCAGCCCGGCCATACACATCGTGCAGACCGATGCCAAGACGGGTATCACCATCGACATCGCCATGCAGTACACCGACTCGCCCAACGAGCTACTGCTGCCGTTCGGGAACAACATCTTCAATCCCGATGGCGGCACGCATGTCGCCGGGTTCAAGACTTCACTCACGCGCACCATCAACAGCTACGCCAAGCGCAACAAGATTCTCAGGGACATCACCCCCAGCGGCGACGATCTGCGCGAGGGACTCACTGCGGTCATCTCGGTGAAGATGCCGGAGCCGCAGTTCAATAACCAAACCAAGGAGAAGTTGCTCAACCCCGAGGCGGAGTCAATGGTTGCCTCGTCGGTGACCAAGCAACTGGGCGCCTGGCTGGAGGAGCATCCTTCCGAGGCCAAACAGATCTGCCTCAAGGCCGTGCTCGCCGCTCAAGCCCGTGAAGCTGCCCGCAAAGCCCGCGAACTGATCAAACGAAAAAGCGCCCTGGACTCCGGCGGCATGCCGCAAAAACTCGCCGATTGCGTTACCAATGACGTCGATCGCGCCGAGCTGTTCATCGTCGAGGGTGATTCGGCCGGCGGGTCGGCCAAGGGCGGACGTGAACACGAAAACCAAGCCATCCTCCCCATCCGCGGCAAGATCCTCAACGTCGAGAAAGCCCGGCTGGACAAAGTCCTTGGCTTCGAGGAAATCCGCATCCTCATCCAGGCCTTACAATGCGGCATCGGCGAGGATTTCGACATCGCCAAGCTCCGCTACGGCCGCGTCATCATCATGACTGACGCTGATGTTGACGGTTCGCATATCCGTACACTCCTGCTCACGTTCTTCTTCCGCCAGATGCCCGAGCTGATACGACATGGCAATATCTATATCGCCCAGCCGCCGCTGTACATGGTCACCCGCAACAAGAAGAGCAAATATGTCCTCAACGATCAGGAGCTGTCGGACGTCCTCGCCGAACTCGCGCTGGCCAACGCCGTGCTCACGATCCGCAACGAGGATGGAAACGAACACCGACGGATTGACGGCAAGGAACTCCTCCAGCTCGTGAAGCTCGTCGAGCGATTGCGGGAGTTGGTCAACGTCGCCGAACGCCGCGGCATCGCCTTCACTTCGCTGCTGGAATCGCGCGACCACGATCCGAACAACCAACGCAGTCTGCCCACACATCTGATCCGTTGGCCGGAGGGCGAACAACTCTGCTGGTCAGAAGAAGAGGCCGGGCAGATCATCGCCGAGCACAATCTCGTGCTCGACGATCTCCGCGCCGGCGAGGGACAACAAGCCAGCGGCGCATGCAATCTCGCCAGTCTGCGCGAGCTGCACGAGAATCGCGAACTCGAAAAAATCTTCGAACGCCTCGCTGACTACGGCATCGATATCGAAGATTATGGACTCGTGCAGGAGGAATCCGTCAGCGGCGAGAAGATGCCCACCCGCTATGCGTGGATCATCAATCACCCCTCTGCCGAGCCGGACGTCGTCGATATCCCCAATATCCCCTCGATTCTGACCGCGCTGCACGACATCGGTCGGCGCGGCATCGAAATCAAGCGCTTCAAAGGTTTGGGCGAGATGAATCCCGAGGAGCTATGGGATACAACGATGGACCCAGCTAAGCGCACGCTCCTGCGCGTCACCTGGGACACCGCCTCCGACGCCGAGCAACTCTTCGCGACGTTGATGGGCGAGGACGTCCAGAGCCGGCGTGCCTACATCGAAGAGCACGCCCTGGAAATCAAGAACCTGGATATCTGATCAACTCGATCCTTTGAAACCACAGATACACGCAGATGAACACCGATCAACCTCGAAGCCCACGGATTTCAATCCGTGGGCTTCGTTTGTTCACTCCGCGAGTCTGCTTTGCGCACCAAGCCCGAGGGCTGGTCGGGCTGGCGCGCGGCGCGGATCATTCCCTTACATACATCGCCTCCACCGTCTGTTGATCACTCCAGATCGTTATTTCGATCGACTGACCTGCGCGCAGACTGTAGCTGTGCGGGCTGCCATCCCTCCACCGCCAGCCGGCGAACACCCAGCCGTGGTACGCCGCCGGGGCGGTGAGGGTCACGACAGTCGTCTGCGAGTACGTGCGTTCGAAATTCGCAAACCCACCGCCATCAAGCTGGTTATCCAGCGGACTCATGTCGAGCCAGGCGCCCGGCAGGTTCGACCTAATGGCCAGCAATCCCGGCGGTGTGCCCGGCGGCACCAGGCGGATGCAGTCGCGGCCGCTAAACGGCGTGCCGTCTAGGAGATTGCCGCTGAGGATCAGCTCCACTAAGTCGCCAGCCGGCAGATCGTTAAGCTGAAGCGCTGCGACCAGATCGTCGGTCTTGAACTTCATGGACAGGTCCGTGAAGCCGTCGCCTTCAAGCTCATGGCAGTCGCACGGCTCACCCTCAAATGGCGTGGCCACATCCTCGAACACCGAATGCGGTCCGGGCGGGCCTTCGTGGGGAGCCACACTTCCGCCGAAACCATCGGCACGGGTCAACAGAACGGTGGACAGATCAACGTCCATCGGATCGAAGCTGTCTGTGCCAACCAGGGCCACGGGCAGGACGCCATGGCTGTTGCGGTTGTATGAGTTGGGGCACGACCCGGGTTTGATGTCCAGTGGCACTTCGCACTGAATCGTCAAATCGAACAGCACCGGGGTCTCCTCAACGCCGGAGTCTCTGCCCAGGGTGGCGCGAATCTCCCAGTATTGCCCTGCCACGCCGACGATGGGAACGCCGTTGTCCACTGCGACGAACAGTTCTGCCGGCAGATCCAAGACGTCATCGGCAGCGCGGGCCTCGACCGAGACGAAGGTGTCCGCTGGCTCATCGCTGTTCCACGAGATCGTGCAACCGGTGGCCCCAGCGCTTCCGCTGTTCCACACCACCGTCCAGGTTCCCTCTTGGATTGCTGACAGCAACACGGTCCCGGTCATGTCGCTGTAGTTGTACGGTCCCGCGCCGGCACCGAGACTCACCGTCAGATCGACCGCACCCAGTCCATCGCCGCCGGCGTTCGGATCGATGCGCTTGGCGGTGTTGGAGGTGAGACAGGTGGCCCAAACCTTCCCGTTGGAATCGACCGCAACACCTGTCGGCTGAACACCATCACCACCCAGCGGAATGACTTTCAGCAAGTTGCCGCTGTTATCGAGGCGGGAAACGTCCGATCCACCGCTGTTGGCTACCCAAATGTGGTCATCGGCCGACGTCACGGCGACCCCGCGATCGTTACTCGCGCCGCCGGTGCCGAAGATGTTGAGCAGCGCCCCGTTGGAAGCATACTCGCGGATCTGGTTGCTGGTCCATTGGGAGTTCCAGATGTGGCCGTTACTGTCAATGCCCAGCCCATATGCGTTCGGGGCGTCCAGGAACGACCAGGTGTCGTCAGCAGTGGTGATCGTGCCCATGGTGTCGTACCGTAGCACCGTGAGCGGACCAGGTCCGCGGTTGGCGGACCAGAGAACACCATTGCCGTCTACCAGCCCGCCGTATCCGCCGCCGTCGACGTCAAAGCTGGCCAGGATCGCACCGGTGTTCTCATCGAGCAGATCAAAGGCGTTGTCGGCCCCGAAGTTTCCTGCGGTCCACACGTTATTGTTGCCATCCACCGACACATGCCTTACGTGGTCGCCGCTGACACGTTGAAAGATGAGGATGCACTCGTCTTCGGCGTCTTCGACAAGGGCGGTTGCACCACCCGCCCCGTCGGTGATGTCAGGCCAGCCGAGGATGTTGCCCAAGCCCATTGAGGTCTTGATCAACCCATCGCCGTCGCGATCAATACACGTGTTGTAATCGAATGGCGGCGCAAGGTATTGTCCGGCAGGATCGAAATTACCGGCTGCATCGACCCGCGTGCCACCGATGACCAAACCGATCTTGACCACCGAGCCCAGGCCGCCTGCGGACTCATCGCGATTGCCGGCCCAGACATTCCCGAAAGCGTCCACCGTCGTCCGAGAGGGGTTCCGAGCACGGCCCTCCGGCGCTGTTCTGTACTCACCGAGAATCGCACCGGTATTGACATCGATTCTGACGACCGTCCCCCGCGCGGAAGCCGCGACATTGATAAACGGAAAGGTCGAGACTTCCTGGTTGAGTTGCAACTGATCGTGGTTGGGATCGTCGTGGTTCACATTGACCAGAGTGCCCTCGTCAAAATCTGCGTCGGTCGTCCACGTATTGCTCTGCCCCTGCGCGGATCCAAGACCGACCATCCACGCTCCAGTGAATACCATCAGTCGAGCGATCCATTTCTCTAAACCGTGTTGCCTTCGCATAATCCTGCTCCTTCCTTCCTCTTCTTTGGTAATGACTCAAGCCGACGTTACCAGCGACTGGCGATTCAGACACCAAGGTCACACCCTCCCGGGCGAGGCCCACCGTTGTCCAGCGGAAAATGAGCGATGATGCTGCGCATCACTGCATCAATCCGCGCCGCTGATACGCAATATGGCCATCATGCCCCTCCAAGGCATTGCACCAACTCAGCTTCTACTTTGACTTCTCACAAGTGTCAACAGGAAAGTAGCTCGTTTTCTTAGCTACGAATCCCCACCACAGGCAATTACAAACGTAAGTCCTTGCTGATTACACAGTTGCGTCGTACAGGCGTCGGCGGGTTGAAAGAAAATATTCAGCTCATGCGATCTACTTTTGCGCGATTGAGCACGATACCCGGGCGGCTCATTGCTCGCTCCTGACGGCCCGCAGCCGCGGCTGTCGATGCGCACAACTAACCGCATCGCGGGAGAGCCGGATCGTCCACCCCAGCTGCCCGGAACCCTTCGGCGCGCAGAAGACATGAATCACAATGTCCGCACGGTTCGCCATTTGATTGTGGGTCGTAACAACTAAACGTCAATGAATAATCGACGCCCAAATCAATGCCACGCTTGATGATTTGAGCTTTGGTCAGATCGATCAACGGTGCATGGATCGTGATGCGCCGTCCCTCGACGCCCATCTTCGTGGCGAGGTTCGACATTGTCTCGAACGCTTTGATGTATTGCGGCCGACAGTCCGGATACCCCGAATAGTCGATCGCGTTGACGCCGATGAAGATGTCCGCTGCGCCGATGACTTCCGCATAGGCGAGCGCGAAACTCAGAAAGATCGTGTTTCGAGCCGGGACATAGGTGATGGGAATCCCCGCGTCTATCACTTCCGGGGGCCGATCCTTGGGAACGTCGATATCGTCCGTCAGCGCCGATCCGCCGAACGCGCGCAGATCGATGTTCACAACACGTTGATCAACTGCGCCGCCGGCTTGAGCCACTCTGTCGGCCGCATGCAGCTCCAGACGATGTCGCTGGCCGTAATCGAAGCTGAGGGCATAGCACCGGAAGCCTTCGTCTCGCGCAATGGCGAGTGTCGTAGATGAATCCACGCCACCTGAGAGCAGAACAACTGCGTCACGATTCACGTCGTTCATGGGTCGCCCTCACACCGAGCAAGCCTGTCGCTGGTAGCCGGTGCCTGACACATTGGCGATCTGGAACGGGCCGCCAATCACTTGCCCTTTCTCGCTACCAACAGGCTTTGCCCGCCTCCGGACTTATGCAGCAACTCTACGGTCTCAAAACCGACGCGTTGGCATTGCTCCTCCAGCCACTCCTTTGTATACGCGACGGCCGCCTCTGGATAGCGCGGGCTCTCTACGTAGGCTTCCCCGACTTGATGTCTAAAGGTCCAGCGGCCGCCAGGCTTGTCCCTGAAGTGATCAATGCAAAAGACCGTCGCCTGCATCACCGTGTCCGGGGCGAGAATGCGATGGATTTCCTTGAGGTAATGCACGACCTCCTCCTCTAGAAGGTGTGTCAGCAGCGAAACGCAAAAGACGAAATCCTGGCTCGCGTCGTCGACGTTGATTCGCACGGGAGTGCCTCGGTCGCCCTGGGGGTTGTAGACGCTGCTGAAGTTCGTCGACAGTTGGAATGTAAAGCGATCCGTTGGAAAGTGATGCCGACACCAATCCACCATTTCCCTGTCGATATCCACACCGGTGTAATGACCGGTGAACTTGGCGCCGAAGAACGAGAAACCCAGCAGCGTGGAGGCGAACCGGCCACATCCGCAGCCAAGGTCGAGGATTCGCGACTCCAGCCCAACCCGCCCGGAGGCAAAGGCATTGAGCCAGAAGTTGATGGGCAGACACCGATGGTGTATCTGATTGAAGAGTAAGCGGTTGCCGACCCCGACCCGCAACCGAAGACGGTTGGGCGGAAGGCTCGAACCGACCCCGAAGGGCCACGAGATCACTCGGTCCAGCATATCCAACGGCGCCATGAGGATGCGATTGCGGGTGATGACCGGGACGGAGGGAATAAGTCTCCGAACGAGGGCCTCAACTCGGAACATCGAAGTGCCTCGCGAATCCCGGCCCACAATGCCAACGACCTTCGCTAGCTGCGGCCACGGTCACGCCGTCACTTGGTCCATGCTGCGTCGAGATGCAATCAATGGGCATTGGCGTGCGCAAACCCCTTGAAGATCGTCAGCCAGAGGATGCGCATATCGAATGTGAAGGACCAGTTGCGAACATAGAAGAGGTCGTATTGCAGGCGTTTGCGTAAGCTGGTGTCGCCGCGCAATCCGTTGACTTGGGCCCAGCCGGTCATGCCCGCCTTGACGCGTTGCCGGAGCATGTAGCCACGCCAATCTTCACGGAACTTCTCGATCAACTCAGGTCGCTCAGGTCTTGGTCCAACCAGCGACATTTCACCCAGAATCACGTTGAGCAGTTGCGGCAACTCATCCAAACTTGTGCGGCGCAAGAATCGGCCGAAAGGCGTGATGCGCTCGTCGTTGGGCTTGGTCCAAGCGTCGGTGCCCTTGCCTCGATCTTCCAAGGATTGGAGCTCCGCATCGACATGCTTCATCGTGCGGAACTTGAATATCTTGAATCGCTGCCCGTTGAGGCTCATGCGCTCCTGACGGAAGATCACAGGCCCTTGGCCGGACGATCGCACCAGCAGACCGATGACGAGCATGGGAATCGCAAATGCCAGTAAGAGCAGCCCACCGCCGATGATGTCCACGCCGCGCTTGGTGAAGCCACCCCACCCTGTCAGCGGCGACTCGCGCACCGACAGCACCGGCATGCCGTCCAGTTCGTTGGTCGACATGTTGATCGGCATGAACTTGGGATTCATGTCCGGCACGACGCGCACATCGAGCGGATATCGCTCCAGTCGCCGCAGCAGGTCCGGCAGCGCCTGAGTCATTCGTCCGGGCATCGCGATGAACACGCCCGATACGGTACTGGCATCGAGAATCGTTTCCAACTCGGCCAATCCACCTCTTACCGGCAGATCAAGACAGCTCTGTCGATTGGTTGTCTCATGGTGACTAATGAAGAACGACGGCTTGATGCCCGTCCAACTGTTTCGAGACAGCGTGTGATAGGCGACTTGCCCGAGCCGTCCGGTGCCGATGATCGCCACATGCCGCAGATTCCACCCGCGTCGGCGCAGGGCTCGCACACCGATTCGGAACGACAGCCGCCAGGCGACCAACATGACCGTAGCGACCATGCCAAACACGGCGAACTGCCATCCACTGAAGTGCAGTCCGTCAAACAGGATATTCTGGAACAGGCTGAGGAAGGCGATGGTGAGCCCCAATCCAAGGAGAACCGCCTTGACGATCGCCGCCGCCTCGCGGTAGAAGCGCTGATCGCGCCGCGCCTTGTAGAGCCCCACGCAGATCGCTGCGAGCCACATCAGCGGCCACACCAGCCAAATGGGGATGGCGTGAACCTGGAAGCTAGTGATGGTTTCCTTGGGCGGGAGGATCTCGCTAAGGACCTCAAAGCGCAAAAAGTACGCCAGCACTGCGGCGGCGATGATCATCGCCAAGTCGCAGGCCATCAACACACTGCGGAAGAATCGATGCTGTCGTCTTAGCAAACCAATCCACCCCTTGAGGGTCTTGGGCAGCCCCACCCGGGCCGACCAGCTTAGTCGGGATTATCCCCCACGTCATCGGCCCATGTGACCCTTTCCCTGGGATTATTCAGTTCTTTAGCCAACGTTTCCAACAGCCCTCGACCTTGCTCGGAGATCGAGTCCGGGGCCACGATCTGAACCACCGCCAAGAAGTCGCCCCAGCGACCCTTGGTATCCTGCACGCCCTTTCCAGGAACACGCAAACGCTGGCCGCTTGAGGTGCCCGGTGGAACTTTGATCTGCACGCAACCCTTTAGTAGTGGGACAGTTACAGTCACGCCGAACGCCGATTCCGCAATCGTGATCGGTACGTCAATCACCAAATCAACACCCTCACGGCGAAAATACGGGTGATCGCCAACCGTCACCGTCAGAATCAGGTCGCCCGCTTGACCTCCGGCTGAACCGGCGTGGCCCTTTCCCTTGATCCGCAGCTTGGCTCCCGGCTCGATGCCAGGTGGGATCTTGACGTTGATCGTCTGTGAACCCGAATCGCCGGTCGAGATCCGAACTGGCTCGGCACCGCCACGGGCTGCGGTCATAAAGCTCACGCTCAGCGGATGCGTTAGATCCCCGCCGCGCCTGGGCACCGGTCGTGGTTGGGCAGTCGGCGGGGCGCCGGCCCCAAACGGCGAACCGCCACCGGCACCGAAGAACTGCTCGAAGGCATTGGCGAAGTCGCCGGCATCAAATTCGCCGCCCGGCCCGACGTTGGTTGACCAACCGCCGGGCGAGAATCCACCTGCACCGACGCCGACACCTGCGTGACCGAACCGGTCGTAGGCCTTGCGTTTTTTTGCATCGGAGAGCACCTCGTAGGCCTCGGTGACCTCAGCGAACTTCGTAGCCGCCTCGGGTGATTTGTTGACGTCCGGATGGTATGTGCGCGCGAGTTTCCTATACGCCTTGCGAATCTGCTCCGCGGTCGCGCTGCGATCCACCCCCAACAACTGGTAATAGTCCTTCGATTGACCCATGAGCGCCCCGTCGATCGGCTGGCAGGGAGTATACGCTCGGGGCCAAGGCCGGTCATCGACCCTACGGAGCCGGTTGTCGGTCGCGGCAACTGTGGCGCGCACGAGATTCTGGCCGGGATAGGCTTTAGTTTGCGCGCGCCAGCGATGCCGTTTGGTCGTTGGCAGTTGGTCGATCGTAGATGGTGAGGCGATCAAAAGAATATGTTCCTCCATAGAGGGGCCGACGGCGTAGTGAGCGCGCGCAAGGATCGCCGTTTTTGGAAATCGGTCGAAAAAAGTCAAAGAATCTCACCATTCAGGCAGAGAGGACACAGAGAGAAATGAAACACGGAGGGCCACGGAGAGCCACGGAGGTGGGAAGGGGCGGAAGGGGTAACAAGACTGGGATGCCCGAACCTTGCCCCGTTTAGCGGCCGCTCCCCGAGCGGCGGGGCGGAGCGTCAAACGTACCTGTTGTGCTCCGTTGAAAAGTGCTTTCGTACGCCTGAGGATCATCAGGCTCAGGGTCAGC
>CBDUST010000006.1:0-37549 GCA_965369945.1 uncultured bacterium | reverse complement strand
GGTTTTTCACGGCCGGACCGCACGGGCAGGATGCCCATGCCACCGGAGCCGCTACATCTTCAGTGGAACTGCTCTAAAGACAGGCAAGATGCCCGTCCCACTATTCGTCAGACAGAACCTAAAACGGCAGTTCGGCGGCGAAGCTCACCAATTGTGTATCGTCGGACTCCTCCTTCAGCAGCGGTATGGCAAAGTCGAAGGCGATCGGCACTGGCCCAAATTGGGGGATATAGAGGCGAATTCCCAGACCGATCGACGCGCGGTACTCGTCGAAGCCCAGGTCGTTGATGACTGTGCCGCTATCGACGAATGCCACGGCGGTGAAGGTTTCCGATACCAATGGCACCTCGTATTGCGCGCCGGCGAAAAATAGCCAATTACCGCCGATCGGGTCATCGCTTGGCCTACCGTTGTCGGCTCGGATCCCCTTGGGGCTGACTTCACGGAACCCAAAGCCGCGAAACGACCGGCCGCCGAGATAGAACCGTTGGTACACGGGTGCGTCGCCTTCGAAGATGTATCTTGACTCGGTATTCAACTTCAGGATGGATTTTCGCCCGAGGAAGTCCTCTTTCAACGTGAGGAATACGGTGTACTGAGCGCCAACGGTCGTAAAGTCAAGGTCCCCGCCCAAGAGCCCAACCTGTTCGATGTTCAGTTCCAGGCGACTGCCGCGTCCGGGTCGAGTTATTGTGCCCACCGTTGTTCTTGTGAGGTTAAAACTAAGCGCTGCAAGTTCGTTTGGTCCGGCATCATCGAAAATCGCCGTTGGTGCGAAGAAGTCAATGTTATCCAGCTCTACCTGCTCAAACCGCGTGTTGATCGAAGCATTCCAGACCTCGCCGAACCGCCGACCGAGGCCGAGTGCGAGCGTTACCCGTTCCTCGTCATATCGCCGGAACTGACGATCACGGAACGACCCCGAAACGCGCAGCGAGTTGTTCGTGTCGAACAAGTACGGTTCGGTAAAGCTCATGAGATATTGGAACAGCTCGTTGCCGGGGCGCAGCGTGGCGTTGAATGTTTGTCCGGCTCCGCGGAACGCACGGCCTTTCAACAATTCGCGGACCGACTCGGGGTAGTCGGTGATATCGAAGTTGCGCTGCGTCAGCGAGAGCTCGCCGAAAACCCCCGCATCAGAGCCGATCGCGACGCCAAAGTTCACCGACCCGGTGTTCCGCTCTTTGATATCCACCAATATATCGCGGTATCCCGGGTTATCGGGGTCGGGATCCTGGACGGTGATGTTCACATCATTGAAGAGGCGGGTCCTGCGCAGCCGGTCCGCAGCGTCGTCGATCTCGGTGATATCCAGTGGCCGGCCGGGTTTTACCCGGCGCAGGTGTCGGCGAATGACCTTGTCGCGTGTCAACCCGTTGTCCTGGATATCGACCTGTCCCACCTTCCAAGGTGTGCCCTCATCGATCCGCAGAACCAGATCAACGACCGATCCCTCGGCCGGACGATCCCATTCGTGGGCGATCCGACCCATTCCCGGCCTCGGCGACTGATTCGACATCAAGAGGGTGTATCCCAGCTTTGCGTAGGCCTCGCGAATCACGAGCAGCGACTTGCGGATTTTGTCCTGGCTATACACATCTCCGGGCTTTATTTCCATCATCGCTGTGAGTTGCTCAGCCGAAAACACGCGCAGCGGATCAGGCTCGGTCTGTATTGACCGGAGGGTAAACTGTCGACCCTCGATGATCGGGAACACGACTTTCGCTTCGGTCTGGTCCGGACTGAGATCCACTCGGTGTCCGATTCGCACATCGAGGTAGCCGCGGTTCTTATAGAATCGATCCAGCGCGGCCACGTCGTCGGTCAGATTCTCCTCATCCAACTCGCCTCGCCGAAACAGGATCATCGCTGTTCGTGTGCCGATCTCAGCGTGTAACTGCGCATTTGTGAATGCATGATTACCTTCGAACTCGATGGCCTTCACTTTGACGCGCGGGCCTTCGACGATCCGAAACAACAGAATCCCGCTTTCCTGCAACTCAGAGGAAACGACGGAGATGGTCGTCAGGTAATGCCCTCGCTCTCGATACAGCGCGCGCATGGCGCGCTTCGAGTTCTCGATGAGAAAATCGTCCCGTGGACTGCCTTCGATCGGCGCCACTGCCAGCAGGTCCTGATCGGGGATGACCCGGTTGCCCACGACTTGGACCGCGGTGATGATCTCCTGTTCTAGAACCCGATAGATCAGTGCCACGGAGCCGTCGGTCTGCAACTCGGCGATGACTTGGACCGTCTTGAATTCACCCAGGCGGTTCAGCAGTCGGATGTCGGCTTGTACCGTCTCGCGGTCAAAGGGGTCGCCGATCGTCGACCGCAATTGATTGCGAACCAACCGTTCATCGACGCGCCGAAGCCCTTCGATGCGTACGGACGAAATCGGCCGGTCCTCCAGGTCCGCCGCTGGAGGCTGTGGCTGTGCAAAAACCACCTGAACTGCCAAGAGCACCCAGGCTAAAACGAGCGGAATCCGCGCTGGGGGTCTGGGCGCGTGTAGCATAAGCGTGGGGAGGATACCGGGCCCTGTTCCGGCCAACAAGGCACTCCTGGGGCGGTCCGACCGGAGAAGGGTCACAGGGGGGAATTGACCCCAACCCGGCACCGGCCTAGGTTCGTTGGATAAAGAAGAATGGCCATGTCCCTGGCACAACTCGCGGATCGGATCGACGCCACCGTCTCGGGCGACCCAGCGGTTCAAGTCACCGGGTGCGCGCCGATCGACCAGGCCGGACCGCATGACGTCACCTTCGTGGCGAACTCCAAATATCAGAAGTTCCTGGATACGACGCGGGCGGCCGCGGTGATTGTGGATGTGGAGTCGTCGTGTCCGGACCACGTATCGCGTTTGATCGCTGATGATCCCTACTTCGCCTTTCGCAACGCAGTCGTCGCGCTGGAGGGCTTTCGCGAGCATCCTCAGGCGATTGGTGCCGACACCGAAGGGATTAGCGCCCATGCCCAGGTACATCCGGAAGCCACGGTCGGACAAGGCACCATCATCCATCCGTTTGCGGTGGTCGAGCAAGGCGCGACGCTTGGCCGGCGGTGTGTGTTGTATCCGGGTGCGTACGTTGGCCGAGCGTCGGTGCTCGGCGATGAATGTGTTCTATACCCCAACGCGGTGATCTACGAACGCTGCGTTCTGGGCGATCGCGTGGCTATACACTCCAACTGCGTCGTTGGGCAGGACGGGTTCGGTTACGCGACACACGACGGCGTGCATCACAAAATCCCTCAGGCCGGCCGAGTCGTCATCGAAGACGACGTTGAACTCGGCGCCGGCTGTGCTATCGAACGCGCGACGATGGGCGAGACTCGAATCGGCGAAGGTACGAAGTTTGCCGACCTTATCTCCATCGGACATGGAACGAAAATCGGCAGCCACTGCCTCCTTGTGTCTTTAGTCGGCGTCTCCGGCTCAGTTGACGTCGGCAACTATGTGGTTCTGGGCGGACAAGTCGGGGTTACCGGTCATCTGAAGATCGGCGACGGCGTGCAGGCCGCAGGGAAGAGCGCCATCGTCCAGGACGTTGAGCCTGGGAAGAAAATCGGAGGCGTGCCAGCCGTCGAGCTTGGCCAGGCCCGACGCAATGCCCTGGCCGGGATGGACCTGTATGGCCTTGTCCAAAGGGTCAAGCAGCTTGAGCGTGAGATTCGTCAACTGAAGCAAGACAGCCCCAACCTCTAATCAGCGAAGGACGAGATTCACCAAGCCTGAGTCGCCCGCACCGAAGGACGTACGCCGATCGCTATTTCCGGGACCGGGGGCCTTGGTCAAGATTATGTCTACCACGACTGAACAAACTGCGATGCTCCGAACGCCGTTCCATGATTTCCATCTCAGCCAGGGTGCGAAGATGGTCGACTTCGCCGGCTGGGAAATGCCGATGCTCTATTGCTCCATCATCGACGAGCACCAGCAGGTTCGCTCAAGCGGCGGCGTGTTCGACGTCTCGCATATGGGGCGGCTGCGTTTCACCGGCCGCGACGCGTGTCGGTTCCTCGATCATGTTTGCACCCGCCAGATTTCCGGCATGGCCGACGACCAAGCTCGCTACACGCTTGTATGCAACGAACAAGGTGGATGTCACGACGACGTTCTGGTGTACTACCTTGGCGATGGCGAATACCTGATGGTCTGCAACGCCGCCAATCGACTCAAGCTGCTCGACCACTTCCAGCAAGCGCGCGGCGACATGGAATTTGATCTGCACGACGAAACGACTGAAACCGGAATGCTCGCGATTCAGGGGCCGGCCGTGATGAACCTCATCAAACCGCTCGCGCCGGAGGTGACCGAGCTGAAACGCTATCGGTTCGTTCAAAAGGATGTGCTTGGCGCGACTGTGATCGTGTCGCGCACAGGCTACACCGGCGAAGACGGTGTGGAAGTAATCATGCCCGCGGCGCTCGCTGCAGCGGCGCTGGGTTTCCTCGTGGGTGATCTCGATGCCGACGATGTGCCGCTCCAACCCGCTGGTCTGGGCGCGCGTGATTCACTGCGCCTCGAAGCGGGTATGCCGCTCTATGGCCATGAGATTACCGAGCAATTCGATCCGCTGTCCGCGGGCTTGAAGTTCGCCGTCAAAGTTGACAAAGGCGACGACGATCCGGATGTGGGTCATTTCATCGGGCAGGACGCACTACGCCAAATCGCCCAAGACGGCCCCAAGCGCCGCTTAGTGGGACTGGTTCTTGAGGGCAAGCGCACCGCACGTCAGGAGATGAAGGTCGTGCGCGACGGCGTTGAAGTCGGCTTCGTTACCAGCGGTTGCGCGAGCCCCACGCTTGGAAAGTCGATCGCTATGGCCTATGTCGTTGCCGAACACTGCGAACCGGGAACGAACGTGCAGGTCGATCTGGGTCGCGCTACAACCGACGCTGAGGTCGTCAAATTGCCGTTCTATAAGGCAGGCTAGATGGTTGTCATCCCGCCTTGGCGCGCCGCTCGCGGCCGATGTCTTCTTCACCGTTGGATTGGCGGAAGAACCGGCTGGGACGATCGTCGCGTAGCTGTGCCTGCAGCTTCTTGAGCGCATCGACCTCGATCTGGCGCACGCGCTCCCGGGTCAGGCCGACCTCTTTGCCGATCTGCTTGAGCGTCAACGGCTCCTTGCCCTCCAACCCGAACCGCAGGCGAAGGACCTTGGCGTCTCGCTCGTCAATCGCGTCGATCAGCTTCAGCAGGGTGTCGAACTCCTCCAGCTCGGCAACGCAATGCTCCGGCGGCTCCAGGCGATAGTCCTCGAACATCTCGGCGAAGTCGATGATCTGACCGTCGTCATCCAGCGGCGCTTGTGTCGAAGTGCTGCACGCCTTCATCGCCCGCCGAATGATTTGCAGTTTCTTGGGCGGGACCTGCATCATTTCCGCCAGCTCCTGCGTGTTTGGTTGGCGACCAAGCTCGTCCTCGAGTCGGCGTGTCGCTTGTTTCCATCTGGCAATGAGTTCGACCATGTATGCCGGAATATGAATCGGTTGAACCGCATTGATCAACGTTCGCTTGATCGCCTGTTTGATCCACCACGAAGCGTAGGTGGAAAAGCGCGCCCCTTGGGCGGGATCGAAGCCTTCAACCGCACGGATCAAACCGATGTTGCCTTCGTCGATCAGGTCGCTCAGCGGAAGGCCGCGGTTGACATAGTGCTTGGAGATTGAAACAACCAGCCGCAAATTGGCCCGAACCATCCGGTCCTTGGCAGCGGGATCGTTGTCGTTGATGATGCGCCAGCCCAGTTCTCGCTCTTCTTGGGCATTGAGCAAGCCAACCTCGTTGATTTGGCGGAGGTAGAGCCGCAGATCGGATTGCAGGGCGTAACGGGCCATTCAGATTCGCTATTCAGTTGAGTAAGAGAACCGTAAACCGCGTCGACGGCAGCGCCGCCGAGCAACAAGACATGCAACCAACCCACTCGCTATCCGTAGCGAACGGGCCGATGGATGCAGCAGGATTAGAAGATTGCCCAATCACCCCTGAGTCACCTCCCTTGGCTCATTCTGGACGTCCTCGTCCGCAGCGAACCACCCTCGTAGCGTCGGCTGGATGGGCCGGTGTATTGAGCCCGTCGCAGCGTCCGATTAGGCTGCTGGGCCAACCGCGATAGGATGACTCGCATCGTTTACCTAGATTCTGGCTAATCGGATGAGTGAGCTCGATATAACCCAACTGCTGCGCTCTTGGCCCTATGAGCCCGGACGTATCATCGCCAAACGCATCGCCGGGGATGACGGCCGACCCAAGCTCCAGGTGCGCCTGGACCTGGGTGTGTTGCAGATGGAAATCGAAGGCCGCCCCGATGGCTTGGAACCGGAAGGCTTCGAGTCGTTGCTCGCCTATCAGCAGGATCGGCTGCGGCGTTATACCGAGCAAAACGGCGGGTCGGAAGGATTCGTCCTCGGCCCGGATGAAGCACGGGCGCTGCGCGAGGAGGCGGTGCAGTATTACCACCGCTACGTTGGGTTGTTTGCGCTAGCCGATTTCGAAGGGGTGATCCGCGATACGACCCGCAACCTTGAAGTCTTTACGTTGTGCCGAGATTACGGAGCTGAGGATGTTGATCGCACCGTGCTCGAACAGTTTCGGCCGTATGTGATCATGATGCGAACTCGGGCTCAAGCGGAGCACGCGATGGCGACCGAACAGTCTAAAGAGGCTCTCGGCGCGATCGACGCCGGCCTGGCGGAGCTCAAGACGATCTTCGAGCAGGCCGGCCACGCTGATCTGTATGATCAGGCCAATGAGGTGCAGCTTCTCCGGGGGATGCGCGATGCGTTGGTTCCCAAGCTGCCGGGAAGTCAGCGCGTGGAACTGGAGGAGCGGCTGCGCGGCGCGCTGGATGCCGAGAACTACGAGCTGGCCGCCATCCTCCGCGACGAACTTCGCATGATGGAATAGGTGCCGTTTCGCCGCCGGGTCTCCCCCGTTTAGCGGCCGCTCCCCGGGCGGCGCGGCGGAGCGCTAGACGGACCGGTCCCGTTGTCTTCCCCAAAGATGCGATTGGCGCGGGTGCCACGCACAGCGAGGGAGCCGAAGGCGAGCGAGTCGTGCGTGCCGATGTCACGACGCTCTTCCGTGCCCACCGACGACTCGTCCCGGCGCGCCGGGACTCGCTCTCGGTGGCACCCGGCCCCGTTTTATTCGCGCCTTCTGCCGTTCAAATCGCGACCACTGGTCGCGGCTTTACACTCAATCTTCCAATGCGGCGATGTCGGCGGGGCTGATGAGGCCGATGGGGGTCTCGTGCGGTTTGCCGTGCTCGGTGATGATCACCGCTTCCAACGGCTTGTGGTCGGAGAACATTGCATCGACGTCGTCCAAAAGTGCGCTGCGCGCGACGAACGCCACGGAATCTTTGCGGTGGTCGGCCGCAACGACCTCCTCGATCGAGACTTGACTCAGATCAACGTCGAGCCTTCCAGACTTAGCGTGCTCGGCCATCCAGCGCGCCAAACCATTGGTCGTCAACAGTCCGACGAATCGCTTGTCCTCATAAACCGGATACCGCGAATACCCATCGTTGCGGACCAGCTTCAACACATCTACAAGCGACTGATCCGCGCGCATCGTCGTGACTTTGCGCACGAACTGCGGACTGACACTCGGCGGCGAGAACATGCGCTGCTCGATCGCTTCGAGCTTGGAGACTGTATCTTCATTGGGCACCGCGATGTAATAATCCTGTTCAGTGCGATTATGAACGATCGCGTTGCGCAGATCGCCGATCTCCAGCAGAAAATCCACGTACTTCCCCAACCGCCGATACCGGCTGGCCGCGATGCGCACCTTGGCGGCGAATGGATGCTTCTGTTTGCGTCCGCGCCGTTCGGTCATTTCGGTCAGCGCGTGATCGATGCGGTTGTACGCAGCTTCGAAACGTTCTACACGATCCTTTTCGTTCATCACAGCTTTTGCGGTCATGAGTATTTATTGAGCAACGTTTCGAATCCACGGCGGTATTGTTCGCCACCGAACCGAGAATCCTTTTGGCGAAGGCGTCGGATGCGCGGGGCAATCCGGTCGGTGTTGCGTCCGATCCGATCAAGGATATGCAGCATACGCAACTGGGCGGGCCAATAGTATTGACCATCTTGGCCGGCGCTTGCAAGTCGGCGGTAAATAATCATCGCCTCGGCGTCACGGTTGCCGGGCAGGTGAAACAGGCACTCCGCTTGGCCGAACAATCCTTCCTGAGCGTTGGGACGCGCGGCCAACAGCTCGTCGTACAAGCGCAGTGCGTCGTCAAAGCGCAGGCTGAGACGATACGCGTCGGCTGCTTGCAAGCGCACCGTAGCCGAGTCGGCCTTGCTGCGCGATTTCAGCCAACGATCAATGACTTCGGCTAGCGGCAAGAGCTCCTGTCGAGCCTGCTCAGCCGCTTCTTCGTCACGGCTCAACGCGAGCAGTTCGGCCACTCGAGGCCGGCGCGCAATGATCATCGCCGCGAGAACCGCTCCGGCTTCGTCGGGCGAGATCTCCAACAGTCGATCCAGTTCACGCGGGACCTCGGCGCTGCGCCCGGCAGCGTAATACGCGTCGATGCGCGCCAGCAGGGCTTGGGCCAGCAGCGGACTGTCGACTGCCGGATTATCTTCTATTCCCGCTAGTATCACCGCGGCTTGCTGTGGATCGTCCTGGGCCAACCACACCTCGGCCTCAAATACACGCAGGCTGATCGCGTAATACCGCAGAGTTCGGGCTCGTGATTCGTCGATGGCGGAAGCCACACCTCGATCGAGCATGGACCGCGCTCGTTGGATCTCTTCCGACAGTTGATGGACGCGCTCGGTGCGATCGCCGATGTTCGTTGGATCACGAACCCACGTCCGCAGCGCGACGATTCTCATGTATTGGGCGTCCAGCCATTGTGAGGCATCCGGCGCTACCGCTCCGAAATGATCGAGCGCCGCGTCAAAATCTTGTTCGGTCAAGGCGAGCCGCCCGGCTGTGTAGCGCCACTGATCGATGCTTGGAAGATTGGTGTAGCGTTGAAGCAGCAACGCCAGCGCTTCACCAAGTGCGCCGCGAACCTCGACGTCAGTGGGAAAGCGTTGATGAAGCTCGGCCGCAACCGTCACGGCAAGCACGATGGCGCGCTCCGACTCGCGGTGGGTCGCACGTTCGCGCGCCAGTCGCACGAACTTCCGCACGGCCAAGAGGTGCTGCTCGTCCGCCAGAAGTGCGCGAGCCAGACCGAACTCAGCGGCCGCGTGCCCACCCTCGGTCAGATCCGCCCGCGTCAGAACTTGCTCAAAGAGTTCAATCCCTTGTGATCGGGTATGTTGATCACCGGCCAAGTGTTGTGCGCGAGCGACCGTGACGATGGCGGGCAGACGTTCCAGAGGCACGTCATTGGATGCGGCGAGCGTGAGCCTGGCGAAGACGATCGCGCGAACGGTTTCATGCGGAGCGCCGAGATTGCGATCAAGCAGATCGGTATACGACGCGAACGCCTCGGAGAGCCGTTGTTGTTGGAGCGATGGTGATGACTGCTGCGCGATTTCGCGTCGTAGAAGAAATTGTTGATCGGCAAGGAGAATACGAAAGAACAAGTCGTCAACTGAGGTGTAACGCTGGTGTAGTTGATCAAGTGCGGTCAATCCCGCAGAATTGTCCTCGCGGATGACTCGGTTGAGGACCATGGACATTTCAGCGGCAAATCGAGTTGACGCATTGGCCGAGGAATCGGCTGCGATCTTTGCGAGGATGATGTCGGCTGTGACGAGATCGCCTAACCGGGCCTGTGCCATTGCACCGTACAGTTGCGCGATCCGGATCGTGGCGCCTTCGAGCTGCTCAGCCAACGGAATGAGAAGCTCCGCGGCGAGCGCATAGAGCTGTTGCTTACCGTTGGCATCAGATTCGTTGAACTCGGCGTGAAGGAACGCGCCGATCCCTCGAAAGAACGGAATGCGTCGATCACGTTCCTCATCGGAGAGTCGTCGCCGCTTCATCTGTGACGGGATAGACTCGCCATAGTCAGGCGTGGACTCGATATCGAGGATCACGCGCTGGATATCCAACTCGGCCTCGGCCGTAAGTTCATTGACTTGGTGCGCTACGCGACCGGCTTGGGTTCGCTGGGCCGGCGAAGGTAGTCCGAACAGGCTGGTCAATCCCGAGGCGTCGAGCGGCAACACAACAAACAACAGGTCCGAAGCTTGATCAGCAAGCCAACCCGGCCGGCGCAGATCGGCGGGATACTCGTTGATCAGCACCGCCCGAATTTCCAGTACCCGCTCAGCGTTGGCCAGGCGCTGCGTGACCGAGCGTTGCGGATCGTTGACGAGGATGCGCTGCGCCGTGATCTGGTATTGGGCGGCCTCGATTCGATCGGCCGGCGGATGTGATGCGACAAACTGCTCGAGTACTTCTGCCAGGCGAAGCTCGCTGAGACCGCGAAGGAACCGTTGCTGATCGAGTAGATCCTCCAACGACTGTGCGCAGACGTTCGTCGCAACTATCAATAGGAGCGCGCAGACCCCGACGCCCATGGATAGCAATCCATGGGTTCCCCTCCAAAGCGTGACTTTGACATCAGACCATCGCGTCATTGCTCATCTCGGCTTGGCGAACGTGAGGTTTGTATAGCGCGCTCGGGCAGCGGCATTGAACACTTGCATCGCGTGCTCCCAGCGAGTGGTGCGCGTCGGCTCGACGATGATCGGATGGTCCGGAAGGAACAGCCCATCCTGTGCGTGCAGGCTGATGCGCCGCTGCTCGAGGAAATCGAACAACTCTTCGAACGTGACAGGCTGTGCGTACGGGCCGCTGAGTTGAATCCGATAGTTGTCCTCGTCAAGGCCCGTCGTCGCTACGGAAATTCGCAGCGGATCTTCATCCAGTTCGAACGGATCGAGCACTTGCGCTGACGGTAGTCGCTGCGGCAAGTCCAGCCGGTAGATCTCCTCGCCCAGTTTGAACTCGGTTGCGGTCATGAAGTAAATGAGCAGCAAGAACACGACATCAATCATGGCCACGAGATTCAAGGACATCGGAGAACGTTCGCGTCCGCGGCGTCGACGGATGCTGGTGTGTTCGATCATTTGCTCGTCATTCACGGATGACCGATCGGAGCTGCTCGATTCAATTGAAGGATCAGTCGGCACAGCTCAATCCTCCCTCACCACGACGAGATTCACACGAGCCACGGTCATTTCGCGCTCCGACAACATCGCCGCCGTAGACACCGCTTGCATGACCGGCTCGACCCACCGGTAATGTGTACTTGCATCGGCGCGCAGATTGACGGAGAGCCCTGGGTTATTCTTGTACATCGACGCAAGCCTCGCCGTCATTGCCTTGAGGCCGTCGCGATCTGCCGCATACGATTTTCCGCCCAAGCGATACCCAAGAATATCGCCGCCGGGCTTGGGAACGATGTTGACCACGGCTCGTTGTTCGTCGCCCGCTAGTTCACTGACCGGATCGGTCGGCGCAGGCAGATCGAGGTCCACGTTCTCCAGCTCGACGATCTGTGAAACGAGCACGAAGAACACGATCAACAGGAACGTCACATCGATCAACGGCGTGAGGTTCGCCTCAACCCGGGCCGGGCCTCGCTTACATGTTGCGCTCATGATTCGTTCGTCGCTTGGGGGTACGAAATCGCGGGCGTCAAACCGAACACTGTTGGGCTACCCCTCCGTCTTGACATGCGGCGTCGGATTGGATTCAGCGACAATGCGCTTCGTCGGCTTAGGGCGAAATTGATTGAGCAACTCTTCGGCGGTCAGCGTCCCCTCCGTCGTTAGCTCGTCAATCTTGTTGCGAATGATGGCGTAGCCTGATAAGGCGGGGATTGCGACCACCAATCCCCAGAAGGTCGTGGTGAGCGCGGTGCTGATTCCGCCGGCCAAAAGCACGGGATCGGCGTTGCCGCCCGCAGCCACGATCGCCTGGAACGCCATGATCATTCCGTAAACGGTCCCGAACAAACCGATCATTGGGCTCACCTGTCCCAGCACGTTGAGGTATTCGATGCGGCGCAATCGGATCGTCGTCAACTCGTCGGACGTTTGTTCCAAGGAGCGTATGACGGCGTTGAAGCCGTGGTTCGCTTCGCCCAGGGCTGCGTGCAGCACCTGGCTGAAATAGCTCTCGTCACCACTTGCCATCTCCATCGCCTCGCGATACTTCCCAGCGGATAGCAGACGTTTGGCTTCAGCGACCACACCCTCCGGCACGATCGACTTGCGCTGGTTGGTCATGGCCATGTGCCCGATCAAGCCGATGCTCAACATTGATAGCAATAGCAGGAACCAGATGATGAAGCTGCCGAGGATCTCGACTGACTTTTCGTTGGTGACGGGGTTGGTCTTGCGGGCGATGAAAAACATGTCCGCAAAACTGCTGGCGCCGGAGGCTTCGCGCGCCGGGCCGGTTGGGTCGCCACCCTGAGCCATCGCGGCCCCGGCGAGTCCGGCCAGGCACGACAGCCCAACCAAGATTACAAGCAGCTTCGGTCGTAGACGTATGAGATTTCTTCGTTTCAACGGTCGGGTTCCATCGTGATGTAAAACGGGGTGATCGGAGGTCCTAGCATCATCAGTCGTCCAGCGAGGCCAGCGCTCTGCGGGCTCGATTCACCACCTGCGGTTGTCCCCGAGCCGTACCGATTACGACGGCCCGTTCCAATAGACGCTGCGCCGCACCTGGTTGGCGAAAAACCTCCTGATAGATCGATGCAGTTTCGATCAGGCTCGGTGCGGCGAAGTTCGAACCGCCGAACAATACCGCGCACCGCACAAACATGACGGCTCCTTCCCGTTCGCGACCGACCGCCGACAGCGCAAGCCCATATTGATACAGCAAACGACTCAGGTCTCGTTCGCCCGGCGCCTCTGCTGCGCGCCTGCAAAGCGCCAGTGCATCAACCGGTCGCCGGGCGGCCAATAGCCGATCGATCTCATCTGCCGAATCCGTCTCCACCTGGATAGGCAGCTCGGGTGGGGTCGGTTTGCTCGGCTTGACGGTTCGAGACGGCGGGGGTTCGACGCCGGGCTTGGGTTGATTCGTCGGGGCTGGCGTTGCGGACTCGCTGGGGGGATTCCCAATCTGCGACTTCAAAATGCCGGAGATCGTGGAGCCGGGCTCAATCGGCGGGCCTTGGTAGGCCTTGGACAGTCGTTCGTATACGGGACGGATGCGCCGGCTCATCTCGCGCACCGTCCGCTGAAGCTGCGATGACGTGACCTTGCGGCCCGCCTTATTCAACAGATCCATCACCTCCTTCGCCGCGGCATAGCTCGGCTCGTTCACTTCACCCCGGGGGTTCAGCCGCTGCCAGTATGGATCGTCCTGCAACAGGAAGACAGTCGCAGCGTGCCCGGCTGCCTGGACATACTCGCCTTGGTAGTTATGAACCCGCGCCAGCCGCTGATGAACCCACAACCGTTGCAACGGCGTCTGTGCGTTCAGCGCTGCGGACAACAAGTGTGTGATCGCCTCGGGATATTGACGCTCGGCGATCCATGCCTCGGCCTGATCGAGTTGCTCCAGTCCCTCGAACCCCAGCGCTTCTACCTCATCCAACGGACGGTGCTGCTGACGATTGGCCGGGTCGAGAAAATACACGCGCCCGTTTTGGATCGCGCGGATGGTGCAGCCGCGCAGCGGAATCGAGGATGCGTCGAGTGTGATACTGTCGGCGTGGGCACTGCCTGCCAGCGCCATTCCGAGCCAGACGATGCGTGCTTGTCGCTTCATGGTGCTGCCAGACCAAGCTCCGCTGCTGTGAGGAATTTATACCCGTTGGGGCCGCCGTGCTCTTGGGCAATTCTTTCTAGCGTGTGGAGCGGATCGGGATACAGAAACTGCACGCAACTGATCTGTGTGCCGCGCCGGCCCGTCTTGGGGTCTTTGGGATTGAGTTGGTCCAGTAGAGCCAGCAGATCATCTCTGTCGATCTCGAACTCTCCGGAGCCGGTGATATTCTCGCTAAGCAGGAAAATCACATCCGGCTTGAAGCTCAGCGCTTTCTCGATCGCCGTCAGCGGATTGGACCGCCCCGCAGGAATGACGTTCTGATCGATCCATCGCAGCGCGGCGACCTTTGCATCCGGCGTTGCGCCGACGAGGCGTGTGGTCGGCGGCACCATCAGCGCCTCGTTGCGCTGAAAGAACACGAGCCCGAACCGCTGCTGTGGCCCCAGTTGTTCCAGCGATCGCGATAATTCCTGGATCACGATCTGCAACGAGCGAATCATCGATCCCGAAGCGTCGATCACATACACGATCCGCCGGGCGTTGGTGCTTCGAAGCCCCACGAATGAGGCGGCGTTCTGCGACGGATCAGGGGCGAACTCGATCAACGGCGACGGGCCGACGGCATCGGAAATCACGCTCAAGGGATCGACCTCCAATTCCGCCAGTTGCTCCGACAGTAGCTCCTCCAACGGCTCCATCGGAGTTCGGTTCTGGGTGAGCGCCTCCTCGGATGGCTCAAGGTCATCGTTGATCGAATCCAACGGCTGATACGCCAGGGCATTGAACTCAGCGATGATCAACGTCTTTTGGTCGTCTTCTTGCAGATTGACGACGGTCCACGTTACGAAGAAGCCCAACGCCACCAGACCCGCGTGCAACCCCACCGAGACAGCCCAGGGAGCGATCCGTTTCGCCGCACGTTCGGTCCTGGACTCGGCGCCCAGCTGCGCCAGGCGCTGGGTCGATTGATCAGTAGGGGGGGACGACTTTCGCGGCACTGCCAGCGCTCCGACAACCGCGCACTGTGGGGCGATGCTGCGGCACCACTAGCATAGGTGCTCAGGCGGTGTATCGCACGATCAAACCGGCCGGTCAAACCTCGTCGTCCTCATCCTCATCATCCTCGTCGTCGCCCTTGCGAAACAGGGCCCGGTCCAGGCTGATCGGCCCGGCCCCGGTGAGGAACACGCCGAACGCCAGAACGAACAGGCCAAGCTGGGCAAACATACCGGTGAAGGCATCCATGGGCAGGTTGAATAGCCCCGTAAAGAGGTTCCCAGCGCCCAGCAGAGCAGGCAACGAGGTAACGTAAAAGGCTGTGCCCATCGTTATGGCGAGCCCAAGTCCCCAGATACGGCTGAACAGCCCCACGAGAATTAACCCGCCTCCGATCAACTCCGTCCATGCGGCCAAGAGCGCCAACCACCTCGGCGCCGGCAAACCCTTCGCGTCAAGCATCAGTGTTACGTGATGGAGCTTGCTCGCCCTATAGGTACCGGCTGCTGTGTCCGCAGACGATCCAGCGGCGGGCGTGACTTCCTCGGCTGCCGGCTGCGGATCCTGGTCCTCGGCCGAGGCCGGCTCACCCGTCTCCGTATCATCCTGCCAGGAAGCGGGAATGATAGATCGACTTTGGCCGATGTTTGCTTGCGTTGGTGCATCGATCACGCCAAGTTCGATCAGGCGTTGTGCGTCGTCGCCTGAAAATTCGACTTTCTCCATGACCTTGCCCCAGCCGGCGGGGAGGAAGGCCGCGCAGAGCACAAAACGACTCAATGTTGGAATAATGCAGGTTCCTGATGCAGTGCTGAAACTCATGGTGTTCGCTCCTGGGACCGCAAGCTCTAGTTGCCCACGCGACGCGACCCGTCCATAATCCTATCTCTGACTCGCCGCGGGCGTGGCGGAACTGGTAGACGCGCGGGATTTAGGATCCCGTGGGGCAACCCGTGCAGGTTCGACTCCTGTCGCCCGCACTTGGGATCAGCGGCCAAAACTGATTGGCCCGGACCCCACTTCGATTTCATCGGCTGAGCCGTGCAACCTCCTGGACCTACGCTGCGAACAGCCTCCCAAGTCGGGTTGTTATCGCTACTTAGTGGCCCTTTTTGCGACCTTGTATCGTTCCCCGTCGCACTGGCAGAGTCGGTCGGGCGTGCCGGACTCTGGCGACGGGGTTTTTTTGTGCCCTGACGGGCTATTTATCTGCGAATTTCCTCCCCGAAGCCGGACCTGAGGAGTCTGCGACGAAGGTCCGGGTCGAACGTCGCAGGGGCCCGAAGCATCTACGTCAATCCACCCCCCACCCGTCCACAGGCCATTCCTGTCTAAACTGATCCACTTCCCAGCCGGTTCTGACGATGGACCGTGACGGGCGTCTAGGCGGGTCTCCCAGCGATGTCTCAGCAGTGGTCCCCCCAATCCTGGCGTGAAAAGAAGGTTGTCCAGCAGCCAAGCTATCCCTGCCAAGAGGCTGTGGACTGCGCAGTGCAGCGGCTCGCCAAACTCCCGCCATTGGTCACGTCTTGGGAGATCGAAACGTTGAAGTCGCAACTGGCTGAGGCTGCGGCCGGGCGACGGTTCCTTTTGCAGGGTGGTGACTGCGCTGAGAGTCTTGATGAGTGCGAGTCATCCAACATTGCCGCCAAACTCAAGATTTTGTTGCAGATGAGTTTGGTGCTCGTGCACGGAACGCGCAAGCGCATCATCCGCGTCGGTCGGTTTGCCGGCCAATACGCCAAACCGCGCTCTGAAGACACCGAGACGCGCGATGGAACGACGCTGCCAAGTTACCGCGGTGATTTGATCAACCGCTTACCCTTCACTGAAGCTGATCGCACACCAAACCCTGAGTTGATGTTGCGCGCTTATGAGCGTTCCGCCCTGACGCTCAACTTCATTCGCAGCTTGATCGACGGCGGGTTCGCGGACCTCCACCACCCGGAGTATTGGGACCTCGCCTTCGTCGAGCATTCACCCCGTGCTGCTGAGTATCAGCGCATCGTCGAATCGATCGGCGATTCACTTCGCTTCATGGAGTCGTTGGCCGGAACGAGCATCGGCGAGATCAACCGCGTTGATTTCTTCACCAGTCACGAAGGTCTGCACCTGTTGTATGAACAGGCTCAAACACGACAGGTTCCGCGCCGCACCGGTTGGTATAACCTCGCGACGCACTTTCCGTGGATCGGGATGCGGACCGCTGATCCGGACGGCGCGCATGTCGAGTTCTTCCGTGGGATCGCCAATCCCATCGCCGTCAAGATCGGCCCGACCATGACGCGCGAGATTCTGCTGCGCCTGCTTGATGAGCTTCATCCTGATGATGAGCCGGGGCGGTTGACGTTGATTCACCGTTTTGGCGCTCAAGAGATCGCTAAAGGTTTGCCGCCGCTGATCGAGGCGGTCAAGGAAACCGGCAAGACCGTGCTGTATTGCTGCGATCCCATGCACGGCAACACCCAGCGCACCGCCAACGGCATCAAGACCCGCAACTTCGATCACATCCTCGCTGAGATCGAGCAAGCGTTCGAGATTCACCACAACGCCGGGACGTACTTGGGTGGTGTGCATATCGAACTGACCGGCGAAGACGTGACAGAATGTGTCGGCGGCGCGCGCGGACTCGCCGAAGCCGACCTCTCCCGCGCGTATAAGTCGCAAGTCGATCCGCGTTTGAATTACGAGCAAGCGCTGGAGTTGGCGTTACTAATCGCGCGCCGCGTGAGTCGGATGAACAGCGGGTAGAACCTAAATAGGTGCATTCCTAAACTCGACAGTTGGGTTCTTCTCAAACCCGAAACGGCCCGGATAGTCGGTGAATACGCACGAGCCGTCTTTTCGCCATTGGCGGAGAAGGTGGTGGTAGTGCTTCTTCAGATAGATCGAGCCATGTATCAAGGGATAGGTGTCGTGCACTTTAACTGTTCTACCACGGTACTTGCGCCACACCATTCGAGTCAAGGGTTGCAGATCAGGGATAGGTGTTATCAAGTAGTTCTGATTTGGATCATCGCTTTGCCGTACCTCGAAAGTTCCTTCGGGAGCGAGAGCCCAAGCAGATTCTTTCATCAATTCTCGTGCCTTCTGCTGATTCGCTACATGGAGCAGCACGTACTTGATCGTGCCGGTCTTGTCGAGCATCTTCATCGAGAAAAATTGTGATGCGTTGAGTTTGTGAACGATACGCGAAATAGCCTCCTCGCAACGTCGACCTGACTCGCCAATATTAACCAGATCATTCCACCCACTCGGTCCGAACAGCGCGTCAAGATAGTTTTCGTGTCCCGTCGGATTGTGCAGCGCGAGATTCACATAGCGCCACATGAAGCTGATGACCATGTCGCACTGCCCTTGTGCGAGCAGGCGCGCCAGTTTTTCTACTGGAAGTCGGTAGCTGTAAGGATCAACAAAAATGAATGCAGGCGCAAGTTGAAACCCTGGTTCCTCAATGGTCTTGATCAGCTTGTCGAGAACCTTCTCAAAATCCTCATGGGCAATTTTGACGGTGATCTGTGGCGGAAGAGGCCCAAGCTTCTCGATCTCTTCTCTAAGCTTTAGGACGTTTTCTTCCCGGTTCTCAGCGAGCAGAAAGAATACCTCCGAGGATTCGAGAATGCGCTTTCTTTGATGGTGGGTCAGGAGCGTTTCGAGTGCCACAATCGGCGAGCCGGCTTGCCCACCCTTGTGCCTACCGCAACCTGCATGGGTCTCGAGGTATACTACCTTGCCATGGTATTTCGACAGAATGGCGTACCAGCCGCCTAGGTAGCGCTTGAGCAATCCATGTTTGATGTGCTGGAGGTTATTGTATTCACGCCAGTACTGGTCGTTGGTATCGCGTTCGTTCATCTGATCCCCATGATTCCGGCATCTCATCCCACGTGCGTCGGTCCAACACGCGACCCGTCGCCTTCTTGTTTGTTCCACCCCACTGTTTGAAGAAGAACGGCATGCTCTGCGCGATACATCGTTCGCGTATCTGTGTGACCCACTCCTTCTCCATTGGCCGTGCGCCTGGCCCCGATTCGCCGCCCACGATGACCCAATGGATCCCGCTCAACCGTAGACGTGGTAGCGAACAGAGCAGCGGTTCCAAGGAAAGGAAGCGTACCGTCGCCTTGATGCGCACGAGATCTTTGATTCGATGGGTTGTAAGCAGGTTCTCAACGCTCGTTCCCATCCAGATGTTGTCCGTCCAATTCAACTTCGGCGCATAGGCAGCAGCGATCTCCGGCCGCTTGGTCAGAATCTGGAACGTGTGCTGCGAACACTCGTTCATCACACCAAACACGCGCTTGATGAACGGCAGCGGAACATCCTTGTGGAATAGGTCGCTCATCGAGTTGACGAAAACCAAACGTGGTTTACGCCATTGATGAGGGATCGACAGCCGATCCTCGTGACACTTCATCACGCCGTTGAAGTGGCGCTCGCCTCGGCGGTTGACCGACGTCACGCCTGTGTACTCGGCGCTGCCCATGACCTCCAGGCGATAAGACATCCGCGCGGCGTAACAGTTGTGGGACGCGATCCCGGCAGCGATGAATGTTCCGGAGGTTGTCTGGATGTCGACGAGACGCTGCCTACCTATCCGGCGGATGCCGTCTACGGCTGTGGCGGTCTTTCCTGGGAACCGCCGGCCGACGAAGTCTCTGCACTTGCGCTCAAGCGCGGGACAAATACTTGCGAGGAGGCCAATGCGGTCCTCAAGTGTGCCGCGGAGGATCGCTGTCGGGCATCCGCCACTACGGTGACGTTCAATCTTGACTTGGAATCCGAGCTCGGATGTGTACGCCGCAACCCGATCTAATACCGCCGGATCCTTGCGCTGAGCCCATCTCAGGTTCTTGCCGGAATAGCAACCATCGGTGTCGAACAGGCCAGCGAGCCAACCAGCCCTCCATCTCAAGTTTTTCCGCTCAGGAACCACTGTCGAGGCGATGGCCTTGAGAGAACCAAGAGCGCGCGTCTCCAAGGCGATCATTGATCGCCCGGCGTAACCCCCGTTGAACTTCCTTATCGAGGGATGCGTGATGCCGTGCGCATCATATGCTGCGACGATTCGGTCCAAGATGGGTTGGTCTTCGGAAAGGACAGCCACTCGACAGTAAGACTGCGGAAACCCCTTCTTATCTGACCGCCAACCCGGCTGCCAGCGGAATGTGCCGTCACCGCATATTGCTCCCGCGGCGTAGCCAGCCAGGTATGTCGGGTCGTCGACACTGGATGGCAATGAGGGTGCGCCGATATCAACCAGTCGAGTTTGCAAACGTAGGTCAACGGCGCGCCGCCAGTTGGGACGCGCATGTGCGAGAAACCGATGACCCTCACTCGCCACTATCACTCTGTTACCGACCGTAATCTCGACGGCCGGCTGCTCCGTCACCCACGCAGCAACAACCGTTGCAATCTCGTACGTGCGGTTCTGCCCCACGGCGGGCTCTTCGGTGAACGCGACAACTTGATCGCCCGATTCAATTCTGGCGATGGGACGCCACGTCATGTCGGCCATCAGAATGGGCGTATCAGGAGCGAGGCAGTGATCGCACCCCATCGAGACACGGGTGCAGCCGGTCACGGGATTCCACGTCGCTTCGGTCCACTCGATCGATGATCCGACAGCCATAGCTCGTCCTCCCGTGTAAACCTAACAGATAACGTACATACTCACGACGCACCTGTCATCGGCCAACCGACGGGAATCTGTGGAAAGCGTCAGCAGGCTACACTATCGCGCCATGGCGCGAAGACGTGTTGTCATCACCGGTTTGGGGCCCGTTACGGCGTTCGGCGTCGGCATCGACCCGTTATGGAACGCGATGATCGAGGGGCGCTCCGCCATCAAACGCATTCAGCGTTTCAATCCCTGCGGCTTCCCGTGCAAAATCGCTGCGGAGCTGAGTGATGACGAGTTTAGTGTTCGCAAGATTGTCCCCAAGAGTCACCGCAAAGCGACCAAAGTGATGTGTCGCGACACCGAGCTTGCCGTGGCCGCCTCAATCGCAGCCGTCGTTGATGCGCGGTTGATTACACCTGCGATTGATCCGCAAGCAAAGCCAACGATCGACCCGCCTCGCTTGGGTTGTCAAGTTGGAGCCGGGCTTATTGCCGCCGACGTTGATGAACTGACCGCTGCATTGGTCACGAGCCGCGACGCTTCGGGCGAGTTTGACCTGCACCACTGGGGCGAGTCCGGGATGGAAAACCTCACGCCGCTGTGGCTGTTGAAATATCTGCCGAACATGTTGGCCAGTCACGTGACGATCATCCACGATTGCCAAGGGCCGAGCAACTCGATTACATGCTGCGAAGCGAGTAGTGGTCTGTCGATGGGCGAGTCGATGCGCGTCATTCAACGAGGCGCAGCCGATGCGTGTCTCTCCGGCGGGGTCGAATCGAAGATCAATCCCATGGCTTTCCTTCGCCAACATTTTACGGACCGCCTAGCGACGACACGAGAAGATGATGATCCCGCCACGGTCGTTTCGCCGTTTGATTCCAATGCGCGCGGGACAGTGCTCGGTGAAGGCGGAGGCTTGATCGTGCTCGAAGCGTTGGACTCGGCCGAAGCACGCGGCGCCGAGCCGTATGCTGAACTCATCGGTTTCGCTTCAACGCAGTCGTACGACCCGGATGCGAACAGCGACGGAATCACCGACGCCATGCAATTGGCCTTACAGCGCGCCGAGGTCCAGCCGTCGCAAGTCGATGCGATCGCGCCGTTCGGATCGGGTATTCCTGATGTTGATGGAGCCGAGGCAACCGCAATGAAAAACATCTTCGGCTCTAGTGCGAGCGAAACACCGTTGATTACGACGATTCCAAACGTCGGTAATTGCAACGCCGGCTCTGGCGCCGTCTCCGTTGCGGTCGCTGCCAAAGCGATCAAGGAGAATACACTGCCCGCCAGGCTCAACACGACATCCACTGATGGACTCGATGCTGATGCCTGTCCATCGCGCGGCTGTGCATTGAAGCACGTATTAGTGAGTTGTACCAGTCAAGGCGGACAAAACGTCGCGATGGTGCTCAGGAGTATGGACTAGGTTAACTGGCGCAGCGGCGCCGCCCGCTTAAGCGGGCCGCGCCGGGCGGCGCAAAACTCCCATGATCGATCAAAACAACAATCCGCGCGTCGTCATCACCGGCATGGGCTGGATCACACCGTTGGGGCACGACCTTGAGACCGTCTGGTCCAAACTCTCCGCCGGTCAATCGGGGGTGACGCCGATCGATCGATTCGCGGCCGCGACGTTTCCCACTTCGTTCGCAGCACAGATTCGTGATTATGATTTCCGCAAATTCGTCAACGATCCATCAGCGCATGGTGAGCCTGCTGTGAACACGCAATTTGCGTTAGGTGCGGCAACACAAGCATGGAAGCAAGCAGGCTTATCGACCAACGGCCAAGTTGATTCGCGCCGTGTTGGAATCTACCTCGGTGCAGGCGAAGGCGTACTTGATTTCGATGCGTATGCCCATGTTGATGTCAACGCATGGGACGCTGAAGCGGGCAGTGTTGATGCTCCGAAGTGGGCAAAGCTTGCGTTCGAGGCGATGGACGCGCAGCGTGAGATGGGCCAGGAACCGAACATGCCCACCAGTCATGTTGCGCGCGAGCTTGGGATACGAGGCCCGACGTGTAACTGCCTGACCGCGTGCGCCGCCAGTACGCAAGGTATCGGCGAGGCGGTCGATCTGCTTCATCGCGGCGATGCCGACGTCATGATCTCCGGCGGAACACATACAATGTTGCATGTGCTCGGCGTGACGGGGTTTAACAGACTCACCGCGCTCTCAACTCGTAAAGATGATCCACAAAGCGCCTCCCGCCCCTTCAGCCGAACCCGTGATGGGTTTGTGATGGGAGAAGGCGCAGGTGTTGTGGTGTTGGAAACGCTCGATCATGCGCTAGCGCGCGGCGCGAGGCCGCAAGCAGAAATCATCGGCTTCGGATCGAGTGCGGACGCCTTTCGAATTACGGATATGCACCCGCAAGGCCGTGGACCGGCCGCTGCGATCATCCAAGCGCTTGATCAGGCCGGCATCGATCCGCACGCTGTCGATGATCGGGGCCGACCGTTGATTCACTACATTTCCGCGCACGGTACCGGTACTCAGGAAAACGATTCGATCGAAACGCTGGCGATCAAGAACGTCTTCGGCGACAACGCGCCCAAGATTCCGATTAGTTCGATCAAGTCGATGATGGGGCACCTCATCGCCGCTGCCGGTGTGGTGGAACTGATCACCTGCGTACTCACGATGCAGAACCAACTGATCCCGCCGACGATCAACCTTCACGACGCCGATCCCGATCTCGACTTGGATTATGTGCCCAACGAAGCGCGCCCGGCCGAGGTTGATGTTTGCCTGTCCAACTCGTTCGGTTTCGGCGGGCAGAACGACACCCTCATTGTGAAGCGATACCAATAGCGTTGAGCCCTGCCGGCCACGGCGGGTCGACCGGCAACGTGCATCCGTCGCGCCACCCATGCCGCGTAGCCGCGGCGGCTTCACACGCTGAATCGCTCAAGCACTTGAATCACTTCGGCATCGGTCGTTTGGTGGAAGTCTCGGTAGAACGCGCCCACCGCTGAGAACTTTTCGGGGGTCGCTAAACAAATAATCTCATCGACTTCCGCGCGCAAGACGTCTGCCGTCTGTGGCGGCGCTAGGGGGACCGCCAGCACGACCCGTCTCACGTTCGACAGCCGCAACGCTTGAATCCCGGCCCGGACCGTCGCTCCCGTGGCGATGCCGTCATCGACGACGATCACCGTTCGCAGGGTCGTGTCTATTGCGGATCGTCCTCCACGGTATAGCGTTTGTCTGCGCCTCACCTCCTCCAACTGCGCTGCTGTTTCCTGTTGGAGATACTCGTCGCGAACACCGACGAGTGCGATCACCTTGTCGTTGAGGACGCGCTGCGGCCTGTCGCCATTGGTCACAGCCCCGATGGCCAACTCCGGCTGACGAGGCGCGCCGAGCTTGCGCACGACCAGAACATCCAGCGGCGCACCTAGCACCTGAGCCACTTCCACTGCGACCACCACGCCGCCGCGTGGCAGCCCCAAGACGACCGGGTGGTCATCTTTCAGGTGTAGCAATCGCTGGGCGAGTTGCTGTCCCGCATCTTGGCGATTCTCAAACATAGAACCCACCTCGGCGCTGCGCTATGCCGTATATACTACCGCACGGCGCTGGATCACCGGCAATCCGTTTTGCGATCAAAGAAGCCCACAGGCTCGAGCCTGCGGACTTCTTGTGGGTGTTTGTTGGGGTCGCTGAGACCGGTGCCTAAACCGCGAAGCTCGATCCGCAGCCGCAGGTCGTGGACGCGTTGGGGTTGTTGAACACAAACCCCCGGCCCATGATCTCGTCCTTGAAATCGATCTCGGTGCCGTTGAGGTACAGATAGCTCTTGGGATCGCACACGACCCTCAAGACGAATGGCTCAGCCACAGCCGCGGCTTCCGGCGCGTCTTTGTCTTTATCGTCGCCATTCTCAGCGCCGTTAAAGTTGTAGCTGAACTCCCAGATTTCGTCGGTGTCGCGCAGGTTCTCGGTGAGGTCCAGCAGATAGCTGAATCCGGAGCAGCCTCCACCCTTCACACCCACACGAAGATGGAGTTTCTCAGGGCTCAGATCCTGCTGCTTGGCGATCGCAGCAACTTCGCGGGCAGCGTTTTCGGTCACGGTTACGGCCATGCAGTTGACTCCCGAAGAATGACAGTTCCACCTATTCTAGTCGGTCCGAACCTATCCTGCGATAAACAACAACGAGTCAACAAGCGTCCCGATTCCCAGATCAAGCCAGCTTGACCGATATGGGGCGCCAGGCGAGGCTAAGCATGTGCAGGTAATCCGTGATCCAGCCCAACTGGCGGCGTTTGCCGGTGCGGCGCTCGTGCCGACGATGGGGGTGTTGCACCCGGGACATACCGCATTGATGCGCCGCGCAAAAGAGCTTGCGGACCAGCTCATTCTCAGCATCTTCGTGAATCCAACGCAATTCGCGCCGGATGAAGACTTTGACAGCTATCCGCGGACGCTCGACGCTGATCTTGAAGTGGCCCGAGACGTCGGCGTGGATGTCGCGTTCGTGCCCGAAGTCGATGCGATGTACCCGCCGGCCGCGGATGTTCCGGTCCCACCGCTAGCGGAGGTGGCAACAAAACCGCAGTTGGAGGATGCGTGTCGGCCCGGTCATTTCGCCGGTGTCTGTCAGGTCGTGGCCCGGCTGTTTGATTTGGTCAAGCCCTCGGTCGCTGTCTTCGGTGAAAAGGACTACCAACAATTGCTCGTGATCCAGGCAATGGTTCGCGGCGATGCAGACCGCTGGCCGGAGCTTCGAATCGAATCCTGCCCGACCGTTCGGGAACCCGACGGCCTGGCGCTGAGTAGTCGAAACGCGAAGCTAAGCTCCGACGATCGGCGAATTGCCTGTGAAATGTATCATCGCCTGTGCTGGACCCAACATGCCGAGCTGCCTGGAGGCGCGAGCATGGCCGAGGCGGAGCACGTGATGGGTGAGCTGCTCCGGTATGTCGGTTTTGTTGTGGACTATGCCGTGATCCGAGATGCCGCGACCCTCATGCCGCTCGAGACGTTCGATCGGCCGGCGCGAGCGTTGGCAGCGGTCCGCCTTGGCGCGGTTCGGCTGATCGATAACGTTCCTGTCGATCCCGCCTATCAAGGTCTACAATCGACCGACGAATGAAGGAAGGACAATTGCCATGACCACCCTGACCGCTGCCGCGACCAACACGCTCAAATCCTACAATCCCGCTACGGGAGAGTTGGTAGGTGAAGTGCCTACTACGCCTGTTGGCGAGATCGCGAACATTGTCGCTCGGGCGCGTGCGGCTCAAGTTGCCTGGCGGGCGCTAGGGACCCAGAAGCGAGCCGACATCATCGCACCGGCTGGCGCAGCGCTTATTGTTCGTGCGGAAGAGCTGGGACTGCTGCTCACGCGCGAGATGGGTAAGCCGTTGTCGGAAGGTGTTGGTGAGGTCAAACACTGTGGCGAGAACCTCGACAAGACGCTGCGCGAGATCAGTGAAGCGCTCAAGCCCGATCAGCTTGAAGATGAGAAGGTTACCTCAACGATCTATCACGATCCGTTTGGCGTGTGTGCTGGAATCACGCCATGGAACTTCCCGCTCATGATGCCGCATGAGACGGTGATCCCCGCGCTCATGGCCGGCAACACAATCGTTCTCAAACCATCTGAAGAAACGCCCCTGATCGCGCAAGCCTATGTTGATCTGCTCAACGAGTTTCTGCCCGCTGATGTGTTGCAGATTATTCACGGGGCGGACGACCAAGGCAAGACGCTCGTGCAGTCGGATGTGGACATGATTGCATTCACCGGCTCGCGCCAGACGGGCAAGCACATTCTTGGTTCGGCCAGCGCCGGTTTGAAGCGCGTGATCCTCGAACTTGGCGGGAAGGACCCGATGGTGGTTTTGGATGACGCCGATGTCAGCGCCGCAGCGAAGTTTGCGGTCAACAACAGTTTCCGAAACGCAGGGCAGGTGTGTGTGAGTACCGAGCGCATCTACGTCGATGACAAGATTGCCGACGAGTTCGAGCGCGAGGTAGTCAAACTCGCAGGTGAGATGAAAGTCGGCGACGGTCTCGAAGAGCATGTGGACGTCGGCCCGATGATCAACGATACGCAGCGCGAGCACGTGTTGCAGCAGCTTCGCGCCGCAGTCGACCAAGGGGCGACGATCGCCTTCGGCGGCGCCGATCATCCCGAGCATTTCATCCTGCCGACCGTCCTCACCGACGTCACCCACGATATGGACATCATGTGCGATGAGACGTTCGGTCCGATTGCTTGCATCGAAAGGTTTACGGATACGGACGATGCGATCAAGCTCGCCAACGATACGCCGTATGGATTAGGTGCGGTTGTATTCGGAGGCGATCAACAGCGCGCCGCGGACGTCGCCCGTCGTCTGGATGCAGGAATGATCGGCATCAACAAGGGCTGTGGCGGCGCGTCCGGCTCACCCTGGGTCGGCGCCAAACAAAGCGGATTCGGCTACCACTCCGGCAAACAAGGCCACCGCCAATTCACCCAACCGCGCGTGGTGAGTCTGCGAAAATAGCCGTTTAGCCGTCGGGCTCGACCCGACGTTCTCTTACGATGAGCGATCATCACTACGCCTACGCAAGGGGGTGATTTGTGACGGCCAACAACGACTGGACACCCGCGATCGGTTTGCGGCGTGCGACGTTCACGGTTCTTTGGCGATCATTGATCTGCCTGCCGCTGTGGGCCGCACTTGTATGGTTCGCTGCGCCGGGACTGAATTACTTGCCAATGCACTGGACTTGGTTTGGAGTCTTGGGGTTACTACTTTCGGCTCCAGGCGTAGTCACAGGCTATGCACTTTCGCGCGGGCTGACCGAACGTGCCGGATTCGTAAGCCCAATCATCACACTGATCGCGGCTATGGCGGCATGGGTGATTCTCTATGGGGGCGTCCAGATTGCCGATTATTTTCGCCCGCTCCACGACTGGCGTACCGGATTCGTTGTAATCGCCGCCGGCGCTTTCGCAACACTGTGGATACTCAAAGCAACGTTGATTGAAGACTGACAGCAACGCACCAACGCCGTCGGGCTCGACCCGACGTCTTCTTACGATGAGCGATCATCACCACGCCTGTTCAAGGGGGTGATTTGTGACGACCAACAACGACTGGACACCCGCGATCGGTCTGCGCCGTTTGGTGGTGTCGGTTGTGATCCGTAGCATGATCGCCTCGGTGGTATGGGGTGGCGGAATGCTCCTTGTTGCCGCTATCTTTCGAGGCTATTCGTTCAGCCCAGCGGGGCGAGGGTTTATTATTGTAGCGATACCGCCGGGGCTTGTGATCGGGTTTATCCTGGCTTGGCGGCTGGGTGATCGTGTGGGATTCGGCGGAACGATTGTGGGGTCGGCTGCCGCGCTGGGCGTGCCGGCATCGCTCTATGGCGGAACATTCGCAGCTCTGGCCATTTGGCCGTTTACCACGATGCAACAGATGGGAGTAATTTGTGTGATGGTTGGGGTTTTCGCGATCGCCTGCGTTGTAAAGTTTGCGATCTTTGACTATTAGCGGACTATTCGGGGTAACTCAGACGAACACGCTCGCCGGCTCATGAGGTGACTGCATCATGTCGATCACTGTGGTATGTCAACGCTACAACAGCAATCCACAGAGCCTTATGCCGCGGGGAAAGCTCAGTCGTACGCAGTTCGCACGACCACGCGAATCATCGGGTTCCTCGCTTTCGGCGCCGTAGTCATCGCAGCGATCCTGCTCGGTGGAGATTTGGCTGCATATGTAAACATTCCATACGTGGTCTTGGTGATCGGCGGGACTGGCGCCCTTCTACTCCTTACACTCGGCCATGACGGATGCTTTATCGCGATGCGCCTGGCCGTGTTTGGGAAGCGCTCGGCCGAGGATACCCAAACAGCCGAGCGCGGCGATCCGGTCGTGTTTTTTCGTCTCGCCGCAGCCTATGCCCTTACGTTAGGTTTTGTCGGCACGCTCATCGGGCTCGTGGCCATGCTCAGTAACATGGATGATCCCAGCAAGATCGGTGCGGGGATGGCAGCTGCGTTGTTGTCTCCACTGTACGGCGGATTGATCGCAGCGCCGTGTATCGCCTTCAGCGTCATCCAAGCGATGCGCTATCCGCAAGAAAACCAAGCCCGCGATGCGACGAAGTTCGTCGTTCCTGTCGCCGGTGCAGCGGCTGTGACCGGAACCGTCGCCGCGCTGATCTGCTTCGGCGCGTTCCTTTGGATGTTTCGTCCGCCATTCTGATGCACTGATCGTTGGGTCAAGCCCAACGGCCAAACGCTATAGCTCGACAACTTCCATGTCGGAGTCTACAGGCTGCGCTTGCGCCGGCAGATGCACATCGTTGACAAACTCACTTAGATCGTGGACATCAGCCATCGTGCGCCGTGTCTGGGCTGCGTCATACACCTGCGGCTGTTCACCGGTTCGATCCGCCTCGAGATCCAGCGCGATCTGCGCTTCAGACTTGCAATAATCAATTGGCTGAATCGCACGCTCAAACGCCTGCAACCGGTTGTTCACGTTCACAAACGTGCCAGCCTTCTCCGTCCACGTCGCCCCCGGAATGAGTACGTCCGCGCGATCGAGCAGCGCCGTCGGTAGCGTATCAATGAGGATCACGCTTCGGCCGGGCATTGAATCGATCGCTTGCGTGAGATCTTTCGTCACCCAATCGCTGGAATAGTTGCCGGTGAGAAGCAGTGCATCGATGTTCGTATCGGTTCGCAGCCGACCGAGGAATGCCTCGTAATCAAGCACGTTGGCGGCGAATTCGTCCAGGACCCGCCGTACGCCTCGCGCGTTAGGCGCCTTCTCTGCGTAGATGGTGTATCCACCGGGGAATGTCTTGTCTTTGCCCGACGTCGGAATCGGCCCGATGCTGAACGTCACCTCCGCATCATGCTCCATAGCGTAACGAGCCAACAAATATGCATCTTCGCACGTGAGCATCGGGCTGATTATCACCGCCAAATGCTTCGCCCCGCGTAGCAACTCGTTCGTCTTGGCGTACGCCGATTCGTAGGCGAGCGCCGCTTCGGTTTGATCGTACTGGTCTTCTCCACGAATCGCCGGCACCGTCAACCGACTCTCATCGTGTACAAACTTCCAGCCGTAGCGCACCTCATCCGTGATCCACCACTTGTTGACGTCCATGTTCGTGCGCGGCTTGATGCGGTAAATCTTCCCCTGGTTGTGCTCAAGCCAAATGTTGTCGCCCGAGCACGTCAAACCGTCGATCGACGGCGTGCTCTTGAGAAACCACACACGCTGCTGAAACAGAAAGTCTTTATCAAGCAGCGCACCCACCGGGCAGATGTCGATCACATTGGCGCTTAGTTCATTATCAAGCGGTATGCCTGGGAACACATCAATTTGCTCGCTCGCGCCCCGGCCTTGCACAAGAAGCTCACTCGTGCCCGAAACCTCCTGCGCAAACCGCACACAGCGCGTACACATAATGCACCGGTCCGCATACAGCAGCACATGCGGGCCCAGGTCTTTCTTCGGCTGCTTGATCTTCTGCTCTTGGAAGCGCGACACACCACGGCCGTATTGATAGGAATAATCCTGCAAGTAACACTCGCCCGCTTGATCACACACCGGGCAATCGACCGGATGGTTGATCAGCAGATACTCCATCACCGCCTTTTGATTGGCGATCGACTTGGGGCTGTCGGTATACACGACTTGCCCATCACCCGCCGCAGTCTGACACGTCGGCAGGAGTTTGGGGATCGGCTCCAGTTTGTTGTCGTTGCGCGGATTCGGCGCCCAAACCTCTGCAAGGCAAATCCGACAATTCGCAACGATCGACAACCCCGGGTGGTAGCAGTAATGAGGAATCTCGATCTCGTTATCGAGTGCGACCTGCAAGATCATTTCCCCGGGCTCAAACTCGCAGGTCTTTTCATTGATCGTGATCGTCGGCATGGATGATGTATCCCGTCGGTACTGAGTATCGGTGAATTCGCCAATCCTATCACAAACCACTCAACGACGTGACGCCGAAGCGTCGTCGATGGTTAGGTCAGCTCGATCGCCTCGTCGATTCCAACAAACAGCACCATCATCTTGACTTGCTCCGGCGCCAGGCCGAGCAACGATGCGGCCGCTTCCCGGTAGACGGCCAATTGAGGGCGGTACTTTTCGGCCGTCCCTTGGGCTTGGTCCGACGTGATGTCATCCGTCTTGAAGTCAATCACGATCGCGCGCTGTGGTTGGCCGTCGGCGAACTCGACTTCAAGACGATCGATGAAACCTCGCTGCACAGCGCTATTGGTGAGGCGAGCGAACGGGTGTTCGCGGTACAACCTCGATTGCTCGGGGTCACGTCCGCCTTGTGACAATGCCTTGCGCAAAGTCGGTTGTTGCACGATTTGCAGGAACGTCTGGACCTGCTGCTGGACCCAGTTGCCGGTGCGGCGCGGCGCAGTACGCTGAGCGATCGATTTGAGCACAGCCTCATTTGGTTGCCAATCCTCGATCCATTCAATCTGCTCGAGCATGGCGTGCAGCGCCTTTCCACGGTCGATCGCCTCGTCATTCGGAAGTCGAAGCGCGGAGGCCACGGTTGTTTCCGCCAAGGCTGATGGGCTCGCGATTGATCCAGGCGCGACGCCCGTTGATGGTGCGAGTTTCAGTTGAACGATCTTCGCCGCGATCTCATCGGTCGCGGCCGGTTTAGACTCCACGTTGTCGAGCCAATTGGGGTCTCCCTCAGAAAACGCGCACTGCTCAGGTTCGATCGCTGCCTCTACAAGCGCACAGCGCAACACGCTGGCCAAACTCTTGGGGATCGTCTTGGATTTCTCACGAGGCGGGTCGATGATGATGTGCAGCCCTTGCTTGGCGCGCGTGATCGCCACATACAGCAGCGACAAAGTCTCTCGGACCGTCCGTTGGCGATGTCGATCGAACATCGATTCCAACTCCGGCACGAACGCACGAACCTCTTCCTTAACGTAACAACAAATGCGCGTAATCGGGCCGGTCTCACGGTCGCGCTCGTACACCACGGCCGGCGTAGTCGGGCCGGTCACGGACGCTTCCAGATCCGCGAGCACGACAATGTCGAACTCAAGCCCCTTTGATTGGTGGATGGTCATCACCTGCACCGGGGCGGGGCGAGTTTCTTCGACGGTCACGCGCTGCACAAACCGTACAAAATCCCCCGGCCGAAGTGTGCTGCGATCCTCAAACTGCCGGGACAAATCGACAAGTTGATTGAGGCGAGATAGATCGCGCTGATCACAAGAAGCTGCCAACGCACCAACCCACGACCCAATCGTGGCGGTATATCCATTATCAAGTAACTGCCGGCGCACTTTCGCGGCGATTGCGCGGCGCTGTTTCTCGCCGTGATCTCGATGCAATTGCACAAGCGCTGCAAGCGGTGATGCGGCCACGTTAAACGCCGCCGTCGTATCGTCCGGATGATCCGCCAGTTGCAAAAGGTCAAGCACCGTATTGACCGCCGGTGCATCCGTGAGTGTTCCACGACCTCGCCCGCCCACCGGAATGTTGTGGCCGCTGGAGCCAAGCTCGAAACGAAGTCTCGCCACAACTTTGTTCTTGCGGGTCAACACCGCAATGCTGAGTTGCGGGTTACGCCGGTGCAGCTTCGCGACGAAATCCGCAGCATATTTCAAGCGAACGACTTCCTGGCTTGTTCCCTTCTCAGCTCGCGGCGCAATGAGAAGCTCAGCATACCCCGACAAGCTCGTCTTATCGGTGCTGTGCAACTCAAAACCATCGCACCACTTTGCGACGACCCCCCGATGATCAATGAGCGCCTCGTTCGAAGCCAACGAGCCGAATACAGCATTGACCACATTGATAATGGCCGGAGCGGATCGATAGCTCTTTTGAAGTGTCTCATCACGGATCGCGCTGCGTCCATCCGGACCCATCAGCAGGGTGTGCAATTCCTCCAACACTACCGGCGCTGCCCCGCGCCAACTATAAATCGACTGTTTCGCATCACCCACGCATAGGAACGTGCGCTCCGGAGCCTCCCAGCTCAACATTTCCCGTACGATCGGTTCAAGTCCGCGCCACTGCGAAATACTCGTATCCTGAAACTCATCCAGCAATAAATGGCGCAGCGTGGCGTCGAGCCGAAAACAGATGGCCTCCATTTCACCAATGTCATCCGCGCGGCGCATCGCGGCCGTGACGTCGTCGAAGGTCATCGCGCCGGCCCGATGTTTGACCTGCTCGTAGTAATTGTGATACAGCTTCAGCAAGTCGCGGGACGCAGTATTCTTTTTACGAAGCCATCCGACGATGACCGCCTTGGCGTGATCTGTGAGTGGTTGATAGATCGCGATGAGCTGCGGTTCGATCGCTTTCTTGAAATAGGTGTTGTCGCCGCTTGCGATCTTCGTTGCGAGTCCACCGTCGATGAAGCTCGGCCAATCGTGAGCGCGAGCCTGCGCTAAATCCTTATGCCAAGCGTTGTGGAACCGTTTGTCTGTTTCCAGCATTTCGTAGCATTGAAGCGCATCCACCGCCTCGGCAAGTTTGGGCGGAGTCAGCTTGCCCGGAAGTTTAGGCACACATTCCCACGCCTCGTACTCCGCTTCTCGATACAGGTCATAAAGCTGGCCAAGCGTTCCATCAATCGCTGCCATCACAGAACGATCCGAAGCACCCTGCGTCAACGATCGCAGAAGATCGACGAGTGTCTGCGGATCACGTTCGTCGAGCATCAGGCGAATCGCCTCAGCTCGAAGGTGCGCGATCTTGTCTTCATCGACGACATCACTACCTGGAGCGATTCCCAGCTCCAACGCGAACGATCGGACAATGGAGCCGTTGAAACTGTCGAGCGTGCGAACTTGCAACTCGTGCAGATTGTCGGTGAGTTCAAAGAGCAGTTTGAGCACGTCGTCGCTGGAGAGCGGTGACCCATCGAGTCGCTCGGCGAGCTTCTTGCGGGCCCTTTCGTTCAACGCAGCTTCAGCGACCGTGTGCAGCAGTTTCCTTCGTATATCTCCAGCGGCAGCGCGCGTGAAGGTTGTCGCAAGAATCGAACTGACCGGTCGAGCGCCCCGAAGCAATCGCAAGTAGCGCGTGATGATCTGATACGTCTTACCTGAACCGGCCGAGGCAAGGATGCGCACATGATCGAGCGGTGGTGCGGTGCTCATGTGTCCTCGCCGCCTTGCGCTTCGGTGGCGTACGCGGTGGTTTGGCAAATCCGCGGAAAGTCATCGTATGAGTTGCGCAGATCATGGTTCATCTCAAAAGCGCCTTGGCGAATCTTCGTGAGAACCATTCGGGCCGTCTCGATGGCCTCTTCCAGCTGTGTCTCGTTCCACAGGGCGGGTCGCACCTCGACTCCAGCGGGGTCTTTGGGCATCGTGAAGTATGCAAGACTGACCTCGCCATCGATGCCGTGCTGCGCAGCGAGGTGTTGATACAGGGGCAACTGCACGTCAACCCATTCGCCGCCGAAGAAGTTTGTCCCGCGGTGAGTCTTGTCCGGCTCCTTCGCCGACTCGCTTGTCTTGTAGTCGATGATGCACCACTCGTTGGTCTTTTCATGTCGATCGATTCGATCGATCCGCCCGGTGATCCGCATCGGTTCCTCACCCGGAGTATCCAACACGCTAGACGACGGCAGTTTGTATTCGCATCGGTCGATTTTCCAACCGTCCGCTCGACGCTGGGCCTGATATTCAGCGAATCGTTCCAAGCGTTGGCGAAGCCGTGACATTTGCACTTGCACGGCCGGCATCGGATGGTCGCCATAGCGTTGCTTCACCAAGTCTTGAAGCGTCGACGCAAGGAACGCAGCGATGCGCGCAGGGTCATCGCAATCGGCAACGTCACGGTCCTCACCGAACATTCGCAGTACCTGATGCGCCAAGCTGCCGAACTGTCGGGCATCCAATTCAGCAGCGTCGTCCGCTCGCCCGGTGAGTTTCATGAGCCTTTTGAGCGCGAATCGATAGGGGCACAGCAGATATTCCTTGAACCATGTCACTGGTATCGAGTCAGGCACGGTGAGATCGGTCGGAAGCTGGGGGGTATCGAAACGCGAACACTCAGCCGGTGCATCGACGCCGATCGGAGGCGCCCAAGGCTGCGTTTCGTGTTCACCACACAGCGTCTGAACACGCTGGGCCAGCTTCGAACGTGGGCAGGCCAGAAGCAGTCGGCTCGGCGCCAACGGCTCATCATCATCGGTGCGCCGATTAAGAATGATGGTCACATCTTGTCGACTGTTCAGCAGCGCCTTGAGGATGTACGCATCACGCGCGTAGCGGCGCGTGTTGTCAGTCATCCCCATCGCTCGACGCAGCGCATCGGGCAGAAACGCATCGGCGGTGAGCGAGTGAGGAACGCAGCCTTCGGTGAATCCGGTCACGATGAGCGCGGGCGCGGTATCCAGATGCAGTTCCAACCAACCCAGCATTTCGATTTGACCGCGGCTTGGATCCTGCGGTATTCGCCGCGCCCCAGCCTGGGCCAACAACAGACGCAGCGCCGTTGATCCATCGATCTCCGGACACAACTGCGACGCCGTTGAGGCGAGATCTGCACACACATCTCGAAGTGCTGAAGAGGCATCAATGAGGGCAGCATCTTCTTGTTCTTGTGAATTCTTTTCGTCGTTGACGTATACCGTGCTTAGGACATCCAGCGCACCTTTGCACCAGTGAGCCAAGCAGCGCGGCGCCGCATCGCTCAGCGGCGAGAACAGTTCATTCACCGCGCTGTAGGCGATCGAAAGCTGTCGCTGCTGATCTGCGGAGCCTAGCCATTTGCCGGTGCACTTCCCTTGGAGGTATTCGCCAAAGTAATCGTCGAGGATAGTCTGCCAACACTCGATCGCGGTTGTGGTCGCGTTACCGTTTCTTGCCGTAAGCCAACGCTCAAGATCGGGGTGTCGCAGCAGTGCGGCCAAATGCGCGAATCGTCGCTCCGCGAGCCAGTCCGCCCCGGCCTGCCATAATCGAAATGGAGCGCTGCGGCTCAGTGGTTCCCCAGTCGGATTATGAAGTATGACACCCGCCCAACGACCAGCCTGGGCGAGCACCGGAACCTGTGATTCATCGCCCAGACCGATCGTGAGGTCTTGGGCTGCGTACCGGCCGTTATGGTCTGCAATTGCCCGCAGCGCAGCTTGGGCCTGATCGGCTGGACGGTCCGCCAGGACGATCTGATCGTCGTCGATATCGATCGTCGTTCGTTCCCAAACTGCCGGCTGCACACATCCGAATTCGTCGAAATGATCGGCGAGTTCTTGCGGGGCGTGGATCAACGCGGTGATCGGATCGGCGAGCCAGTTCAGCACCGCCCGTTGCACAGCGTTCAGGTCGAGTACGCCGATCAAGACGATGAGCCGATCGTTGGACCCAGCTGTGTGTTTGACTGCATCGGCCCTTGCTTCGTGACGATCGACTAAGCCGGCATCGGATAGCGCGCTGCAGTACGCGGCGTGGAGTTCCTGCAACGCTTCCCATCGCTCTGCTTCACCCCACATGCTCATGGTCTGAGCCTGCTTGGCGACGTCAGCGAACGAAAGTTCATCGCCGGCCAATTCTTCCTGGAGTCGGTCGATCGTTTGAGCGAGGTGGTGCCAATCGAGGAAGGCGCTCTCGACCGGCGGATGGGGCACGAGCGGGCCAAGCGCTTCCGGTCCAGCCGTGCGAAGAGCCTTGATCCATGCCAAGACCTGCTCGAAGTTCGTGGCCGTGGCCACTTCTCGATGCGGCGCGAGCAGGTCGACCATCTGGCCCGGCGTATGGACTTGGGGTGGTACGAGCCTCAGTCGTGTAGTTTCACAATGCTCCAGTAGTTGCGCCAAGAGTAGGCGTCCAGCCCGTTGTCCGGGCAACACGCATACGACCTTGCTCAGATCGCACAGCCTCGCTTCGCCTCGCTGAACCTGTTCGATCAGCCAACTCGCTGCCAACGGCAGAGCCGGGCCCGACCAGTCCAACCACTCTCTACGAATCTCGCCCACGCTGCCCTCACTCGACCCGACCTTCGACGGCGGCCGCCTCACGGATGCCGGGCACTGTATCCACCCCAACTGAGCCCGGGCCAACCCGGATCACGTTGCCCGGGGCTGCGTCCAGCGGGTGATTCACCAGCGGCAGCTTTCGGGCATGTTTTGCCGGTTTTCGTTTGGCGATCGCTTCGACCTGTGGTATGGTGGCGCTTGCCAAGAAGCGTGGGAACACAACGTGCCTCTGGCAAATGACAGGACTGGGTCGCCTGTGGGGGCAGACCTAGTCCTGTTTTTCTGCTTTTTGGCTGGAAACGTCTGCGGAAGCTGACCCGCTGATCGTCCTGCATCGCATCACCACCGCCCCTTCCTCACAGAGAACCGCCACAAGGCGAACGGTCCGACCGTCGGCCAGCCGCGCCACCGGATCGAGCGATCGCCCCTCAAGCAGCCATTGCATTGCCACCTGAATATCCGGATCGTCGACGAATCCACTCGGTGCGGCTTCTTTGAGCCGGGCCATCACTTCACCAATTGGCTTGCCAGGCAACGTCAGCTTCCCAAGCGAGACTTGGTCCACCACCAGCCGCAATTGATCCGCCGCTATCGTCGGCACCAATCGCACGGCCACGAATCGCTGCCGTCCATTCCCAGCCAGCTCGATCGCCACAGTCACGCCGCCCGGCTCGAATCGCACCTGCGGCTGGCCGAACCCGCCCGGCCAATCCAGCTCCTGTGAGTGGGCCAACCAGGATGGAAGTCGCGATGCCAGCCAGGCGTTGATGTGGCGATCGTGGACCCGAACGGACCACAGCTCGTCCTCGGCTCGCACCGTGTGGGCTTGCTCGATCAGGCTGTATTCAATCTGCTGGGCCACCTCCGCCACCCGCTCATCACCCGCCTCCGGCGGCGCCCACCAGTCCGGCTTCTGCCACGACAGTTCCCACACCACCACTGCCGCTGCCAACACGAGCGTAAGCACCGCCAAGGTCACGATCACTCTTCGTCTTCGTCTCTTTCGTCTTTTTCGTCGGGACATCAGCTCAGGGAGTCTATATCAATTCGCTGCGGAGTCACCAGTAGCTCAAAGGCTGGGGCGAGCGGACAAATCTGTGCGCGCTATCTATGAAAATATGAACGAACCAAAATTCAGTCGATCGTTGATTGGCGCATGCTATGAAGGATTTTCACGTGCGAGATCTGTAAACGGCAAGCGTGGCGCGCGCTAAAGTTGCCGCGCTCGCGCTAACGACCCTTAACCGAGCTTAA